>CAZORS010000265.1:0-6507 GCA_964582025.1 uncultured Pirellulaceae bacterium | reverse complement strand
ATGCAACTGCCTCAGATGGAGTTGCCCAAGCAATGATTCGCTCAATCGTAAAATTTTGTATCGAAGAGCGCCTGATCGTCATCTTGGTGGCGTTGCTGGTCGTTGCGATCGGTTGGTTTTCCACCAACTCAGTTCCGTTGGACGCGATCCCTAACGTTGGCGACAACCAAGTCATCGTGCTGGCCGACTGGCCCGGCCAATCTCCCAAAGACGTCGAAGACCAGCTGACGTACCCGCTATCGGTTGCTCTTCAAGCCGTTCCCGGAGCGATCAGCGTTCGCGGCAAAAGCATGTTTGGATTTAGCTTTGTCCAAGTCACCTTCGACGATAGCACCGATTTTTATTGGGCACGTTCGCGAGTCGCAGAGCAGCTGCTTTCCCTGCCGTCGGGCAAAATCCCCAAAGGCGTTACGCCCGTGCTGGGGCCGGACGCGACGGGACTCGGGCAGATTTTCTACTACGTGCTGGAACCTGCACCTGATACCGACCTCGCCGACTTGAGATCGTTGCAAGACTACGTCGTCAAGCTGGCCCTCGAATCCGTCGATGGCGTTGCGGAAGTCGCTTCCATCGGCGGCTACGTTCGCCAGTATCAAATCGAAGTCGATCCGGACAAGCTTCGCTACCACAACATCACGCTGAACAAATTGCTGATGGCGGTCAAAGCCTCCAATGCCGAAGTCGGTGCGAAAACCGCTGAGACTTCCGGGATGGAATACCTCGTTCGCGGCAAAGGCTTTCTCGGTTCGGGGAAATCCGAAGAAGAAACCATCGAGCAAATCGGCGATACGGTCGTTCAATCGAATGAAGGCGTGCCGATTCGAGTCCGCGACTTGGCCGTTGTGCAAACCGGCCCCGCATTTCGCACAGGTGCCTTGGACTTAAACGGTTCCGAAGCCGTTGGTGGCGTCGTCGTGATGCGTTATCGCGAGAATCCACGCACCGTCATCGAGAACGTCAAAGCAAAGATCGCTTCTCTCGAACCTGAACTCGGCGGTGTCAAAATAACAGGCATCTACGACCGCACGTTTCTGATTGACGAAACCGTCCACACGCTCAGCGAAGCTTTGATGCAGGAGACGTTGGTCACGATCGCGATCGTCATCTTGTTCCTGTTGCATTTTCGGGCCAGCCTGATCATTGCCATTTCTTTGCCGCTGGCTGTGCTGATTGCGTTCATCGCCATGAATGTCTTCAGCGTGGACGCGAACATCATGTCGCTTGCCGGAATTGCCATCGCGATCGGAACGATGGTCGACATGGGGATCATCGTCCTTGAGAACATCTATGACCACTTGGCGGATTGGGAAAAAGACGGGGCCTCCGAAGGTCTCATCGACGGCGGAAGCAGGGAGACTCGTGTCGATGTCATCCGCCGCGCCGCAACCGAGGTCGCTCCGGCGGTGGTGACTGCTGTCAGCACAACGGTCGTCAGCTTCCTGCCCGTTTTCTTTCTCACCGGTCGCGATCAAAGACTGTTCTCGCCGCTGGCTTGGACAAAAACATTCGCCATCGTTGCCAGCCTGATCGTTGCGGTCACCGTTGTGCCAACCTTATGCCGTTTGTTCCTGAAAAGCAGTCGAACGCCAAAATGGGCAGCGTTTGCAGGAGCAATCGGAGTGGCCGCCATCGCAGGTTCACTCTGTCAGTTTGTTTGGGGGCATCACCTGAATGACGTCGGCGTCGCAGCGATCAACTGGTTGTCGGTCGCCGTTCCCAAGCTCGGATTGCAACCTGTCGAAACGATTCCGCTGGAGTGGCTGACGGCAGTGGTTTCCGTTCTTGGCTTCGCAATCGGCTGGTGGATTCTGCGAGAGCGAATTCGCCCCATTGAAGAAAATCCGGTGAGTGGATTGATTCGGTTTCTTTACGCCGCGCGGTTGCGATTTGCGTTACGTCACAAACTACTGATGCTCTCCTTTCCCGCTTTCATCATCTTTGTTGGTGCGGGTGCTTGGTTCGGCTTCCCAACGATTCTTGCTCCTATCGAAAATGTCGCTAATCGGCTCGGAGCCGAGCTAAATGAACTTCCCGGTTACGTCGACGCAAAGCACACATTCACTGGCCTTGAGTCAGATGACTGGATCGCGTTGGACGAAGGGAGCTGGTTTTACATGCCCAGTCTTTATCCGGCGGCAAGCTTTTCCCAAGCGATGGAAGTCCTGCAAACGCAAGACGCGATGATCCAACAGATCCCAGAGGTGGAAAATGTCTTGGGCAAGATTGGCCGAGTCGATTCGGCACTCGATCCTGCTCCGGTCACGATGGTCGAAACCTACATCATGCTCAAGCCGCGAGATCAGTGGCGGGATGGTGTCGATGCGAAGGCCATTTGGGATGAAGTCAATGCCGTTGCAACTTTGCCCGGCGTGACACTGGCGTCTCCGCTGCAACCGATCGAAGGTCGAGTCGTCATGTTGGCCAGCGGCATCAAAGCTTCGATGGCGATTCGTGTCTATGGCGATTCGCTTGAGGGACTCGGTATCGCAGCCAATCGCGTGGCAGACGTCTTGAAAACTAATCCGCTTGTCGATGAAAGATCAGTCAACCCAGACGTTGTTCTTGGCAAACCCTATTTCGAGTTCGAAGTCGATCGCGATCAGTCGGCACGTTACGGGATGACAACCGAGATGGTAAACGAAATTGTTGGTGCGGGACTTGGTGGCGTCAACGTTACCAATACCGTCGAAGGCCGCGAACGATATCCGGTTCAAGTTCGCTTCCGTCGCGACATTCGCGAGCAAGTTGATTTACTCGACAAAGTTCCCGTCGTAACACCGACCGGTGACATCGTTCCATTGGAACGCCTTGCCACCACGAGTACCTCTTGGGGGCCGGGCATGATCAACAGCGAAGATTCGCGGTTGGTCGCCCACGTGATGTTCTCTCCGTCCGGCGTTCAAGGCGACATTGAAACCGTCAATTCAGCAATGAAAACGCTGGCCAACGCCAGAGCCAGTGGCGAACTTGAGTTTCCGGACGGCAATTTTGAGATGGTGCCGGTTGGATCATTTGAAAACCAAGTGAAGTCCAACCTTCGGCTTGCGTGGCTGGGGCCGCTGCTTGATCTGGACTACCCAAAGGAGATCAACTCCATACAGGATCGAATTGCGTTGGTGCTGAACTGGGTTCCGCTGGGATTGGTTCCGCTGGCGATGTTGATCAACTTTTTCTTGCTCTATTTGAGCTTCAGGAACTTCTCCATTGCCGCCACGATCTTCTCAGCCATCCCCGTTTCGTTCGCCGCAGGGATGGTTGCGATCGCGATTGCGGATGTGCAGATGAACACTGCGATCTGGATCGGCTTCATCGCCCTGTTCGGTATCGCCGTCGATGATGGCGTCGTTATGGCGACTTACATCCAACAACTCGTCAGGCGACGCAATCCAAAAACGATCGACGAACTGCGCGAAACCGTCTACGACGCCGGGATGAAACGCGTTCGGCCTTGCCTGATGACCACGGTGACAACGCTCGTCGCTTTGCTACCCGTACTACTTTCTGATGGCCGTGGTGCAGATGTCGCTCGTGCGATGGCGATCCCGGTCTTTGGCGGCATGCTGATCGAACCGTTCTCGTCTTTCGTCGTGCCTACCGTTTATTGCGCTATCGCAGAATTCAAAATGAAGATGGGAATCGTCCTTGAAACGACACCCGAGATCGAAACCTAAAGGAGTGCCAAAAAACATGACCCCAGAAAAATGAAACTCAATCTCTAGTACTTAATTTACTTTTTGAAAATCCGGGAACCATTGGAACCCACGACATTTAACTGACACAGGTGAGATATGAAGACACTACTAACATTCGTTGCCGTAGCATTGCTTGCGGTTTCGGCGATCGCTCAAGAAACACAACAGAAAAGCATGCTAACTGATGCCGATCAATTGCAGATTGCCGTACAGAAAATCTGCCCCGTCTCCGGCGGAGCCCTTGGTTCTATGGGCGATCCCGTCAAAGTCAAAGTCGGCGAGCAAGTCGCTTTCCTTTGTTGCAAAGGCTGCCAAGGAAAAGAGTTGAATGCCGAACATTGGAAAACGATCCAAACAAACATCGCAGCGGCTCAAGGAACGTGCCCCATCATGGGCAAACCAGTCGACGCTTCGATGAAATCGACAGTCGTCAATGGCCAGCAAGTTTTTGTTTGCTGCCCACCATGTATCGCCAAGATCCAAGCGGATGCTGACGGATCTTTGAAGAAAGTGAACGCCAGTTACGTCTCTTTCGTTGCGAAAGAACGTCAGGCAAAAAGCGATCAGCTCCACGCAATGGCACAAGGCATCTGCCCGGTGTCTGGCCAGAAGCTTGGTTCTATGGGCGCTCCAATCAAAGTCAAAGTGGGCGAAAAGGAAGTCGCTTTCCTGTGCTGCAAAGGCTGCGTCGGCAAAGCACTCAACGCAGAACATTGGAAGACAATCCAGACCAACCTTGCTACTGCTCAGAAAACGTGCCCGGTGATGGGCAAAGCGGTTGATGCTTCGATGAAATCGACTGTCGTCAACGGTCGCAAGATTTTCGTTTGTTGTCCTCCATGCATCAAGAAGATCGACGCCGATCCAGCAGCCTATGTGGCGAAGCTTGATGCGCAGATCGCTGCTTCTGGCAAGCAAGAGTAAGTGGATTTAGAAGAGTAAAACTACAGAACCAACAAATTTTGAGAGCTAAAAATGTCAAAACTAACCAACGCCTTATTCGTTTTCGCCATGTGCTTATGCCTTGGCGGATGCTCATCTCCAGAACCTGCGGTGCCCGCAGCTGCACCAGCTGGCGGCTGATGACAGTCAAAATCAGCGTCCGGTTCGGACGCATCAACAACACCGCCTGTTGAAACCAAATCGGAAGAACAGGAGGCTGATGAAACAACAAAAAGTGAGCCTGATGCCAGTGAAGGCAAGAGTGAAAGTAGCTGATCGGAACTCATGAAATTATTGCTCGAATGTGCACTTTCACGGGGAAGTGCATTTCCGAGTACGAGTGTCGAGTCAGCAGGAACCGTATGGCGAATGCGACTCGACAATCTCGAATTTGAGTTTTAGTGAAGCGTCAACAAAAGAAAAACAAAGGAATTCAAATGACTGGATTCACAATTGGAAAGGTCGCGAAGGCCGCCGAGGTTGGCGTCGAAACGATCCGATTCTATGAGAGAAAAGGATTGATCGAACAGCCGGTCGCAACTGGTACGTACCGCATCTACCCACGCAGCGTCGTGGAGAGGATTCGGTTCATCAAACGTGCCAAAGAACTTGGCTTCAAGCTCGACGAAATCAAAGATCTGTTGGCCTTGGCTGATTGCCCGAAGAACGATCGTGCTGCCGTCAAAAACATCGCGTCCCAAAAAGCTGAAACGCTTCGCAGCAGGATTGCCGAGCTTCAAAAAGCGGAACAAGCTTTGTCCGAGTTGGTAGAAAACTGTTCGGGAGAAGGATCAGTCAAAGGATGCCCAATCATTGATGCGTTGATTGACAACGATCTTGGAAAGGAACTATAAAGCAGCGGTAAACTCCAGACCTTGTTCTTGTCGGTTCGATTCCGCGATTCCTGAAAATCAAATCAAAACGCTGATAGAATCTTGGAGTCACCATTTGAATAAGCTCAGTGACAGATTCCTGCTTTGCCGCGTGCAGTCTGACAAGGCTTGGTTCATAAATTAACGCCGTAGTAGATCGCAAAACCCAATGACTGCAAATTTCTTTCGAGCCGCACCGTACGCCGATGACGCCATGAACCTTCCGGTTCGAGATATCGACACGGCGATTCCGTTTTACGAGTCGAAGATGGGCTTTCGCGTTGCGTCGCGATCGGAAGAGGGATGTCGCAAGGCGGTGCTTGAGCGGGATACGATTCAAATTGGACTGGCCGAAAACGGTGGTGATCCTGCACAAGAAGGCTGCTTCTTTGAAGTTGATGATGTCGAGGCGGCTGTGGCTGAACTTCGATCGTACGACTCAAGTTTCAAAGCGGAACTTCAAATGCAGAAACATGGTGACACGACCTATCGGTTGTTCTTCGTCATCGCACCCGATGGCTTGTGCTATTGCATCGGCGAAGCGCAGAGCTAATTTGGTGAATCCTTCTCGTCAACACTGAGTAAATGACGTAACTCATTTTCAAACGACTCGGGTGTTTGAAAACCATTTAGTTTTTTGACCTGCTTTCCTTGAGGTGAAAGAAACCGAATATCTGGAAGGCTGGCGACTTTGAACTGTTTGGCAAGGTCAGGATGTTCATCCGTGTCGATCTTGAGGAACACACATTTCTCCAGAAGACCAGCAACTTCTTCGTCGACGAACGTTTCGCTGACAAGCCGTTTGCAGGGAGCACACCAAACGGCCATGAAGTCCAGAACGAGCGGTTTGTTCTCGCTCTTTGCTTTGGCGAGTGCCTCGGCATAGAGCGGTGGTGGCGTAAACTCATTTGACGAAACAAGACCGTCGTTGGCATTGCCGGCTTGAACATTCTGCACAACAGTTGCCGGGAATCCGGACTTGTCACAGGCAGCAAGAATCT
>CAZORS010000264.1:4062-6575 GCA_964582025.1 uncultured Pirellulaceae bacterium | reverse complement strand
GAATCCGATCGAGAACTCTCTGAGCGACCGCCGTCACGGTCACCATCACGGTCTCTGCCGCCGTCATCTCGATCTCTGCCACGGTCTCTGCTGCCACGACCGCTGTCGCGATCTCGATCACGACCGCTGTCATCATCACGGTCTCTGCCACGTCCACTGTCACGGTCTCGACCGCCATCATCATCGCGGTTTCGGCCACGTCCGCTATCGCGGTCGCTCTCAGAGCGAGAACCTGAACGGGAATCGTTGTCTCGATCGTCGCGGTCAGAGTTTGAATCGTAATTGTCCGCATCGCGATCGGATGGGGAGTCTTTGGCTGAAGAAGAGCGTCGACGTTTTTTTGCCATCAAATAGGTCCTGATTGATATCCCAGGTTTTAATTGGTAACCGTGAAAAATGGTCTCGGGCTGGCAAAGAGAGCCAAGCGACTGCTGTCCTAAGAAGCGGACACCAGATTCCAATTCCGGTTAGTTTGTCAGCGTCACGACAAAACCGTTTAACGCCGAACCATGAGGCGGGAACCGAAAGGCTCGCCGCAAACGTGTGAAAAGAGTGAAGTATTAAAACAACTTACGGCCAAACGAAAAAGCCGTTCAGGCTGCAAGCATCCGTTCGATCACGAGGATTGAAGAGTATCCATGAAACTTCCTGATACCGGGCTCTGCCGCGTGCTGTTTAGCAAACAGCAAACGACTCCCGAGGAAGTGGGACGGGAAAGCCTAGCAAATTGCCGGGAACGAAACCCGCTCAAATCGCTGTTTCACGCGGAAGCAAACGACTGACGTTTAAAGCGACCAAGTGAATCAGATATCTGAAACCCAAAAGAAGCGTCCAGATTCCTCCGAACTCATTGCTCGGGCCGAAAGCCGGAGCACAGATACTCGATCAACGAAGCTCGTTAATCAGATTTAGAGTTTTGCCCAATCGCAAGACGTTGTCAAGCAGAAATCACAGGCACCACTCATTTTAACTGGACGCCCCAAACTGCCGACAAACTCTTCGAACTCGCTTAAATCCGGATAATCGCTCAAATTTACGTGGCTGACAAACCGCTAGGGTGACGATGCAGAAACCGTGTAGAAGCGTGTTTATGACCATCCCGGTGCGAAAATGAAAACCAATTCAAGCCAAACCCTTGTTCGTCAAATCCTACCCGTGATTGCTATCGCTGTTTTGCTTGCGATGACTCCGTTTTCTAGCGTCAAGGGCCAAGGAATTCAACGCGATATCCAGTGGCTTTCAAACGTTGAAAAAGCGAAAGAACTCGCAAAACGACAAAACAAGCTGGTACTACTTCACTTTGGTGCCTCGTGGTGCCGTCCGTGCAAAGCACTTGATACTTACGTTTTTAAGAGCAGCCAAGTCAAAAAGGCAATTTCTGAAAACGTGGTTCCGGTGAAGCTGGACGCTGATCGCGCACTCGACTTGGTGAACGAGTACGACGTTTCGATGGTTCCATTCGACGTCATCATTTCGCCCGCTGGCCGAGTGATCACAGAAAGACGATCGCCCGCTGACGCTGACAACTACGCAAAAATGATTGCTGGCACCTCCACTGCCAGCCGCAATCTCGAAAAAGAAAAAATGGGACCAATTGCCCACCAAAGAAAAGTCGTCAAGAACGCTTTGATTAGTGGTCAAGACCCAAAGGATTTTCGTGCTACTGGCCCAAGCGACGTGCAAGTTGGATTGTCGAAAGACGGCAGCATGCTGCAACGACGTCAAACAGCCTTTTCCGACGAAATGAATCTAGGCCCAAAAACTCAGACCAATCCATTTACCAGTTCAGATGCTGGAATGCGTTCCTCAGATGAAGTTGCGGTTGATGACCTAGAACGAAAGCAGTTCCTTAGCAAAGAACGGAATTGGGTTGCTCCGTCCTCGCAAACGCGACGCGCTGAGCCAAAACGAATTGTGAACAAACGCTACTTCGATTCGATTGCCAAACGAGAAAAGGGTTCAGGCTTGGCTTCTGATTCGTACAATCTGGGCTTGGAGGGTGGAGTCTCTTCGGCCAACGGAGATTTCAAAATCGATCCTTCGGCTGATTCGACTTCAATCGATTCCATGGTCGCAATTGGATCCAATGACAAAAACCCATTGCAAGTGTCTTCAAACCCACCGCAAATCGATCGACAGAGTCTTTGTCTTAAAGGTAAATGCCCCGTCACTCTAATTACCGAAGGACGATGGGAAGACGGCGATACTCGTTTTGGAATCATCCACCGAAATCGAACTTACATTTTCGCAAGCGCTGAAAAACTTGCGAAGTTCCGAACTAACCCGGATAATTACAGCCCGATTTTGGCTGGCTACGATCCAGTTGTCTATCGCGAGCAAGGAAAACTTGTTGAAGGACTTGCTGAGAACGGAGTCTTCATGGGACGCACACCGAATCAGAAAGTCATTCTGTTCAAGGATGCTGCAACGCGAAGCAAGTTTCAGCTGTCACCTCAGGACTACCTCGACACGATCCGCCAAGCAACCAAAGACGTTGGTGGAACGATCACTCG
>CAZORS010000264.1:0-3962 GCA_964582025.1 uncultured Pirellulaceae bacterium | reverse complement strand
TTCATGTTTCGACCGAAGCAAAAGGGTATAATGCACCGTAGGAATCTCTAAGAGGAGCAGTGCATGCCCAGCGCCCGCAAGCGAAATTTAACTGAAGAAGAGTATCTGGCGATCGAGCGAGCAGCGTCGAATCGCAGCATCTTTTACCGTGGTGAGATGTTCGCCATGACTGGTGCCAAAGAAACGCATGTGTTGGTTACCGGAAACCTACTTGCGAACATATGGAACCAGTTCGAAGATCGACCCTGCAGAGTCTATGCTTCAGACATGCGAGTCAAGAACGTTCGCACGGGCTCTTATTTCTATCCGGACATTGCGGCGCTGTGCCACGATCCTGAACTGGCTGATTCGCACGGTGACACGCTGACCAATCCTCAGGTGGTGATTGAAGTGCTGTCCAAATCGACGGAATCGTTTGATCGCGGCGGAAAGTTTGAAGACTATCAGTTGCTCGACAGCCTCCAAGAGTACGTGCTTGTAGCCCAAGATAAGCCACGCGTTGAACTGTATCGCAGGCAACAGGACGGCAGTTGGAATTATGTCTCTCTGAGCCAACTCTCAGATGTCTTGAAACTCGGTTCGGTTGATGTGCAAATCGCGTTGAGCCAAATTTATGCAAAGGTTGATTTTAAGCCAGAGTCTGATCCCGAAGATTCAGCTGACTTGAACGTGATCGAAGAAAAGGCCACGTATCAAGCGTGACTGCAGGCGTCGGCGGAGGTTTCGATCAATATCCAAGAACGACTGACTCCTACACGAAAGAATCAAGGAAACTTGACAGCTCCTAAAGCTTGCGGCTACCGCAATGGTTTTCGACACTCTTAGAACATCAGTTGCAATTCGGACACCGTCAGTTCATTTGCTTGACGTTTTCGCTTCAACGTATTCGCTGAAGTCTTTAAGCGGACGAAAGAAAACCAAATCGTCCGTTTCACCATGGTCTCCGCCGTCATCGATCATGTTGTGACCGATCGAATAGAGCTTGAAGTCTGCTTGTTCGCGACGGTAAACGAATTCGCTCATCGTAAGCGGGTCTTTTTCGATCACAGGCAATATGTCGGGAACAAGGTCTCGAAGCTGATCAGGATAAACCGAGTACTTGGCTTTGTAGATTTCCAAGGCGATTGCAATCTTATTGGTCTCTCGGCTTAGTTTTCGATGCTGAACTGCATCGTAGTGCCAAAATTGACTTGCGGAAAATTCGGCCAGCATTTCACCTTTTGCGACTGGGCCTCTCATTAAGACGGACAGCTGTTGGTCAAAGAAAAAGTGGTAGTGATTTAAACCAATCTTCCTCCCGTTAGGAAGCGTTTTGCTGAGCAGATCAAACTTTCTAGCGTCATACTCTTTGCCGCTCAGTTCGCCTGCCACCACCGCCCGGTAGTTCCCCCAACAACTTTCAGACAGCGTCTCAAACGCATCGATGAAACTTCGCCAATTGGTCAGCCTCGGAGACGTCGCATACAGTTTCATGATCGGTGACGGGACCGTACTGTGGTAAACCAAGTTACTGTCGGGAGAAGTTAGCGAGTGGTACGCTTGATCGTATTGCATGATTTTGCTGAACGTCTTAGCACGTGAAAACGAATCGCCGCCTTCCTCAAGAAGCGACCATTTCAAAAGTCGCCGCATCTGTGATTCTGAGGCAGAACCCGAAAAGACGATTGCTTTTGCCAGATCATCAGCATTTGACTTAATGTTATTGAGGCATAGCGTGTCGGCCCCCTTGCTGGCCATTTTGGTAAAACGCCAGATGGACTCACAATTTTCAATCGCAGCGTCGATGTCGTCGTTGCCGATATTGAAGTAACCGGAAGCTTCCAACAGGAAAAAAGGTGTTTTCAACAACCTGTAGCCAAATTGATTTGGACTGATCCTGTTGCTGTTTGTCCGCGTCAAAGGAGCATAGTAAGTCGATTCTTTTGAAAGTTCGATCAACTCCGCGATTTGGGGTTGGTGAATCTGCAGGAAGTCAGCACCAAGAGAACAGTCATCGGCGGTCCAAGGCGATTGGATTAAATCGTTCGGATCAACTCCCTGTTCGATAAAAAACTTGGCCAGCTTTTGCGCCTTAGACAGCTTTTGCGTTTCCTGTTGTTCACTATCGGAAGGGAGCTTTTCAGTCGGCTGCCCAAAGCCGAAACCTCCTCCAGCATCAAATTGCGGCGCCATGTCGTACTTCGCCGCAATATCAGGATGCGCATCTCTCAACTGAACCTGAAACGCTTCGACGTGACCATAGAACCAACTGTGCACATTGAGCACGGGTAGATTTACTAGCGACTCCAACGTCAATCCTAACCGTTCGATTTCTTCGCGCTGACTGCGATCAGAGTCGTTGTAGACGAGCGAATATTCTGACGGACTGTTTACGTCGACTTGCCGCTGCACCAATGGGTAAGGATTGAAAATCTTGATCACTTTTACTGCCACATTATTTTCGGCAGTAATGCCCGCTGATCTTTGATCGTTAAAGACATCGATCCAGTCAACATCCTTGTCTTGGCTTCCGATCAAGTCGTGGATTTTGTGATTGATGAGTTCCACATTTCGTTCCTCTCCTCCGAAGAAATGAATGAACCCCCAACCGACCGAGAACAAAATAAATGAAACTGCGATTGCAAAAACGGCATATTTCGCGACTTTACCCAGTCCTGTGAAAATCGTGTCAACGTATTTAAACACACCCGATCGGATGTGTTTGATCGAATTCGGTTCCGTCACTCCCGCCCAACGGCAGCCTGTTTCCCAAACGATCGCGTAGACACTCAACCAAAACAGAACGAACGAGAGGCTGACGGCTAACATCGGCAATTCGGCATCTCCTCCAAACGTGAATTTGGCGACGACTCCGCAAACGGTGATCGGTAACAAAAGACTGCACACCGATAACGAAAGTTTCCCCAACCACAAAGGGCAGGCACTTCTCAGCCATCCCAGCGCGGGTAAAAGCACAAATGCACAGAAGAAACCAACGGACAGTGCACCGATCAATTGGCCAACATAGACTTGATCGTTAAATAGCTTCTCCAAAAATGTGTCGTCTCGATCGGTCAGCGATGCGGCAATAATTGCGATGGCAGCCGTCCACCCAAATATGGTTTTCAAGCCAATTCGATGTTTGATTTGACTCGTCCGATCAACTGCATTGACAGACAACCAGTGTGGCTTAAATCGGCGGACGATCCCTAGAACGATCATTCCGCCCAGCGTCCCGCCAACGAAACAACTAACGAAGACCGTGACGCGATCAGTGTGACCGCCAGAAACTCTATCGACCATTGTTAGCCGATAAAGAAAAACGAGGCCCAGTGTGGCAGTCACCACAACGAACCAATAGCTCAGCCACTTCATGTACTTTCGCATTACCATGACGTAAAAATGAGCTGCCATGACTGGGAACGCGAGCACAAACGCACACATGGCAAACCAAAGGAACATCCCTTTTTCCGGCAGCACCGACCCGTCCATTTGACTCAGGAGCACGGGAAGAAGTAGAAAGCTGACCGCCAACATCGTGATCAGAATCGCCCAGCCAACGACTTTGAGTTTGGTTATAGATCCTAATTCCATGCTGAAAAATTTGGCTCGCGGTATGAGAGTTTGAATCGCGACAAATTGTAGCTTAAGCGATGATCTCTCCGCTCATAGAAACTTTTGATTTCGAGCTTCAAACATTATAGAATGTGAGCATCCCCAACCCACCGATATGGACTTTCCATGAAACCAACTTACTTGATCGCACTTCTCTTGAGCCTCTTGTGTTCAAACATCGCGAATGGCCAAACGTTGACTCCCGAGGAAGCCATATCGCTTTCCAAAACGACGGGTCGCCCGATCCTGGCGATGGCAGGCCGCGCGACGTGAGCGCCGTGCAAACGAATGCTTGAGCGACTGAACACCGAAGAACAGTTGTCCAAGTACGCGGGATGGTTCATTCCGCTCAAAATCGAATCCTCTGG
>CAZORS010000263.1:0-6594 GCA_964582025.1 uncultured Pirellulaceae bacterium | reverse complement strand
CTACTCGATGTTTACCTAGGCTTACGTCCACAGCAGAGGTTTGTTGTAGTTGTTGCGGAACTTCAAAAGGTCAAAGACGTCAACATTGCCATCGCCATTACCATCAAATCTGGCGTCAAAGTTGCTGTCGCCATCAGACAAGAGATAAGTTCTTCGGAATCCCAACAGGTCGACCACGTTAACCAATCTGTTTCCATCGGTGTCGCCGTAGTAGCGGTAGAAGTTATCTGACTCTTGGTCACCGTAAACGAAATCACTGCCGGCAACTACACCACCTAGTAGCGAACCATCGATCGAAAATTGATAGTTGCCATCCACCAGTGATCCGCTCGCTTCGGTTAGCGATCCACTAAACGTGAACGTCAACTGGGAATATCCGGCCGAATTGTCGATTGTCCATGCAAGATCAACGGCGTCTCCAGTTTCACGTTGAATCAGACTGAAAGCACCAGCTTCAGGATTGACAATGTGGCTGAAGTCGACGGTCAAGTTATTGACAATTGAGTTGTCGTTGTCTTGGCCAAAGGTGAGATTGTTGACTTCAATGAATTCCGCCTCAATCACGCCATGATTCAAAACGTACTCGCCCTCATTGTCGTTCGCGTACACTTTAATCGTAAATGTGCCGGAGTCGGTCGCGGTGTATTCGATTTGCTCTGAGTGTGCCGCAACCAAAGCTCCGCTCGGGTCGGTTACCTCAACCCGCAACTCGCTTGTCGATTGGTCCAAGCCGTTATCAAAAAGATGCGGTCCGGCTCCTGGAAGGTAAGCATCGATCTGCAGTACTTCGCCAACGTCCAAGTCGATCGTGTAGAAGTCCGAGTCGGCTTCGATGCTGGAGAAGACCAAGTTGTCCAGAGGCGTGATGTCCGTGCCAACACCGGCTGCGATCACAAACGCGATCTCAGCGGTGCCGCGAGTGATCGTGAGCGTTTGGGACTGACCAGTGGACAACGCGTTGCTGACGACTTCTTCGAGTAAATTGCCTTGTAGGTCGTATGCTCGCAAGAATCCAACATCAGAACCGTCGTCCGATCCAACGTCGATGGAAACGGTTGACTGTAACGAATTGAAGTCTGCTTGGAATTCCGTCTCAAATTCTCGGAACCCATCAGATGATGTTGAAGTTGGACCGAAGACGAGATCGCCTGTTGGTGCTCCAAAGTTGGCGAATGGTGCGTAGATGCCTCCGCCATCAACTGGATTCGAAAGAGTGACGCCTTCAAAGAAGCCATCGATTCGTGCGCCGTTTTCGGCGGCATCAGGGTCACTTGTTCCCGTAGAGAAACTTGAGACGTGTCCGAAAACGCCGATGTAATCATCAATGGCCAGCGGATTCGCCGCATCGTTTGGCTCGACATCCAATGCTGCACCACGCGTTACAACAAGGTTGTATTGAGTTCCCAAGGATCCATCGACGCGAGCGTAGAATGTCCCGCCGGTTTCATCGGAAAAGCCAGCGATGACGCTGCTGAAGTTGTCTGCAGCGATTCCGGTTTCGAGAACCGTGCCCTCGGTGTCGAGAAGACTGACCGAGATCTCGCCACCGCCCAAAACGGTGGAAGTAGAAATCGTTGCGATCTCGTTGGCTTCAAGTTCAAACTGGAAAATGTCCGGTGCTGACTGTTGCGGGACGATGAGGATATTGTCGTACGCGATTCCGTCATCGGTTGCTGTCCAGTTGTCGTACTGTTGGAACTTGATTTGGAAATCGTTGCCCAGCGTTATTCCAACTTCATTGGCAATCGTTGCCAAATCGAATGAATGCGTTGTGTAGCTTCCAGCATCGTCATTGTTGGTGCCCGTCAGAACGGTGAACCAGTTAACGCCATCAGCGCTGATCGACACGCCGTCACCGTCGAAGCTTCCTGAGAATGTGTCGGGAAGCTGATCGTTTTCATCCGACCATTCGGCGCGAGAAAACTGTAGGATCGGAGCGTCGGCGGGATCAAGGTCGACACTCAAAATGGCTTCGTTAACGTTGTAGTTTGAAGTTTGACTGACGTCCATCAGCAACGTATAGCTTCCCTCTGCTGCATTGAATCCGTCCGTGACGCGGATGCGACCAACATTCGTTGAAGAAGAGGTTGTCCAGTCCGAACCGAGTGAACCGGATTCAAAACTTTCTGCAAAAACCGGACTAGCACTTTCCAGTTGAGCCGTCACGACGAGTCGATCGATCGAAGCATCAGGACCGAAAGAAACGGACGACGTTTCAAGATTTTCGGCTTCGGCGAGTGTGTTGTTCGAGATTCCAGTCAGCATTTCGGCTTCAAACGAGGAATTCAAGAGCGAGGTCGCTTCGAAGTCTCCTGAACTTCCAGCATCGCCAGAAATCGAAAACTCAAACGTTCCGCTTTCTGAGATCAGCACGTCCTGCAGCATTGCAGTCGAGCCGCTGTTTGATCCAATCAAGTTGCCAGACGGATCGCGAAGTTCAATTGCCGGCGTCAAACCATTGGAGCCAACAACTGAGACAGACAGTTTCTGGCCCGCATCGATGTCGATTGGAATCGTCAACGTTTCGCCGTTGGAAATCGTGTCAGCAACGTTGCCACGATAGACTCCCGCTCCAAGCGAATTCACGGATGCGAAACTGAATGTCGGAGGTTCCGGTGCGTAGACGCCAACGGCGTCCCAAGCTGCGGCGGTCGCGAGGTGTTGCGGCGAATCAAAGCCGAAGAGGTCGATCGCGGACTGTACCGCGCCTTCGCGAGCTTCAGCATACGTTGAGCTCTGGTTCAGATAGACGGTTAGGTTTCGGTAGGCAATGTCTCCCGCTTCCTGGATTCCAATCCCGGCAATGTCGTAGGCGTCTCCGTTATCGTTGGTTCCCGATTCGCCTTCTGACAGAATGTAAAACCACTTGTTCTGAACGCCCGAGTTGATGTGAACTCCACCGTTGTCTCCGGTTCCTGTGTACCAAGAGTCACCGAAGTAAGTATCCGGATCGCCAAATTGATTTGGGTTTGACATGCTTCTCAGAGCACCGCTTCCGCCGATGCCGATGTCGTCTCCCATCAGCCAGTCATTGGAACCAAGAGCAAAGTTCTCAATCGATTCGCCGAAAATGTCGGAGAACGATTCGTTCAGAGCCCCAGATTCGTTCTGGTAAATCAAACCAGCGGAATTCCCTGTGACTCCGTGGGCAACTTCATGGCCGACGATGTCCAGCGATACCAGCGGACCGTAGCTCGTTCCATTGCCGTCTCCATAGGTCATTCGTGAACCGTCCCAGAAGGCGTTTACATAGTTGGTGCTATAACTGACATAAGAACGCAAGATGGCTCCGTTTCCATCATAAGAATCACGTCCATGCTCTTCCAAGAAATACTGCAAGGTTTGCTCGGCACCGAAATGAGCTTGGACGCCTGTTTGAACGTCTCCCGCAGTGAAGCTAGTAGATCCACTAATAACGTCAGTCGCAGCGTTGTAACTGGTGCCATTGTTTAAGTCGTAAGTCTCGACGCCATTGGTTTCTTGCCGCAGGCGAAATTCGCTGCCGGTATCATCAGCAATAAAGTCGACGGTGCCGTCATACAGGCTGGTTCCATTGGCATCCACATCCGCGTGGTGGATCTGATTATGAGTTTCCAGAATGCTCCCAGAACTCGCATCAACAAAAATATGTTGGCGAGACAATGGTTCGACTGCGTATACATCAAACATCCACGTTAGTTCGAGGTTGCCGTCGGCCGTCGGAAGGTAGATCAATTCACCAGTAGGCGCTTGGTCAGAATAGACTCCATGGTCGTGAGCGGAATGCCCGATGTGTTGATTCCCTTGAGCAGCCAAGCAATCGCAACAGGTGCAGAGATGGTCATGGCTTGAGTGGTCGTGCTGCAATGACTCCCACATATAGAGATCGGCATCGACGAAGTCCAACGCTGCCTGCAGTCCAGCTTCTTCGCCCAAGACATCATTTGAGTCGACGGCGTCATAATCTTGGAAAGAGCCGCTTACGCTGACGACTTGCTGGTCCTTAATGTGAACCGTAAAGGTCGCACCTTCGATGGGCACGCCTGCATGATATTGCTGATGTTTCAGGTGAGCGAATCCAAGCGCGTCACGATTCAAGCTGGTTCGCACAAAAGTGTCTTCGGGAGCTACGTCAACGACTTCACGCAAAACGTCGAAACGTTCTTGCATTGCTACCGGTTCGGCCAACGTGCGAATCAGTCCAGTGCTTTCCGCAAATTGATAGTTCGAAGCGAATGAGTCTGCCGCCAGAAGATTGCGGTCTTCAAGTACTTCGTAGCTAACGTTGGCTGATGATTGAATCTGCTTGGAGGAAGAGCGCTTCTTCATTTCGAGCCTTTAAAAAGATGGGGAGGTCTAGCGTGACGCCGAAACTGGGGCATGTTTCAAAAACGATCTTACACGGAAACCAACTTCGATTCGAGGTGGGAGATCTGGGACTATTGTTGTCCATGCCACAAAACGGAAGAAAGCCAAAGGATTAATGGATCTGCTCGAGTTTAAAAAACGACGCCCGATTCGGTCACGATAGCGTCGAGTTTGACGTCGTGATTTTTGGATTCGATCTTTTTGACTCTTTGAAGTTCATACGCCAGTCCAACAAGAATCGTTTGACGGGATTTTGTTCCGACGTTGTTGAGGAACTCGAAAGTTCGATCGTAGTAGCCGCCGCCAACTCCAAGCCGATTGCGCTGGCCGTCAAACGCGACCAATGGCGTGATCACCAAATCAAGATCCGCGGGCGACATCGAATCGGAAGAAGCTTCTGGTTCTCGAATGTTGAATTGGTTATTTCTGACTTCGGTGTCCCTTGTCCAAGCTTCGAATTTCAAAGGTTCGGACTTGGCGACGATCACGGGAACGTAAACTTGCTTTCCGTCCAAGATCGCTCTGTCCATCAATGGCAATGGGTCGGCTTCTCCATTGAACGGCAAATAGGCTGCGACCCGATCCGCGTTCTGATACCACTCCAGATCGACGATCAGCTCCACGAACTTTGCGCTCGCTTGCACGGCGTAAGGCGGTGGCACTGCCTGACGAGTTTCGCGAATGGCTTTGCGAATTTTTTTTGGGGTTTGGTTGGATCGTTTACTCAAACTTACTTTCGCCAATTGGCAATGTTTTATGAACCGGAGTGGAAATCCATGGAATGAAAACCGCTTTCGCAGGTGCAGTTGAAATCAAAAGCTCGCCTTAGCCAAGCTATCGCCAATTGGACGTTGCCATCGAAAATTCATCAAACGCACGATCAGCATGACGACGATTGCCACGATAGTTTGCGAAATGTTGATGATGATAATGAACGTGAGGTCGATGCTACGTGTTGAAAAAAAGATCGCCTCCGCAATGCAGAGGTTGTGCGATCAAAAACCACTTAGCGATTTGTGCTACACGAGTCATAAGTCGCTCGTCGTTATCGTTGCCGCAATGCGTTCACCACCTGTAGGCGAATCGCTCTGAGTGCAGGGAACAGTCCGCCGATCAAACCCATCGCCAACGCCAGAATCATTCCTTGAGCCAACACTTTCGGACCGAAGCTGAACGAGAAAGTCACCTCGCTGAACGTCGATCCCTGCGTGCCTCCAGTGAGTCCGTTTAACGGAACCGTCATGAGACAGCCCAGCAGTCCGCCAAGCAAACAGATCACAAGCGACTCGCACACAAACGAAATCAGTACCGTGCGGCGAGAGAATCCCAACGCCCGCAACGTACCGATCTCGCGGCCACGACTGGCGACGGCAGCATACATTGTGTTCGACGCTGCAAACATGGCTCCGATCGTCAAAAAGAAAGCGATGATATACGCAATGACTTTCAATGCTGTCGATGATGAACTCTGCAAGTTTCCGAAGTAAGTTTCTTCCGGTAAAGCATCGAGTTTGAACTGTTCATCGCCTTTGATGCGATCGATCAGCGCGAGGCGCTTTTCTTCATCGGGCACGCGAAGGTTGACCACCGATACAGCGCCTTCGATTCGTTGGGCTGCGGTCAGGTCACGAAGATCTGCCCAAACCTCTGATTCTGCGGCGCTGCCGCCGGCTTCAAATAAGCCAACTACCTTGAAGTCGACGTTGTTGATTTCAGTGGCTTCGCCCAAGCCGGCACCCTCAAATCGTTCCGCCATCTTCTTGCTGGCAATCAATTCGTTGACTCCAGGTTCAAGGTCACGACCTTCGACGATTTTGAATCCGGGACGTAAAGTTCGGCTGGCTTTCTCGGTGCCGCGAACAATCACGTTGGCGGTTGCGTCTTTGCCACGACGAGACGAAATCATGATCGTCACAAATTCACGAGCAACCAGCGGTTCACCTTCTGAGTCTGTGGCGACTCCTTCGACGGTCATTAAATCACGAGCCACTTCAGGAGCAATCGTGCTGGACATCTCGTCGCTGGAACCGTTTCGCATGACGATCAAATCATCGGCGTCTCCAGAGGACTTGAACGCGTTATCGATGCCTTCGATCATCCCAAATGTCAAAATCGAGGCGAACACGACGATGGCGATCGCAATGATTGTCAGCAAGGTCGTTACCCAGCGAACGCTGAGACTGCGAATGTTGTACTTGATCGGAATCATACGACTTGCCTCAATCCATCAATGACTGACAACTGCGA
>CAZORS010000262.1:0-6650 GCA_964582025.1 uncultured Pirellulaceae bacterium | reverse complement strand
CTCGCCAGAATCAGAAACCCAACCAACAATGCGATCTTCATCGACCATGATTTCTTTTCGGGTGCTACGGCACTTTCCAAAATTGAACCAATGCGATTTTTAATATCACCCTGGCATGACATGTAGATGGCTGGCTGTGGCAAACGCGATGCATTCGCGGCGACTTCCAATAATTGATTCGCGTAAACCGTTGGAGAGACTCCGTGCTCCAAAACAAATCGATCGGTTGCTCGCTCTCGCGTTTCACGCAAACGTCGAATCGAAAAATGAACTGCCGGATGAAACCAATAAGCCACCGCAATCAATCGTGCAACAAAGTCCCAAAACGCATCGAATCGTTGTACATGGCCGAACTCATGTAGGAGTACCGCTTGTTGAGCTTCCTTTGACCATGTCGTGAACGACTGTGGAAGTAGCACGGTTGGACGCAGAATACCGAACGCCATCGGCACGCGAACTTGATCAGAAAGTAAAACTCGAACATTACGCTGCGGACAAGCCAGCTTTGCGATCTCGCTCACCTCGTCGATTGAACGACAAGTGCTGGCTGAAGACGCAAGTCGATGCAGGCTCCAGATTCCAGATAGCAAACGCAGCCCGAGCATGATTACGATTGCAAAGTATGCGATTGCCAGCCAATTCCATACCGTGAATCGAGCGGTTTCATACTTTGGCAAAGCTAATGGTCCGGCAGAACTCGCCGAGGGCTCTACTCGTTTCGGCGGGACACGAGTGTTGTCTGGTGCTATTGCAGCGGTTGCAATCTTCGACAGAACGAATTCTTCCTGAGTTGCGATGCGCGCGGATCGGGGCGCTGGCAATGGTGACTGCTCTGACTGCGTCAACTCTTTCGCGGTTATAGGCATCTGCACATCCACTGACGGGACCTGTGACTGAAGTGGAATCGCCAAGCCAATCGAGAGTATCGCTGCTAACCAAACGAAGTATTGAACATTCGGTCGACGGCGAAACAGCCAATGGAATCCACATGCGATCGCTACCAAAACAGCAATTTGAACAATCAGCATCAAAAGGTAAGTCAACATCCTAGCTTCCTTTCTTAGGGGACTTCGTTTCGGCAGAGTCAATCAAAGCTCGTAATTCTGCAATCGTTTCGTCGTCGAGTTTCGTTCGCGGGTCGGTCAGATGAGCGGCAAGTGCGTCCTTGATCGAGCCGTCATAGAAGACGTTCAGGACTCGCTTGAGTGCCGACTTGCCGGCCGTCGCTTTTCGCTTCCGCGGTCGATAAACAAACCGCTTACCTTCCTTGCGATAGGTGACCGCTTCTTTCTCTAGTAAGACTCGCAACAGCGTTCGAACGGTGGCGTCGGCCGGTGGATCATCCATCGATTCGCGGATCTGCGCCGCCGTTGCTTCTTCAGCGGCGAACAGGATGTCGAGTATCTGTCGTTCTCGACGGCTAAAGTCAGACATGAATCACCCATCTTTTGTAAAAGCAATGTGAGTATTTTTTAACACGTTATTTTTTTAACACTTGCTGAAATGGAAGTCAACACGAGTATCTGGTGATCATGCAGAACGGTTTGGTAGACGGAGAACCGAAAGCGTGCGGATGCTTGTATTTGGAGGTTGGTGAAATTCAACCGAGTGAGAGGCATGCTGCCTCGGCACGCTATCAGCTTGGAAAGCTGAGCGACATTGTTTTTCCAAAAAAATCAGCCCTGCTTTTAAGCCGGACGATCTCTAAATGCGTTAACTACGAACTTCATGCTGTCTATCTATTCTTCCGCTGGCTGACGCAGTTTGGTCATCGTGATTTGATTGCCGACCGAATTGTGGGCGACTTGGTCCATGAAGTTGCGGATTAGAAATAAGCCGCGTCCGCAAACGCGATGCAGGTTTTCCGGTGTTCGAGGATCGGGCACTGACGCTGGATCAAAACCCTTTCCCTCGTCCGAGACCTGAATGCAAATGTGCTGGTCGGAGAATTCGAACTCGACTCGCACTTTTCTGTCGCCCCACGGTCGCTTGCTTTGTCGACTTCGAATCATCTCATAGTAGTTTGTTTCGTCGCCTTCTTTCATCGACGAATCGACATCCAGATTGCCGTGGTGCATTGCGTTGACCAGTGCTTCATCGAGCGCCATGCCAATTTGCAACCGGTCTCGATCGCTCCAAGCTGGCAAATTCGCTTGCATATTTTCGATGGTTGGGCCAATCAGCTTCAAATCATTTTTCAAAACAACTGCGTGAGATTTGGGCGCAGGGAAGAAATTTGAATCGTGCGAATAATTCATTCGCTGAGCCATTTCCAACACTTGTTCGACTGTCGCAACGAGATCGGTACTCAGCTGAGACTTCGGCGAGTAAGTGGTCGCTCCGCAACGCAACGCGTCGATGGCGGTTTGCTCCGAACCTTTCGCCGTGACAAGCACGATCGGCAGGGTTGCATCGCTGGCTCGAACAGATTTAACCAACTCCAATCCATCCATCACCGGCATTTGCAAATCCGTAATGACGATATCTGGACGCAACTTGCCGATTAGCTCCAGTGCTTCTTTTCCGTCGCTGGCGGTTTGAGAAACCCAACCCGGACGTACCAAGAGCCTTTGAATCAACAGTTGATCGACAGGTGAGTCTTCGACTATCAGTATTTTGGCCATAAGCTTAATTGTTCGTTCCAAAGAACGATCTGGCAAGTAAAATCTTCGCCTCAGTCAGACTGTTGAACATTCATGGACTATTCAAAGTTGTCGAGGATTGGGTCGAGTCCCATTTCTCGCTGGCTTTTTGCCAACTGTTTTTCGTTGAACATCAAAATTTTTCGCGAACGGTAGTGCTGGCTTTCGACCTTATTTTGAGCTTTCTCAAAGAGTCGAATCCAATGGCGGCGTCCACGAATTTTGGCTGTTTTGCGAATGCGATCTGCTTTCTGTTTTCCAAATGCTGATTCGAGCAGTTTATCTTCAGCACATATATATAGCTGAACCGAGCCGGGATCGCCTTGACGGCCGCAACGCCCAAACAGCTGTTGGTCGATGCGGCTTGATTCGTGCATCTCGGTTCCAATCACGTGCAAACCACCAAGCTCACGTACTTCGTCGTCGATCTTGATGTCGGTACCGCGGCCGGCCATGTTCGTGGCAACGGTAACGCGTCCTTTCTGCCCAGCGTTTTCGACAATTTCCGCTTCGCGTTCGATCTGACGAGCGTTCAAGACATCGTGTGGCACGCCGATCTCTTTGAGTACAACTGAGAGTGTTTCCGATTTCGCGATCGATCGAGTACCGATCAGAATGGGGCGACCTTGTTCGTGGATCGCTTTCACGTCGGTGGCTATTTCCTGAAGCTTATCCGCTTCGGCCGCGAAATATTTGATCGGATACTCGGTTCGTTGTCGCTTCCGATTTGTGGGAATGACCGACACGCCCATGCCGTAGATTTTTTTGAACTCGCGAGCGGACGTGAAGGCGGTACCTGTCATACCTGCCATGTGCGGGAATCGACTGACGAAGGACTGAACAGTGATTTTTGCATTGGTGGCTGTGTCGACGGAAACCTTAACGTGTTCTTTGGCTTCGATCGCTTGGTGGATGCCTCGACTCCAGCGACGACCTTCGGAGATACGACCAGTCGCTTCGTCGACGATGACAATTTCTCCGTCGCGAACAACATATTCGCGGTTCACTTCGTAGTCACGATAGACTTGAATCGCTCGTTCGACAAAGTCGTACATTTGTAAAAGGCCGATGCCTGCGAGGTCTTTCGGTTTTGCGATTTCGCGGACCAGTGCGGTGCCTTCGGGAGTCAGATCAACTTTTCGTCGTTCGCGATCGTACCAGTAATGCAAATCTTCTTCGAACTGCGGCGCTGAATCGGCGGACCACTGATAGAGACTCGTTTCCTGTTCTTGACTTGAATCATCTCCAGCGGATGAAATGATCAGGGGCGTTCGAGCATCGTCGATCAGAATGCTGTCCGCTTCGTCAATCAAAATAAAGTGCGGTTTGCGATGAACCGATACGGACATCGGTGACTGAGCCACGCCACCTTCGGAGCCGCCATAGTAAAAATCTCGCTGCTGCTGTTCCCGTCGTGCGGAATGGTCACGAAGAAAGTCAAAGCCAAACTCTTTCATCGTTCCGTAAGTGATATCGCATTTGTATGATTCGCGACGTTGTTCACGTGACATTTCAGTCTGAATAACACCGACACTCATCCCAAGCAGATTGTAGACCGGCTTCATTTCCATGGCATCGCGCATGGCGAGGTAGTCGTTGCTGGTTGCCAACAGTGCGCCTTCACCGCCAAGGGCTCGTAGAAACATGGGCAGTGTGGCGGTGAGTGTTTTTCCTTCACCCGTTTTCATTTCGGCGACGTTGCCGCGGCACATCGCCAGACCGCCGATCAACTGCACGTCGTAATGGACCATCTTGAGTTCACGCATTGCAGCAGCTCTGACGAGCGCGAAACCTCGCGCGACGAGGGCTTCGATGTTACCGTGCGTTCGCGATTCAAAACCTAGATCGAGCGCTACTTTTTTAAGCTGATCCGGTTCGTGTTCGAGATACGTATCGTACAGCTTTTTGATTTTTGGGATCAGTAAACGAGCTTGCACTTAAACTTGGTCCTTGAATTCGTGGTTCGTAGATCTCTATCGTATTCGTTTGTGCTGACTTTTCCTACTGATACCGATAACTGGATGGTCAATTGGTTATCGACTCCATTATGATGTCACTGTTGAAGAACGAGAGCCTCGATATATTCGAGTTAGAAATTTGCTTCTTTTTCGTCGCAAACAACCGGCCATTTCCACCAAGAGGATTTCTGATGACGCGCCCTACTGACCCGATCGAACTTTACGCTTGGCTCAAGCAGGAAGTTTCCAAACTCGAAGATGAAATGGATGATCTTAAAGAAGAGGTTTTCAAAGCCGTCGATGGTCAGGGTGAAGAAGTCGACAAAGGCAGCTTTGTTATCCGGAGTTACAAACGGCCAAAGTACAAATTTTCCGATGAGTACAATAGTAAGAACACTGAACTTAAATCGCTTCGAGCTGCGGAAATTGACAACGGGACAGCATCGATCGATGGCTATTCGGAATTCGTAAAAATCAACTTCAAGAAGGCAAAAGAGGCATAGTAGCGACAAATTTTTCGTTCGGGATAACGACGCCGATGGTTTCGCTTTCGAATCCGCACGCATTCGGTTCGGAGAACCGAGCGACATTAAAAAGGCTCGTGAGAATTTAATCTCACGAGCCATTCTATTTTTTTGCTTCTGCAATTTATGCAATACAAGCAATGTCGCCACGCGTTCCAAGCTGATAGCGGGCCCGGAAGAATGGGTTTCGATCGGGATCGCGACGCCAATGGTTTCGTTTTCGAATCCGCACGCATTCGGTTCAGAGAACCGAGCGACATTGGTTACACGTTGCACCCAAGCTGAACATCTTCTGTTCCCTCTCCGTTGACAAGCAATCTCTTTGAGCCATTTTCATTGGTATCAATGATCTCAAAGCAGTCGCTGGCCAAGTTTCCTACCAGAATATCCATGCCTTCGAATTGGGCTCCCGTTTGAGAAACCAGTTCGGATCCGCCGGTCGAACGAATGTCGCCCTCTGACTCAAGCGTCAGGAAACCACCGCTGCTGCTACTTCCTGTCAAGAAAAATGATTCGTCAGCAGAGACGTTAACGTTGCCATCGGACTTGAAAGTAAGTGACCTGAACTCCAGCCGATCCGTTGACGAACCATTTGGGATGATCGCGGTGCCGAGATTGATAAGACTGCCTTCGACATTCAGATTGTAAGTGACATCGATCTGTGAATCCAAAGCGTCGAGAATCTTTCCCTCTCCACCGTCGGCGATCAACGACAACGAGTTTGCTCGATTGACTCCTGCGAGAACAATGTCGCCATCGTTCTCGATTATCGCGTTGCCTGCACCATCGGTTTGAACTGTTAGTGACAGTGACTCAAAAACCGCGTCGTAGGGTGTACTATCTGGTAGAACGCCTGAATCACCAAGCATGACTCGACCGTTATTCAAAGTCTTCAATCGCGAGTTACCCGCAATGTCGACATTTGAATTTGGACCATCGGTAATGTCACCGTTGGCTGTCAGCTGCAGACTGTTCGCTTCGCTGAAACCACCAAGATTAGTACCGCTGTCTTCGTTAATTTGGACGATTCCCGCAGCATTTAATGAGGTACGAAATGCGATCGTCCCCGCATTGAATTCGTCACCAGAACGATTGCCCAAGACAATGTTGTCAGCAAAGAACGCTGCGTTACTGCGAACATTCACAGTTGTGTTGGCCTCGTTGGTGATGTCGCCTTTGGCGTTGATCACCGTCGTAGCGGCCGAGCTATCTCCAACAATTTTAACATCACTGTTCTCGGAAATCTTGAATCGCCCACGCGTCTCAAACTTCACTGAACCAGCGTTGAAGATATCCTCTTGCGTGGCGCCGACATTGACGCTGACCGCTTTGAACTCAGCAACGTTGTCGACGTTTACTTGAGCGGTTTTCCCATTGGTAATCGCACCGGCTGACTCAAGATAAAAATCTCCTGCTTGATTCTTAGTTTCAATAATGTGGCTGTTGGAATCTTCTGTCACAGAAAATTTTTCCTGAGTCCAAAAGAACATCGAACCCGTATTGAATACGTCTGTTGGCGAGTCTCC
>CAZORS010000261.1:0-6708 GCA_964582025.1 uncultured Pirellulaceae bacterium | reverse complement strand
AGGTACGAGCGGAGTGGACAGCGGCGAAGTGCTTCAATAATTCACGCCTTCACCACGCGGAACCAGTGTGTAGGGATTGCGATGATCTACCACGCCAGTTCAACCCAAAGTGTTTCCAGCAACCGTGAGTAATCAACGGGATTCAAGCTGGATGCCCCGAGTGCGTCGTAAATTGCCTGCACATACACGTGCGTAATCGACATTTTGACTTTTATCGTTTGTCCAAAGCAACGAAATCGCGTTTCGTGGATCCTTGATACACCTGCCGAGGACGACAAATTCGGCTCGTCGGAGACAACTGCATCTCACGCCAGTGTGCGATCCAGCCAGGCAAACGACCGATTGCAAATAGGACGGTGAACATTTCGACCGGAATTCCCATCGCTCGATAGATTACGCCTGAGTAGAAATCGACGTTGGGATATAAGTTTCGCTTTACGAAATACTCATCTTCGAGAGCAACTTTTTCCAACTTCTGAGCGATCTCGAACAGCGGATCGTCGATGTCCAGTTTCTCAAGCAGCTTGTCGCACGAGCTTTTGATCAACGTCGCACGCGGATCGAAGTTTTTGTAGACACGGTGACCAAATCCCATCAAGCGGAATCCGTTTTCCTTGTCTTTTGCCATGTCGACGTATTTCTCAACGTCGCCACCGTCATTCTGAATCTGCTGCAGCATGTTGACGACGGCTTCGTTGGCACCACCGTGAAGCGGCCCCCACAATGCACATATACCTGCCGAAATACTTGCAAACAAGTTCGAGTCGGCAGATCCAACCATTCGCACCGTTGAAGTACTACAGTTTTGTTCATGGTCTGCATGCACGATCAGAAGCATGTTCAACGCTTCTACAAAAGTCTTGTCGACTTTGTAGTCTTCGCATGGAACTGAGAACATCATCTGCAGGAAGTTTTCGCAGTAGCTGGCGTTGTTGTTCGGGTAGATGAACGGCTGGCCAAGGGATTTCTTGTGCGAGAACGCAGCAATCGTTGGCAGTTTTGCCAGCAAGCGATGAATGCTGACTTCGACTTGTTCGGGATCGTGGGGATCGAGCGAGTCTTGATAAAACGTGGACATCGCGCTAACGACACTCGACAGGATCGCCATCGGGTGGGCGTCGCGTGGAAAGCCATCGTAAAACGACTTAAGATCCTCGTGCAGCATCGTATGACGCCGAATCTTCCCGCGGAATTTGCTTAGTTCATCCTTCGACGGAAGCTCGCCATAAATCAAAAGGTAAGCAACCTCAACGAAATCGCATTTGGATGCGAGATCTTCGATCGGATAGCCACGATATCTAAGGACGCCTTCTTCGCCGTTGAGAAATGTGATCGAGCTCTGCACTGCGCCTGTGTTGACGTAGCCTTCATCGATCGTGACCATGCCGGTTTGCTTTCGCAGTACTCCGATATCGATCGCTTTCTCGTTTTCGGTTCCGACCACAATCGGCAGCTCAAGGTCATGCCCTTCGCATTTGAGTTTTGCGGCGTCTCCCATGTGTACTTTATCCTTCGCGGCGCTACTGAATTGATATGCACGAAACGGAACAGCGCTTGGAGTAAGTCCGTCTTCGCAATCTGATTTTAACCTTTTTCGCCGTTCTCCGAAACGTGGCGAATCAGTTCCTGTTTTCGGAAATCTCGACGGTCGATCCGACCTCGATTTCTGTCTCAACCGTGATCTTTCCGCTGGGCCAACGAATTTTAAGCTGATCGATCTGAGATTCTGCCCCCATTCCGATGTGAATGGTTCGGGAATTTTGGACGGAAAACCCTTCGCCAACCGAAAGCCTAAACAGCCGATTATGTTGGCTGGTGGTGACACTGACAGTGGCTCCAATTGGATCGCGGGGGCTGAAATCCACACTGGGAGTCGCGGCTTTATTTCCGCCTACAAGTCGCAGCTTCACGAAACCCGCAGAGTCGGCTGCCAACTTGTTCTGCAACAACCGAAAGCGTGGATTTTGGTTGGAAACGACGCCAAGGTCCACGGCCCCGTCGTTGTCGAAGTCAAAGACCACGAATCCCCGGCCGTCCTCGGTGAAGTCGGCTCCCGATCGAAGGCTGAAATCTTCGAAATTTTTGCCTCGCCGCAAAAACAAACGATTTCGTTCATGTCCGCTGAAAGAGAACCCTCTGATCTCGTCAGTATCCGGATCGATTTGGAAAATGGACAACGTGTCATCGAGTCCACTCCAAGCCGGGTGATCCCGGAATTCCTTTGGTTGTTGAGGGTCGAGACGCGCGACCGCGCGCCAGTTGCACGATCACAAATCAGCGTCAACTCTCACTTCATCGGGTGCGGTGTAAAATCCGCTGGGAACATAAAGGTCTAACCATCCGTCGTTATCAAAGTCGGCGAACTGTCCGCCAAAAGACCAGCCAACTTTTGCGACATGAAGTTCGGAATCGTCCTGTCCAGCGACTTGGGTGAAACGATCTCCGTCGTTGCGAAACAGAAAGTTGCCCTGAGCAGACTCAACGGAGCGACGATCGGCTTGTGCGAATTGTTTGAGAATTCGCTTGCCGGCTTTTGAGTACATCTCTGATACGTAGAGATCCAGATCTCCATCATTGTCGAAGTCTCCCCACGAACCGCCCATGCTGTAACCCATCGTGTTCGGATCGATCAATTGATTGGTGACGTCTTTAAAAACGGGTTTCGAACTTCCTTTTACCGTATCGTTTCTTAAGAAAGCATCAGGAGCGAAATCGTTGCAAACGAAAAGATCTTGGTCTCCGTCGTTGTCCCAGTCGTGCCAAACGCTTTGGTAACTGTTGCGCCATTGCTTAAGCGTGTCATCAGTTTCGCATCGTTGCAACTTCCCGTTGACGTTCATGAAAAGGATGTTGGCCGGGCCGCCGCGATCGACAAACGGATGATTCGATTGGAGTTTCTTGAAAGGTGCTCGATCGGATTCTGGAAGCATTTTACTTTCCCATTCGCTGCCAAATGCAGATCCTGAGGGAGAAACATAGGTCGACACGTATAGATCCAGCAAACCATCGCCATTGATGTCAGCGACAGAGCCTGCGGTCACGAAACGAACGAGCTCCAATTCCTTGTCCATAAATTCGTCGCGATGAAAAGTGCCGTTTTCATTGACGAAAAATTGGCTGTCGTGAATCGAGCCGCCGACAAACGCGTCTTGATCTCCGTCATTGTCAAAGTCTGCAAACAGTACGCAGTTGCAGTTTGGCCCTACCGTCAGTCCGGATTCTTCCGTGGCGTCGTGAAACTTTCCATCCACGTTTCGCAGCATCATGCCGCCGGTCCAGCGGTCAGTCAGATACACGTCGTCCCATCCGTCGCCATCGTAGTCAACGACGCTCGCCGATGGAAACTGCCATGCCGATTCCCAATCGTTAAAACCAGGCAAACCTTCAGCCAAAGGATCCATGACTGTCGCTGATCGAATTGCTTCGAGCGTACGTTGTTGATGTGCGGATCGTGAAACTTTCTCAAGCGTCGCGGCATCAGGAATACACTCGGCCGTCACGTCGCTGAACAGGATGTCTTCAATTGGAGTAAGGTTGAGCGAATGTTGAGTCCATTCAGAAATCTCCCAGATCCGGCGCGTGTTGTCGCGAGTCCATCCGATCGTCTGGAGTGCATTGACTCCAGTGATTTCCGTTTCGGAGCGAATCTTGCCTTCGAGCCTTACCTTCAATTCGAATCGAGTTTTTGATTCGTTAAACGTTCCCGACTCAGTCCCCAACTGGTACTCGATAAATTTTCGATCGCCAAGAAATGGCTGCCAGAGTACAGCCAACGGATCAACGACGGATCGCGTTTTGTTTTCTCCAACGGAAGCGTGGTGAACGGTTTTGGAAAAGAGCTCTTTGACGTAATCCGTCGGAGGTGATCCGGATTCGTGGAATGTGTCCAAAATTTGAGAAACGTAAGGCGAGAGCTTGAGAATCGTCGCTTCGGATTCGATGATCTGATTGATCGTGTTTTCGAACGGATCTTCCTGCTTTGTGGTTTTCACTTTCGTGCGGTTGTCACAACCTGCAATCAAAAGCGCAAACGCCAAGAATATGATGCGATTCATGAGCGTATCAATCTTCGTAGTGCTCGACCATTTCCTTCGCAGTCACCTTGAGCTCCTGCCTTCTGTCTTCTGGTGACAACAATTCCGCATCGGCGCCCAATGCAAGGATTTTTGGGAGGATATTGCGAGGGTTGGAAACGGGAACGGTCAGAACGGAGTGTGTATCGGATATTTTCTCGATCACCTGTTCAGGATGCCACGGCTCTTCGGTAACCCAAACGGTGGCTCGCGAAGTAAGTTTGACTTTGTAAGGTGTCTCATCGTCGCTGGACCGAAAGATCGTTTGACTACTTCCGAAAAATTCGTCCATGTCCAAATCTTCAGGCGGCTTAAACCATTCGTCCAAAATGGTAGCCTTCGAAAACCGATCTAACTTCCAAACACGAACGCGTGACTTCTCATCTTCATCGTCGTGAGCTGCGGCGATTGTGTAAAGACTAGAGCGAAATAGGATTACTTCGTACGGTTCAATCTTGCGAGTCTTGGCTGGCTTGTTTTCACTCTGGTAGACGACTTCCAGAACGCGGTGTTCTAAAATTCCACGGTTAATCGTTTTGATGATCCCTTGCTTGCTCTCATAAGACTTGATCGGTAAGCCCTGCACTCGAAACGTCTTGCGATATTTTTCGTAGTGACTCAAAACCGTGGCCGGAACTTCCTCCTTGACCTTGTTCCAGAAGGTGTCGATACCTGAGCCGAATTGAGTCCCCGAAAGTGGATGCATCAGCTCGCGACCAAGTGCAAGTGCGATCAGTTCGGTCGAGGAAAAGCTAATATGCGTCGTCGTTTTCGCCAACGGGCCGAGTTTCCAGATTTTACCGCGAGGCGAATCGTGTTGGTCGACATCGAATCCGGCAGCCTGTAAAGCCTCGAGGTCACGCTTTAATGTGCGGTTGTGAAGCGACGGCAATCCAAGTTCTTCAATCACGTCATCGTGCAATTCCTGGATCGTTTTTCCAAACCGGACACGCTCCAAGATTTGCATAATCTTGTGTTGGCGAATCAATTGTTCGTTTCGTGCCATTGGGCTCACAATTCCCGGTCATGCTGGATACACTACAGTCCTCGATAGCCTAACGACTGACCCAGTTTTTGGGAACGAGCGGCGACTAAAATCGCGAATCACGAAACCCAATTTTTGCCAAAAATCTCTGTAGATTCATCATGGAAAGATCACGAACTGCTGTCGTCTGCCTCAGCGGCGGAATGGACTCAACTTCGCTGTTGATGCGATTGCTGGCCGAACGACGAAAAGTCTATGGACTGTGCTTCAACTACGGGCAAAAGCACTTGCTTGAACTCAAGCGGCTTTACGCGAACATCGAATACCTTCGCGAAAATGATATCGAGATGAGTTGTGAAACGATCGAGATTCCAAAACTTGGCGATCTGTTTCATTCGGCACTAACGGACTCAAATTGGCAGGTCCCCAAGGGCCACTATGAGCAGGAGAACATGCGCCAGACGGTCGTGCCAAACCGAAACGCGATCTTTGCGTCGATCGCTTACGGCTACGCGTTGTCGATCGCGATTCAGCACGACGCACATGTGGATTTTTGCCTCGGTGTGCACGCCGGTGATCACGCGATCTATCCAGACTGCCGCCCAGAGTTTTATCAGTCAATCTTTCATGCGTTTTCGATTGGTAACTGGGATAGCGAAAAAGTTCACTTGCACATTCCGTATATCAACGGTGACAAATACACGATTTTGCAGGAAGCGGCCGATTCGATCGAAAAACTGGAATTGGACTTTGACACGATCTTTCGCAACACCTGCACCAGCTACCAACCCGATTCGTCTGGGCGGTCGCACGGTTTGACGGGTTCAGATGTCGAGCGGATTTTGGCATTTCACAAGTTCAATCGACAGGATCCAATTGATTACGTGGAGCCTTGGGAAGTTGTGGTTGAGAAAGCGTTAGCCGTTGAGTCGCAGTACCGCGCAGAGGCAGAAGAAGAGTAAAAAAAGCCGCGATTCGCGAGGAGGCAAGCTCCGGGGGAATCACGGCCATCTTTGTAACAGTTGGAAGCGTGTCGACTATTCGTCGTCTTCTTCGTCATCGAATTCAGTGTCGAGAGACTCTTCTTCAACGACTGCTTTTTTGTCTTCGTTTGGATCGAACATCAATTCAGCTGGGTCGGCAACTTGACGGTATCCAATCTTCATCAGCACTTCGAGGATTTCACTGCAAGTCGGGAACATGCGACCTGACTGACGCTTGTAATCATCCATGGCTTGCATGAATTCAATTTCCTGTTCGTTATAGTCACGCTCACATGTTGTTGGATCGATTTGGCGACGACGCTTACGACGCTCAACTGGCGGATTGATATCTTGTTTTCGACGTCCTGTTTCGTTAAGCAATTCAAGTGACTCAGTTTCGGTGGCAGGTTTTGCAGCCTTTTTAGCTTTGGTGGTAGAAGCCTTTTTAGATGCTTTTGCTTTGACTTTCGTCGCCTTCTTTTTAGTTGTCTTCTTGGCAGTAGTTTTAGTCGACTTCTTTGCGGGAGCTTTTTTTGTTTTAGACATGATGTTTTTTCTGACCTTGTGGCTAGGGAACCAATTCAATTTGCTTTAAGGTCAACACCTCCGTTGTGTCGACCAGCAAAAATACACGCTTAGGTGAAGATGACGGGGCAAATCTGAAAAA
>CAZORS010000260.1:0-6714 GCA_964582025.1 uncultured Pirellulaceae bacterium | reverse complement strand
TTTCCGCCCATCACGGCGTAGCGAGCGTTCGGCCACGCGAAAATGAATCGAGGATCAAACGCTTTGCCGCACATCGCGTAATTGCCGGCGCCGTAACTGCCTCCGGTGATGATCGTGATCTTGGGGACCCGACTGTTGGAGATCGCGTTGACGACTTTTGCTCCGGCACGAATAATTCCGGCTTGCTCACTGTCCCGACCGACCATAAAACCCATCACGTCCTGCAAGAAAATGATCGGCGTCCACGTTTGGTTGCAGTCCATGATGAAGCGAGCTTCTTTATCAGCGCTATCGTGATAGATCACGCCGCCCATTTGAAGGCCTTCAGATTTTGACTTCACCACGTTTCGTTGATTCGCAATGATGCCCACGCGATAACCATTGATCCGAGCGTAAGCACAGACAATCGTCTGGCCGTAATCGGCCTTGAATTCGATCATCGAATCGGCATCGATGATGTGACGAATCGTATCACGCACGTCGAAACGCTCCTGTGGATCGAACGGCGTTGAATCACAAATCTTCTCTGCTGGGCTTTCGGGTTCGGTTGGCTCCTCTGAATCGCGAGCGTACTGGTCGGCTTCTCGATCAACCGGCAACGCTTTCATCAACTGCTTGACGCGTTCGATGGCCGCCTCATCATTTCGTTCGCGAAAGTCAATCGTTCCCGAGATCTCGGAATGCATCTCCGCACCGCCAAGGTCCTCTGACGAAACCTCTTGGCCGATGGCACTTTTCACGAGCGCGGGACCGGCTAGATAAAGTCCACTGCCTTCGGTCATGACGAGTTTGTCACAGAGCACCGGAAGGTATCCGCCGCCGGCAACGCAATTGCCCATGATGGCTGCGATTTGTGGAATGCCCATCGCCGAGGCGACCGCGTTGTTGCGAAAGATGCGACCGAAGTCATCTTCATCGGGAAAGATCTCGTCTTGTAGAGGCAAGAACACTCCAGCCGAATCGACCAAGTACAACAACGGCAAATGCGAACGCATTGCAATTCGTTGAGCCCGCAAAACCTTCTTGCAAGTCATCGGAAAAAAGGCTCCCGCTTTGATCGTCGCATCGTTGGCGATGATCATCACGCTGCGACCTTCGATTTTCCCGACGCCGCAGATGACGCTGGCCGAAACGGAGCCGCCCCATTCTTGATACATGTTCCACGCGGCCCAACGTCCGATCTCCAAAAACGCATTTGGATCATCGAGCAACGCCGCGATTCTTTCGCGAGCCGTCATGCGACCTTTGGAATGTTGGCGATCGATTGATTTCTGACCACCGCAAAGCTCAATTTGCTGGCTCTGTTCATCCAGTTCTGCGATTCGATCGGACCAACTCATGGTTTTACCTGTTTTAGGAATTTGATTTCTTAAACTTCGACTGTCTAGCAATTGCAACCGCAGCGGCAGCCGCAGTTTCGATTCGAAGCACGTTGGGACTAAAGCAAACTGGCGTCCAACCGGCGCCGGCAAACAGCTGGCTTTCCTCTTCCGCAAATCCGCCTTCGGGACCGATCGCGATCACGCAAGCTTCGTCTCGCAGCAACAAATCATTGCGACTGGCGTAAGGATCGGCAACCAGTCGACTTCCCTCGAACTCGTGGAACGATTCTAACAAGGAAGCAATGGTCGCTTGGGGGCCGACTTCCATCAGCCAACTTCGGCGACATTGCTTGCTGGCTTCGATGACCTGTTTTTCAATTCGATCGATCACTTTGGCGGAAGCTTCCGCGACGGAACGAGCTGTTTTTAACGGGATGAAACGATTGGCTCCCAGCTCAACCACCTTTTCAATCAGAAATTTTTGCCGGTCACCTTTGGGCAAGGCACATGCGAGGATGATTTCTGGCTGGTTTGGATCGGATATAAAATTGGACGATTCGATCGTCAGGTTGACATTCTTTTTCGAAACTTCGTCAACGACAGCGAGGTATTCATTGCCGCAGCCGTCAAAAAGCATCACTTCATCGCCGGCTTTGGCTCGCATTACCCGGGCAAGATGGTGGGCTTGATCGTCCGCCAAACTCACTTTTTGGTCAACAACGGGTTGGCTTAAGAAAAATCGTTCTGCCATCAAATCGCCGTGTATACGAACCTGAAATCGTCGGCTCGTTTGATCTGTTCAAAGTTTACGCAATCAGGGTAAAATCATTCGAATTCTGAATCCGAACTCTAAGCGCAAGTCATGCCCGAAATAGTTTACACGCAGCCCGAGGGCGAACCAGTCCACGTGAACCTGAAAGATCAGTATTGGGGTGCGTTTTTGGCTTGGCTATTCCCTGGAGCCGGCCACATCTATCAGGGACGCTACGCCAAAGGGCTGTTGTTCATGGTTTGTATCATGTCGACGTTCCTGTATGGACTGGGGCTTGGTCGCGGTCGTTGTGTTTACGCAACGGATTCGATGGGCAAGCTCAACTACTATTACATCGGGCAAGTTGGCGTAGGGTTGCCTGCATTACCGGCTGTGGTTCAGTCGATCAAAACGTCTGGCGGCAACGATCCGTTTTTCGAGCTGTGCGAAAGGTTCCCGGCGGACTATGGAAATGTGTCGATGCGATATCGCAAAGTCGATCGCGAAAAGGACGGAGACATCTCTAGGAAGCTGACATTGAAAGACGGGCTGATGGCGCCACCGGCGGGCCCTATTAGTCTCAATGATGCCGATACTTTGGGAATGTGGCATTTCGACTACAAGCACATGTTCGAAATTGGTGTGCTGTATACGTTAGTGGCTGGGCTACTCAACATGCTTGCCATTTACGACGCCTTCTGCGGACCTGCGATTGTCACGATGGCCCAGAAGGAAGAATTGGCAAAGCGAAAGAAGAAAGGCAAGGGTGATCTATGATGCCTATCGCAACCATCATTCTATTTTCAGCGATCGCAAAAATCTGGTACTCGCTGCCGTTGATCGTCGTCGTGAGCTTATGCTACGGAGCAACGCGTCATGAGCAATTGCGCGAAATCGTGATTTACTCAATCAAGACTTGCATCTGGGTGCTGGGCTTTATGGCCGCGATCTTTTTGCTGGTAATGGCGACTGGCTATTGGATTTGACAACGTGGCTGAGGCGTCTCGCCGCAGTTTCAATCCAAAGAATGTGGCACGGTGGTCTCCACCGTGGATATCCAACAAACGGTGGAGACCACCGTTCCGCGTTTCACGAGCCTGCTGCTGCCACGTCGTGGCTAAGGTTATGCCAAACTAACCTCATGACAATTATCCAATACTATGTCGAGCATCTTATAAACATGACAAACATCACGCAAAGGCGCGAAGCTCGCAAAGGAAATGCGCCGTAACTTTGCGAGCTTGGCGCCTTTGCGTGAGATTCTTGCAAGATGAAAGTGCGGTGGGCCTTTGGTAATTGCATTTGCCAAGGAGTCTCAAAATCACCAGCATTTCATTCGTGAGATTCGTGGGCAAAATCAATGCATCGCTTACCGAAGTAATGTGGAACGGTGGTCTCCACCGTTTGTCGTATATCCACGGTGGAGACCACCGAGCCACGTTCCTTCATTAAATCAGTGGACTTACGGTTCCCGTTCTGCACTTCGTAACGATTGCGCAAGTTCGCGTTAAGCCATTCCGAATAGAAAAGAAAAAACTCCTAAAGAAGGTTAAGGAGTCACGTTGAGTCTGACGATGTCGGGAGCATCAAGCAAAAGCATTGAGGCTTTTCGCTCAACTAACGCGACACGGATGGTGCACCCCATAAGCCTGAATCTTCTCAGGTAGTCGCAATGCAAAAGAACGCTCCTCACTATCTGCTACTAACCGAAACCGTTGACAAACCGACCGACCAAGGCCACGAAGGCCGATGGCGTTTCGTGCTTGAATCGATGCAAGACGACAACGATCGCATCGAAGTCTCTGAACGTGAGTCGGACGTCCACGGAGAACGATTGCAGTTGCTGGCAGTTGTTCGCGGAGTCGAGTCGCTTGAACAACCGTCAAAACTGACACTCATTACCAGCAGTGCGTATGTCGGCAAGCGAATTCGAAAAGGATTCGACCGTTGGATCGAGAACGATTGGCGATGGGAAAGTTTCGGGGTCTTAAAGCCGGTTAAGGACGTGGACCTATGGAAGCGTATCCATGCTGCCATGCAGATCCACTCAATTGAGTGCCGATTGTGGCAGTTCGGCGATCGACACCGAACAAACGAGGTCGATTCTGCCGAAACCGAAAGCTGGAATCGAACCGACGGAGCACATCCGTTTGTACGGAAACCGTTTGGTCCAGTCGAGTTTGAAGATTCCAGATCGACCAGAGTTCAATCGCCTCCAGCCGGTGCCGGTTTCGTTCGTGAAGATTACGACGAGCCAAAATTTGTGCCGACGCGAACAGGCTGGACTCGAGTCACCGAAATCGATCCCGACACGGATCGAACCTTGCAGTTCCCGCAAGCTTTCGGTGAAACAGTTTATTAACGTCGCGGAAGACTCACTGCGGCTTCCACGGATGGAAACACGGATGAATTCTTCACAAACTTTGGACAAAAGCGCGTTCAAAAGAATAATCAACGGCACCCATGGGAATCCAAATGCCGTACTGGGGCCAATCAAGACGGACGGCCCAAGAACGCGACTGAAAATCCGCGAAAACCCACATCACAAAACGACCGTGCGGGTTTTTCTCCCCGGCGTCGAAGAAGCTTGGATTAGCACCGATTCCGGGACCGTAACTCAAGAAATGCGACCGATCGGTGACTCGGGTTTGTTCGAAGTCGACTGTGAGACGGATCTGTTTCAGGTAGACTCAGGGTTATACAAAATTCAATATTCCGTTGGCAAAAACACGATGAGCATCCACGACCCATACGCCTTCGAGCCGCTGTTTTCGGATCTTGACTTGCATCTCTTCAATGAAGGGAATCATTTCAAAATCTACGAGCGACTCGGAGCCCATCCTCGAGAGATCGGCGGCGTTCACGGAATCAACTTCGCCGTCTGGGCACCCAACGCTCAGGGTGTAAGCGTCATTGGCGACTTCAACGATTGGGACGGACGACGTCACCCGCTTCAAAAACAGGTTCCCAGCGGCGTCTGGGAAATTTTCGTTCCCGAAATGGGAGTCGATAAGACCTACAAGTTTCGCGTCACTGATTGCAACGGCAATCAAGTCGAGAAAGCGGATCCGTTCGGTTTCTTTGCCGAAGTTCCGCCGCGCACTGCCTCGATCGTCAAAGATCTAAGTGGCTATCAGTGGAAGGACGATCAATGGATGCAGCAACGTGCCGCCAAGAATCCGATGGACGGACCGGTTTCCGTTTACGAGCTTCATCCTGGAAGTTGGCGAACCGTCAACGGTCAACCGAACGGTTGGATGAACTATCGCGATCTGGCTCACGACCTCGTTGAATACTGCTTGGAGTTGAACTTCACGCATGTCGAGTTGATGCCGATCACGGAGCATCCGTACACCGGAAGCTGGGGCTATCAAACGGTTGGCTATTTCGCGCCGACCAGCCGCTACGGCACGCCGGAAGACTTTATGTACTTCGTCGACTACTTGCACCAAAACGGATTGGGCGTGATCGTCGATTGGGTCCCGGCTCACTTCCCGAAAGACGCTCACGGATTGGCAAAATTCGATGGCACGGCGTTGTTCGAACACGCAGATCCGCGGCAGGGCGAACATCCTGATTGGGATACGCTGATTTTCAATTACAGCCGCACGGAAGTTTCGAACTTCCTGATTGCCAACGCGATGTTTTGGTTAGAGAAGTATCACATCGACGGACTACGCGTCGATGCCGTCGCATCGATGCTGTATCTGGATTACAGCCGCAAAGAAGGCGAGTGGATTCCGAACGAGTACGGTGGCCGTGAAAACCTTGGTGCGATCGAGTTCCTGAAACGACTTAATACACAGGTCCACGCCGACTTTCCGGGCGTGTTGACCATCGCGGAAGAGTCGACGGCTTTCGGTGGCGTTTCGCGGCCGGTGCACGATGGCGGGCTCGGATTTAGCATTAAGTGGAACATGGGGTGGATGAACGATTCGCTTCGCTATTTCCACAAGGATCCGATCCATCGCAAATATCACCATGACGAACTGACTTTCAGTTTGATCTATGCGTTCACTGAGAACTTCATGCTTCCGTTTTCGCATGATGAAGTTGTGCACGGCAAAGGCGCTTTACTGGATCAGATGCCCGGCGACATATGGCAGAAATTCGCCAACCTACGTCTGCTGTATTCCTACATGTGGGCTCACCCTGGTAAGAAGTTGATGTTCATGGGTTGCGAGTGGGGCCAATGGAACGAGTGGAATTGCGATTCGGGATTGCAATGGGATTTGCTGCAGTGGGAAAGCCATGAAGGTTTGCAGAAAATGGTCGGCGACTTGAACCGTCTATACCGTGACGAACCTGCATTGCACGAGCTGGACTTTGACGGAAACGGTTTCGAGTGGATCGATTGCATGAGCCGCGACGCGAGCGTGTTGTCGTGGATCCGCAAAGCCAAGAATCCCGAAGACTTCATTATTGTTTGTGGAAACTTCACGCCTTACGTTCACACGGCTTATCGAGTCGGTGTGCCCGGCCCCGGGACGTACAAATCCATCTTCAACAGTGACAGTGAGTATTACTCTGGCTCAAACGTAGGAACCGGGGAAGCGGTTGCCGAAGAGATCGAAGCTCAGGGCAAGGAATGGTCAATCGCGATCGACTTCCCGCCACTTGGTACCGTGATGTACAAGCGAA
>CAZORS010000259.1:5340-6775 GCA_964582025.1 uncultured Pirellulaceae bacterium | reverse complement strand
GCCGGATTCATGATCGGATTTCCGGGAGACACTCAGCAGAGCATTTGGGATGTTTTAGACTACGCCCGCGTGGTGAATCCAACGTACGCAAACTTCAACATCGTGACGCCCTACCCTGGCACCGGATTTTACGAAGAGGTCAAAGATCAAATCGCGGATCACGACTACTCGAAGTACAGCGTTTACCAGCCTGTCATGAAGTACGAAAATCTGACCGCTGACCAGGTGGCTGAAATGCACGGCAAGTGTTTTGCGAAGTTTTATTTCCGAGCTCGCTACGTGAAAGAGAACGGATTGCAACTGTGGCCGCAGTTGCAAAGGTTTATGCCGAAGAAGGATTCGGAACAAAGTCAGACAGCAGCCGTAGCCGAAAGCTCGATCGTAAAAGCTGCTTAGTCGTGGCTGCGGCGTCTCGCCGCAGTGATACCCCGGACTACTGCTGCGAGACGCCACAGTCACTTCGCTTCTGAGAGCTTTACTTCTTCGGCTCCGGTGCTTTTGTATGTGATACTTTCAGGTCGTAGAAAGTCGCCGTTGCACGCTCTTTGGGATCACCAGTCTTGTTCTGGTTGTAGACGCCGGCTTTGAAGAACATGTACTGGCCACCGGCATCGTATTTGCTATCCGTCATATCGACGACTTGAACAACGTCGTCTTTCCCTTCACGTCGAATCGTTACGGTTAACTCGTTACCAACAACTTTGATTTGGTATCCCCATTTCTCGCCAAGTTTGATTCCGTCTTTGGGTTCAACGACTTTTCCATCCTGAGTGTAATAGTCGGGGATGTGAGAACCGATCAGCGGATAAAGCTGATCATCTTCTCCGACTGGTTCATGTGCTAGGAATACCGATCCACGCTCGTGATGGGGGAATTTGCGATAGTAGAGTTTAGCGGGCTCGTCGTCGTTGGCATGGATTTGACCTACAATCACACGTCCTTGTTGCCAAATGGCACCGGTGGTAGTGACTTCATCAACGGTTAAAACGGCATCCAAAGTGCCATCGATTCCCGATGCCTTTACTTGGTCTTCCATGGGCGCTGTGCTGAACACCCAGTTGTTTTTGTTGATCGTTTTGCCGGGGCCATATGGTTTGATACTGGTGTCCCCACGACGTCCCATTTCATGCAATTCGCTTCGGGTGTAGGTCGTGTTTTTTGAAGTCAAAACACCTTTGATGGGCGAGCTAAAGACAACTCCATCGCCCGCTTCATTGACATAGAAGTTCTCAGCGTCGATATAGCCATCGGCAATCGCCTTCTCTTCAATCGTTGTGGCTTTGCCTTTGCCCGTTGCGTCGATCGGCAAAGAAATTTTCCAACCGGATAGATCAAGCACTTCTGCTGGAGTGGGCTGTTGCGCAAAAACGGGCGGCCATAGAAGGCTGAAAATGCCAAGCGAGAGAATAATGTTTTTCATAGGTTTCCTTTAACA
>CAZORS010000259.1:0-5240 GCA_964582025.1 uncultured Pirellulaceae bacterium | reverse complement strand
AACCTTGCCATGTTCCATAAATCGGGGACAATGGAGAATTACACTCGACCGTCATTGGCTCTATAAAAATGCTTCGCAGACTTCTACGCTCCAAAATACATCGCGCCCGTGTCACTCAGGCGGACCTGAACTACGAAGGCAGCATCACGATCGATACCGATTTGATGGATGAAGCCAAAATGGTGCCGTTCGAAGTGGTTGACGTTCTCAACGTGAGCAACGGAAATCGCCTGACGACCTACGTCATTCCCGGAGTTGCCGGATCCAAAAAAATCTGCATCAACGGAGCCGCTGCTCGACTCGTGAAAGTCGACGATGTGGTTATCATTTGCTGCTACGGACAGTTTAACGAAGAAGAAGTCGAAAATCACGCGGCTCAAATCGTGTTGGTCAATGAGAAAAACGAGGTCGCTCGTTCCGTCGAAAAGTCAAAACATAATCTGAAGCCCGGATAGTAGATCCTGACGCCATGGCGAAGAAGAAATCTAAATCCAAACCGGCGTTAAAAAAGAAGCCCGCGAAAAAAGCCAAAAAGAAGGCGGCCAAGAAAAGCGCAAACGCCGCCAAGCCAGACGGGAAGTCTGACGCCGTCGCCGAGACTTCCGGCATCTATGAAACGTCTGACTACGTCCCTGATCCTGAACCGGTTGTCGACGCGACCAAGCCGCTCAACGCGTTTGAGGAGACAGCCGAAAAAGTCCGCACTTTCCCGCAGTCGCCCGGTGTCTATTTGATGAAGGATTCGGCTGGCGTCGTAATCTATGTTGGTAAGGCAACCAACTTACGGTCGCGAGCGGGGAGTTACTTTCTCAAGGCGGCCGGTGAAGAAGCGCGAACCGCGGATTGGGTGCCGCTGATCGCCGATGCAGACTTCATCGAATGTGACAGTGCGGTCGATGCGTTGCTGGTTGAGTCGCGTTTGATCAAGGACGTACAGCCGGCACACAATAAGATTCTCAAAGACGACAAGACGTTTCCGTACCTTCAGATCACGACGCATGAGGACTTCCCCCGCGTTGAAGTGACTCGAGAGCCATCGTCTTCTGGGGTGAAGCTTTATGGCCCGTTTACAAGTGCCGGTTCGCTCCGCGGCGCGGTGCAAGTGTTACAGCGGATCTTCAAATTCCGGAATTGTTCGCTGGATATTGAAGAAAACGATCCGCGGTGGAAATGGTATCGCCCTTGCCTTCTGGCCAGCATCAAGCAATGTACGGCTCCCTGCAATATGCGTATTTCGAAGGAGGACTATCGGAAAGACATTCGGCGTCTGCAGCAAGTGTTGGCGGGCAACAAAACGAAACTGCTGCGAGAAATGAAAGCAGAAATGCTAGAGGCGTCGACGGAGCTGCAATTTGAAAAAGCCGCCCGGCTGCGTGACGAAATTAAGATGTTGGAGTCGCTCGATCAACGCGGAGAACTTGATACTCACGTGCAGCCAGAAGTCTTCCATATCGATCCCAAGAAAGGACTTGCTGGACTACGCCAAGTCCTGAAACTTTCTGAAACGCCGCGTTCGATCGAGGGAGTTGATATTGCTCACCTTGGCGGAGACGATACCGTGGCCAGCCTCGTGCAGTTTATCGATGGCTTGCCCTTTAAGCCGGGATATCGCCGATACAAAATCAAAGGCGTCGATGGCGTTGACGATTTTCGCAGTATTCACGAAGTCGTTTCTAGACGCTTCAAAAGGTTGGCCGATGAGAACGACACGTTCCCCGACATCCTGTTGATCGACGGTGGTAAGGGTCAGCTTAGCAGCGCTGTTGCCGCATTCGAGGCCCTAGAAATCGAGCCGCCGGTTTTGATTTCGCTGGCCAAAAAGAATGAAGAGATCTTCCGTCCGGGTGATTCGGAACCGATTCGCTTGAGCCGACATGCGTTCAGCCTTCGCCTATTGCAATACGTTAGAGACGAAGCACATCGATTTGCTCAGCACTATCATCATATTTTGCGTTCCAAAGCGCAGTTTGATTGAGGGCTACACGTCGGTGCGGAAATACTCTCTTTTGGCCGATTTCTTTCTCACAATGGTGCCTTGTTGCTGGTCGCGAGGCAATTGGGATGGAAAATTGAGGCTTGATGGCTAAGATGACGATATCGCAATTATCGGACATTTTGGCCGCATCGATTCGCTTTCGGCCCGAAGTCTGATCCTACCTCAAGCTGGAAACGCAATGCCCAAAACATCTTTCGCGCGATTCGCTTTTGTTTTCTCTCTCTGCTGCTTACTTTCGGTGGCTTTGGTATCTGCTCATGACAACGACGCAAAAGCGATTGGTAACACTGGTGTCGCTGGAAGCGGCGGTTCAGGTCCCTTCGAAGCAAGTGGAGTGAACTTGTTGGCTCATATGGAGCTCGATGAAATCGGTGGTGGAGGCTCCGTTTTAGGAAGTGATTGTTGGGGCTGGACTGACACAGCTTCGGACCGAAAATTCGCGCTGATGTGTTTGACTAATGCCCTGTCTTTCATCGAAGTTACCGATCCATTGAATCCGATCTATCTCGGGAAACTTGACACAGCTGAGGCCGGACAGAATCAGGCGTGGCGTGACGTCAAAGTCTACGACGATCATGCTTTTATCGTTGCTGATGGCGGCGGCAACGACCAAGGAATACAAGTTTTCGATCTGTCTCAGTTGCTGACGGTCGATCCAGAGGCGGCTCCGGTGAGTTTTACTGAAACCAGTCACTACACAGACTTTTCGAGCTGCCACAACATCGTCGTCAACGAAGAAACCGGCTTGGGATATGCGGTCGGATGTCGACGTAGTAACGGTTCTCGATTGTACGGCGGCGGATTGGTGATCCTTGATTTCACAAATCCTACCAACATTACAGAGGTCGGATCATTCGGAGACGACGGCTACACTCATGACGCACAGTCAGTCGTCTACGACGGACCTGACAGTACTTATGTCGGACAAGAAGTCGTGTTCGCCTGCAACGAGGATACGATGACGATCGTTGGAATTTCCAATGGCGGCGCCAATGCATCATTGATTGCCCGGGAACCGTATGCTGGTTCGAGCTATTCTCACCAAGGCTGGCTTTCCTCTGACCATCGTTTCTTTTACTTGAACGATGAGCTTGACGAATACAATCACGCTCGCGGTCCCGACGGCCAGTTCGGAACGGAAGACGATGGCGACCCAATTCCTACAAGGACCCATATTTGGAATGTCGAAGACCTCGATAATCCAAACTATGAAGGATTCTATGACGGCGTAGAAAAGACGATTGACCATAATCTCTACGTAAAAGGTGACTTCATGTACCAAGCGAATTATTCGTCTGGTATGCGTGTGCTGCGGCTCGATAATGCGGATCCAACATCGATTTCTGAAGTCGCATTTTTTGATACCTACATGTTAAACAACAACGTATCTTTCGCAGGAGCTTGGTCGGTCTACCCGTTCTTTGAGTTTGCCGATCAACAAGTGATTTTGATCAGCGATCGACAGGGAGGTTTGTTTGTCGTTGAGCAACTGCCCGAGCCGGCTGTTACAAACATCGAATTGAACGTTGAAGATGATCAAAGAGCTACCGTTGAAACTGTCTCAATCAGTTTTGATGGCGATGTGACGCTTGATTCGGGAGCAGTTTCCGTTGTCCAGCGAAGTACCGCGACGGCGGCGACATTTGATCCGGTAGCAATCACGGTCAACACGGAATTGGTTGGTGACCAAACGATCGCCACAATTCAATTCGATTCCCACGTTCGCAATTCAGCGAACGCTCTGGTTGATGGCAACTATCAGTTTACGCTCAATGGAGCTCTCATTTCTCGAGATGGAGTTTCGATGAGTCAGAACTTTGTCTACGGCGACGAGGAAGCTGATGGATTCTATAGCTTCTTTGGGGACTCAGACGGAAACCGCACGGTCAATGTTGTTGATCTGCTCGATTTTCGCCAGTGTTTCGGTGCGTTTTCCGGTGACCCGAACTACCATTTCTATATGGATTACGACGGTAACGGATCAGTCAATGTGTTTGACTTGCTCCCATTCCGAAAAAACTACTTTCAAACATTGCCGTTCACTTTTGGATCTGCGCGATCGACGCTTGGATCTGGCCGCTCTTTGGATAAGGCCTCATCCAAGACTGAATCCGTTGGACGATCACGGCGTTGAAACTAATTTAAAATGGTCATCGAGTTGAACAGATTATGGCATCAAGAACACCGCATCTCCGTCTCCCTTTGAGCTTAGCTCTTGCTCTCTTATTTGTTTGCTTCGCAAGAGTTGGCAACGCAAATGGCCAATCGTTTGTAGCGAACTTGGACGCGACTCAAGTGTTGAGCGGCTCTTCAACGGAAACCGGAACGGCCGTCGCTTCATTCTACTTGGATAGTGCTCAGCAAAATCTGAGTTACACGATTCAGATTTTTGGGTTGGATTTGAAAGCGGATCCTGCTGATCGAACCGGGTTCAGTGATGTGACTGCCATTCATTTGCACAATGGATTTTTCGACACTTCTGGTCCGCACGTGTTGAACATTTTTGGTGTGCCAAGCGAGGACGACGCTGAACTGGTTGTCGATTTCGCCAACGACACGATCAGTGGAGTGTTCAACGACGCGGACGCGATTGATCCGAATACGGGAAGCCTCTTCGATCAAAACAACCCAATGACGACCAAGCTGCTTTCCAATTTCACCGACGATTTGGTCGGTGCGCAGCTATATCTGGCGATTCATACCGCTGGTCAAAACGGCAACATCGCCGTGAGAGGCCAGTTGTTGGCCGTCCCGGAGCCATCGTCGCTGGCGATCATCGCGGTCGGATCGATTTGCGTTTTCGTTCGTCGCAGGCGATGAAGTTGAAATCGTTGCTGTGTTCTCCGAAATCACGCATCGAAATGGCTTGGGATACAAGATCGAGGTCCCAACCACATCGATGCAGGTCCGAACTGCATCACCGAGTGCGCCAAGGGTGCTGCCTCGGCATCTGTTGGCAACGAGTACATTTACGCGAGCGGAATTGACTCACTGGTGATGCTATCAAGCAGTAGTGGCAGCCAAGACCTTTCGGTGACTCGTAACCAGCAGTGGAGTATTTCATCTCTGATCGATTCTGGTGGTTCCTTCGTTGAACGCTACACCGACGACTACTTTGGGAAGCGAGCGATCTTGGCCGCAAATGGCTCAACCGTGCGCGCCTCCAGCGACTACAATATGACCCGCGGATACACATTCAGAAGACATGGAAACGAAACTGGCTTGATGTACTTCAGGGCAAGAT
>CAZORS010000258.1:0-6813 GCA_964582025.1 uncultured Pirellulaceae bacterium | reverse complement strand
TTGATGTGGACCTATCACTTGCCGCTGGGAGTCAGTTGCCTGTTCCTGTCGCTGGGGCAAAGCGTGTGGTTCATTTACATTTCGATGGCGCTGATTGGCATCGCGATGGGTTTCGCGGCTTCCATTTTTGGAACCGTGTGGCCAGAGTTGTACGGCACGAAACACCTGGGTTCGATTCGCTCGGTCGCTGTTTCGGGAATCGTTTTTTCGTCGGCATGCGGAACCGGCGTCACCGGTTGGCTGATTGATGCTGGATTCGGTTTCGAGAGCCAGCTGGTCTTGATGGCAGCTTGGTGCATGTATTCGGCCGGATCACTTTTCTTCGTGTCCGGCCGCATGATACGGCGACTCAAAAAGGCCGACTAATTCCTGTCGTAGTTGCCAGCCTTCAAGTCAGAAATGTACTCGTTTAGGTGACGTCGTACATTGCCGGACAGGAAATACATTCCCAGCATGTTCGGGAAAGCCATCCCCAGAATCATCATGTCACTGAAGTTCTTGATGCTTGTCGGCGCAATCACAGCACCGAGGAACGTGAACACCAAGAAAAGAATTTTGAAGAGCCCGGACGACCAGTCGCCGAACAATGCTGTGAAGCATCGTTCGCCGTAGTACGCCCACGAGATGCACGTTGAAAACGCGAACAAGACAATTGCCACAAACAGGAACCATTTGAACCATTCGAAACCGCCTTTGACGAAAGCTTGCTTCGTGAAATAGGCTCCGCGATCGAGGGCAACCATGTCTCCGACAGTCAGTGTTCCATCGCCATCGGCATCGTAGTCGCTCTCGCCGTCATTGTTTCGGTCGACCATTAGCAAAAGTTTTTCGGCATCCTGATCCGAAAGTTTGGCGATGTCGTTTCCGTCGGCAAGACTAGAGACTGACAACTCTTGCCTCATCGTTGTCCCGTCTAGGCCCTCAGTTTTGTCAGAAATCACACCCGTGATGATGATCACCAAAGCAGTCATCGTGCAAACGACAACGGTGTCAATGAATGGCTCCAAAAGAGCAACGTAGCCTTCGCGAACCGGAACATCTGTTTTCGCGGCACTGTGAGCGATGGACGCTGAACCGGTTCCCGCTTCGTTCGAGAACACAGCTCGCTTGATGCCAATCACGAGGCATCCAAGAAACGCACCGTAACCCGCTTCGAAGTTGAATGCTCCGTCCCAGATTGACTGAAATGCAGCAGGAATATCCATGTAGCGAGTTCCCAAAATGTAAAGCACGCAAAGCACGTAGCCGGCACACATGAAAGGAACAATTCGCGATGCAACTTTACCGATCGATTTGATGCCACCCACGATCACGAGACCAACAGCGATCGCCATGACCAGTCCGTAGATCCAGCTGTACTGATTCAGAATAGGAGCTTCAGTGCGAATCGCGTCGAGCGATTGACTGATCTGAAAAGTGTTACCGCCGCCGAAAGATCCGCCGATACAGAGGATCGCAAACATGACGGCCAGCAGAGAACCCAGCGGCCCGAGCCCTTTCTCTTTCAAGCCAGCGCTCAGGTAACGCATTGGTCCACCGGAAACGCGTCCTTTCTTGTCTTCTGTGCGATACATCTGACCAAGCGTACATTCGGTAAACTTGGTGCTCATGCCCAGTAGACCAACAAGGATCATCCAGAATGTTGCTCCGGGACCGCCCTGTCCAATCGCGATCGCGACACCGGCGATGTTTCCGAGTCCGACGGTTCCAGAAAGTGCAGACGACAATGCTTGAAAGTGAGTTACTTCACCGTGGTCGTCAGGATTATCGAAGTCGCCTTTAGTCAAACGAATCGCATGCCAAAATCCACGGATGTTGATGAAGCCCATGAACAGTGTGAAAAACACAGCGCCAACAAAAAGCCAAACCACGATGAATGGCACGCTGACCGAACCATCCCCGAGCCAACCTTTGTGCTCAATGATTACTTGCTCACCGGTATCGGGATCGGTGATCGGCTGGCCAGCTTCGTCGACCGCCGCCTCGGTCCAATCGCCAGTCCACAATCCATTGAAGATCACACTGCCCATTGGAGCGACGATCTTGTCCCCGACATAAGCGTCGACTTCCTCGAGTTTTTCGTTGATCGAATCGAGGATTTCGGTCGCACTCTGGGCGGAAACTTCTGCCACTGGTTCGCTGGCCGACTCAGGTGTCTCCTGCGCGAAAGTGGAACCGGTCAATAAAACGCCGCCTAAGAAAACAGCCAAGGCTGCGAGGAGTGCCGAACGAGTAATGGTTTGTTGGAAGTGATTGTTAAAGATCATTTTTCGCTGGGCTGAAGTAATGGGGCGGATTTAGACATCGCGGCAATCAAACGTTGTAAGCCAGTAATGCTGGCGGGTCAATATTTTCCCTTGTTTGATCGAATTCGGCCCAAAATGGTTGTGAAAATGGGGCCTCAGGCATAGCATACCAGAGTCCGGGATTTTCCCCAACTTTGCGGGGCGGCGGAGGTTTTCATTGGCTCCATCAGCCCGGTTCGGGAAAGTTCAACGCTCGTAGCAGCTATGTCGATTCGACGACAGAACTTTCACCGGAAAGTCCGCGTTCTTTTCCAACTTGCACCTGAAAACAAAAGGTTATCACAGGTAGGATCAGCCGGTTAAACAGAGACAATCAAACATCTTACTCCCTAGCATAATTCGAACGACATGAGCGACGTACTAAAAATTGTTGACCTGCACGTTTCCATCAACGACAAGCCCATCCTGCGCGGCGTCAATCTGGAGATGAAGCGTGGCGAAACCCACGCATTGATGGGCCCCAACGGTAGCGGCAAAAGCACTCTCGGTTTGGTCATCATGGGACATCCAAACTACGAAGTCACCTCTGGGCAGATTTTGCTCAACGGTGAGGACGTTACTGAAATGGAACCAAACGAGCGAGCTCGTGCTGGATTGTTCATGGCATTCCAACGTCCAGTCGCGATTCCTGGCGTTCGCATGGCGGACTTCCTGCGACACGCTACGACCAACGTTCGTAACCCGGACCGAAAAGAAGGCGAAGACCTCATCCCGATGCGTGAGTTCCGCAAGGAGATCAAGGACAACATGAAGCAACTTCAGATGGACAGCGAGTTTGCTCGTCGTTACGTCAACGATGGATTCAGCGGCGGCGAAATGAAGCGAGCCGAAATCCTTCAACTGGCGATGCTCCAACCGAAGTTTGCGATCCTCGATGAAACCGATTCAGGTCTCGACGCGGATGCGGTTCGGCTTGCCAGCCAATCGATTAACGAGATCGGGCACAATAAAATGGGCTTGCTGATCATTACGCACCACGACAAATTGCTTGAGCACAATCCTCCAAACTTCACTCACGTGATTCTCGGCGGAAAAATCGTCGAAACCGGCGGTAAGGAATTGGCCATTGAGCTTCACGAAAAAGGATACGAGCGGATTCGTGAGCAATATCCAGAAGCTGCTAAAGTCAACGACAATGAAGAGGTTGCTGTTTAAGTAACCCAGTACCGAAACAAACAAGCCAACTAATTGAAAAGGGCGGGAAACAGATCAAAGCGATCGCAACATAATTTTCCCGAATATACACATGGCAACAGACGTAACACAATCTTCCGTTGAAGCAGAATCAGAAGAACTTCGCGGCACCGATATCAAGAAGTATGACTTCAAGACAAAGACAACCGCTGTCTTTAAAGCCCGAAAGGGCATCGATGAAGAGATCGTTAACCAGATCTCTGACATCAAAGAAGAGCCCGATTGGATGCGGAAGTTCCGGTTGGATTCGCTGAAGATCTTCAACGAAAAGCCGATGCCTGAGTGGGGCGGCGATATCGATCTCGATTTTCAGGATATCTTCTACTACCTGAAGCCGACAACCGAGCAAGGTAAATCATGGGATGATGTTCCTGAAGAGATCAAAGACACGTTCGAGAAACTCGGCATTCCGGAAGCAGAACGCAAGTATCTCGCTGGCGTGAAGGCTCAATTCGAATCCGAAGTGATCTACGGTTCGCTTCAGAAAGAACTTGCTGATCAAGGCGTAATCTTCACCGACACCGACACCGCCATTCGTGAGCATTCGGATCTCTTGCGTGAGTACTTCGGAACGATCATTCCACCGCAAGACAACAAGTTCGCTGCTCTCAACAGTGCTGTTTGGTCAGGCGGATCGTTTATCTACATTCCCAAAGGCGTGAAGATCGACTACCCGCTTCAGGCTTATTTCCGCATCAACGAAGAGAACATGGGCCAGTTCGAAAGAACCCTGATCATCGTCGATGAAGGTGCTCAAGTTCACTACGTCGAAGGTTGCACCGCGCCGATGTACACCAGCGAGTCGCTCCATAGTGCGGTCGTTGAAGTGATGGTCAAGAAGAATGCTCGTTGTCGCTACACAACGATTCAAAACTGGGCCAACAACATCTACAACCTCGTCACCAAGCGTGCGATGGCGTATCAGGACGCGACGATGGAGTGGGTTGATGGTAACCTCGGTTCGAAGCTGACCATGAAGTACCCAGCGGTTCACATGATGGAACCCGGAGCTCGTGGAGAGATCCTTTCGATCGCTTTCTCAAGTGCCGGACAGCATCAAGACGCCGGTGCGAAGCTGGTTCACTCGGCGCCAAACACGACAGGAACGATCGTTTCCAAATCGATTTCCAAAAACGGTGGCCGTGCTGGCTACCGTGGTTTGGCTCGCATCGACAAAGGAGCCGTTGGAAGTAAGTGCAGTGTTGTTTGCGATGCTTTGATCTTGGACCCAGAAAGCCGCAGCGATACGTACCCCTACATTGAAATCATGGAACAAGACGTTTCGGTCGGACATGAAGCCTCTGTTTCACGAATCGGCGAAGAGCAACTGTTCTATCTGATGAGCCGCGGACTTTCGGAAACAGAAGCCAGCACGATGATCGTCAACGGATTCATTGAGCCTTTGGTGAAAGAGCTTCCGATGGAATACGCCGTCGAAATGAACCGTTTGATCCAACTGCAAATGGAAGGCTCGGTTGGCTAGGGTGGCATAGGCTTCCAGCCCGTGTTCGTCTGCAGCCGGAGTCGCAAGACTTCGGTCTGAATTGTTGCCAATCTAGCTACCCAAAACCCTCACTACAAACCTATGACAACGATTACTGAAAACAAAATGGTTGCGTTCAACGACGAAGGTTTTCGTCAACTCCTCGACTCGCTCAACGAGCCCGCTTGGCTAACAGAACTTCGCGAATCGGCTTGGGCGACGTTCAATGATCTGCCGTGGCCGAACAATCAAGACGAAGAGTGGATGCGAACCGACATTCGCATGTTCAAGCTGGAAAAGTTCGCTCTCAAAGCGGGTTCAACCAACGAAGGACTTCCGAAACTCGTCCTCGGTGAAGGAGTCGACCTCGCCGGCAGCGTCAGCTCGATCGATGGCTACCCTGTTGCCGCAACTGAATTGGCTCAGGAATACAAAGACAAAGGCGTCATCTTCGGGACGATTGCAGATTGCATCGAAGAACATGGCGACTTGATCAAGAAGTATCTGTTCGAGTCGGTTGATCCGAAGTTCGATCGTTTTTCAGCGCTGCACGCGGCGATGTTCTCCGGCGGAGTCTTCCTCTACGTGCCGCGAAACGTAATCTTGGACAAACCGGTTCACGTGAGCTCTCAAGTCACTGACGGCGGTAGCGACCTTCGTCACACTTTGATCGTGCTCGAAGACGGTGCTGAAGCAACGGTACTTGCCGAATCAAACAGTGCTGCGGAAACAAACGGAATGCACTGCGGTGGGATCGAGTTGTTCGTTGCTGACCGAGCGAATCTTCGCTACGTCAACTTGCAAGACTGGGGCCAAAAAGTTTGGCACTTCGCTCACCAGAAAGGTGTCGTTGGACGTGACTCAAACCTCCAATGGACGGTCGGAGCTCTCGGATCACGCTTGGCGAAAGTAAACCAGCACGTTGCGTTGCGTGGTGATCGTGCCAACGTCCAAGTCAACGGTGCAATGTTCACAGAGAACAAACAACACCTCAGTTATCACACGCTGCAACACCACGAAAAACCAGCCTGTACCAGTGACTTCCTATACAAGTCGGCGCTTCAGGATACGTCTCGTACTGTTTGGCGTGGAATGATCAAAGTCGACGTCGAAGCCCAGCAAACCGACGGCTACCAGCGTAACGACAATCTGTTGCTGTCGGACAAGGCTCGTGCTGATTCCATTCCTGGCCTCGAAATCGAAGCCGATGATGTTGCCTGTACACACGGTTCAACTTCAGGTCGAGTCGACGAAGAGTTGATCTTCTACGCTCAATGTCGCGGTTACACTCGCAAAGAAGCCATTCGCGCGGTCGTGACTGGATTCTTCCAACAGGTTTTCGATCGGATCACGATCGAGAGTGTTCGCGAGGCTTTGGCTTTGGCGATTGCTCGTCGCGTGCGGGATTACGAATAAACACTACGAATACTAGCTCCCCTCTCCCCGAGAATTCGGAGCTATACACCTTGCCATTGAGATCAAACTCTCTCTGAATTCTTGGGGAGAGGGGTTGGGGGTGAGGGTTACAGTGATCCCCAAACACTGCGCTTCAGGAGAGTATTTTGATTCGCACACGCTTCTTAAATCGCATAGCGAAATCGCCGTGCTTCTCTGCGACACCGTTTAGGCTCCTCACCCCCAGCCCCTCTCCTCGTGAATTCGGTCAACGTCTGAATCGAATGGAACAGTTCAAGTTCCGAATACACGAGGAGAGGGGAGCAAGTGAGTGGTGTGGATGAAAGCTCTTCTAGTCAGCGAGTACGGGGCACTCAACGGAGGAGAATTCTCGTTCCTGACTGCCCTGCCTTTCCTGCAAGAATTCGGCTTCGA
>CAZORS010000257.1:0-6910 GCA_964582025.1 uncultured Pirellulaceae bacterium | reverse complement strand
ACGTCATCCGCTTTGGCAACATCCGCACCATCGACTGGCGGAACGACCTGTCCTTCGACAACGCCATCTTCGTTCTCCAATTCATCACGCGGAACGCGAACGATCGTCGCCAACGTATCGTCGTCTTTCAAACGCATGATGCGAACACCTTGGGTGTTTCGTCCGATCGTACTGATCTCCGAACACTTGATTCGCTGGATCTTGCCCTTGGCCGTCATCAACAACAACTCGTCATCATCGTTAACCGAAGAGATGCCGATCACGTTGCCGTTGCGATCCGTCGTCTTGATGTCTCGCAATCCTTTGCCGCCACGCTTCTGCGTTCGGTAACGGGCTGAGCTACTGGCCTCTTCGCCGTCTTCGTTCAAGTCACCAATGTTTGGACCAAACGGAGTTCGTTTTCCGTATCCTTTTTCGCACACGGTCAACAAGGTCGCAGAAGGATCTGCCACACGCATGCCGACCACTTCATCGCCTTCAGAAAGAGAAATCCCTTTCACGCCGCTGGTGTTACGCCCCATCGGACGAGCATCAGACTCGGAGAATCGAATTGCCATTCCATCCGTTGTGCACAACAGGATTTCGTCGTCCTTACTCGTAACGATTGCGTCGATCAATTTATCGTCGTCGCGAAGTTTGATCGCGATGATACCACCGGCTCTTGGTCGACCGTATTTCGAAAGTTCGGTTTTCTTGACCAATCCCTTCGACGTACACATCAACAGATAGTGATCTTCTGCTGTGAAGTCACGAATCGCGCGACAGGCCGCGACCGTTTCGCCCTTCTCCAACGTGATCAAGTTAATGATCGCGCGACCGCGACTCTCGCGTGAGAGTTGCGGAAGCTTATGAACTTTCAGCCAGTGAACCTGCCCCTTGCTGGTAAAGAACAACAAGTAGTCGTGCGTGCTGGCCGCGAACACGTGTTCGATCGGATCTTCTTCGTCCGTTGCGGCTCCCTTAAGTCCCGTGCCGCCACGGCCTTGCGTCTTGTAAGTGCTAACAGGAGTACGTTTGATGTAGCCACGATGACTGATCGAAACGACCATGTTCTCTTCTTCGATCAATTCTTCCAGATCGATGTTGCCGACTTCTTCCATCGAAAGAACTGTGCGACGAGCGTCCGCGTGTTTGTCACGGATCTCAGACAGGTCGTCCTTGATGATCGCTCGAATGTTGGCTTCGTCCGACAGGATGCGAAGGTACTCGGTGATCTCTTCCAGCAGCTTTCCGTGTTGGCCCTGAAGTTTTTCCTGCTCCAAGTTCACCAGTTGGCCCAGCGTCATTTTCAGAATCGCGTCGGCCTGCACGGCGGTCAGGTTGTAGATATCCTTTTCGCCACGCTCCTGCTGGAAGACTTCGAAGCCGGTATCGCCAAGAGCCTGCTTCAGCATTGCCGCTGGACATTCGATGCCCATCAAACCTTTCTTTGCTTCGGCTTGAGTTTTCGAACTGCGAATGATCTTGATGATCTGATCGATGTCGGCCAACGCGAGAAGGAGTCCTTCCAAAACGTGCTTCTGTCGGCGAGCACGATTGAGTAAGAATTCTGTGCGGCGACGAATCACATTGATGCGGTGACGAATGAACTCGCGGAGGAAATCCTTGATCGTCAGCTCTTGCGGCTTGCCGTCGACCAACGCCATGAAGTTCATCGAGAACGAAGTTTGCAATGGCGAGAACTGATACAGCTGATTGAGAACCACTTCCGGATCCGCGTCCGATTTGACTTCAATCCAAAGCTTGACCGGCTCCTTGAGGTCACTGAGGTCCTTGATTTCAGAAATGCCGCTGACGCGTCCGGTCTTAACGAGGTTGGCGATCTTTTCGACAACGTTGTCGCGCGTCTGCTGGAAAGGGAGTTCCGAAACGACGATTCGGCTACGAGTTCGATTTCCTTTTTTGTATTCTTCAATTTCGCACTGGGCGCGAACTGGAATCGTGCTGCGACCGGTGTGATAGGCTTTTAGGATTCCGGCACGTCCGCAGATCGTGCCGCCGGTCGGGAAGTCCGGACCTGGCAACACGGTCATGATTTCATGAATCGAGCACTCGGGATTATCGAGCACCATCGCCATCGCGTCGCAGACTTCGCCAAGGTTGTGCGGGGGAATCGAAGTCGCCATCGAAACCGCGATACCGCTAGAGCCGTTGACCAACAGGTTAGGGAACTTGCTGGGTAGAACGGTCGGCTCCATTCGCCGCTCGTCGTAAGTCGGCGTGAAATCGACGGTGTCGAATTTGATGTCGTCCATCATCATCGACGCGAACGTCGACATGCGAGCTTCGGTATATCGCATCGCCGCAGGAGGCAAGCCAGCGATTGAGCCGAAGTTACCCTGCTTGTCGACCAAAATGTGTCGCATGTTCCATTCTTGAGCCATTCGAACGAGCGTCGGATAGACGATACTCTCACCGTGCGGGTGATAGTTACCGCTGGTGTCGCCGGAGATTTTCGCACACTTCACGCGTGCCGCTCCGGGCGTCAGGTTCAAGTCGTTCATCGCGACCAAGATTCGTCGTTGAGACGGCTTCAGGCCGTCGCGAACATCCGGCAACGCGCGCGAAACGATGACGCTCATCGCATACGTTAAGTAGCTACTCTTGAGCTCATCCTCGATCGGCATTTCCTGTAGGCCCTTTTTGGACCTAGTATCGCCGGCTTCAAATTCGTTCTCGTTATCGTCGTTTTCTGGCAAGTCGGTGGACAAAGTGCTGCCTTTTTTGGTTGATCGAAGTTAATCGAAAATCGCGTGTTATTTAGATTGCTTTAGGGTCGAGATTTCGGAATTAAAAGCCTGTGGGAAATCAGCTTTCAGTTCGCCAAATTTTGACCAGAGAAAAGTCTCATCTCGAATCTGCGAATCGCCGTTTTGTGCGGTTAAATGCGAGTCGAAATCGCTTTGCTTGAATCTCGATTCGAGTCCCAAATTCTATCAGAATTTGCCCGTTTTTTCAATGAGCCAACAACCCTTTTAATGTGTGGTTGATGCCCGCAATCAGGATCTGTGTTGATGCTGATTGCAGAACTTTTTATCGTGCAAGCGGGTATGATTGTTCGCATGCAACATCACACTCGCGGGACATGCCTAAAGGCATTAACTACGAACAACATGCAACATCACCCTCCCTCTGGCAGGGTCGGAGCCTAAGCGACGGGGAGGGCGCGGAGGCTGAAGCATACCCAATGGAAAACAATAAAAGCTGCACCCTCCCCAGCCACTCGTACCTCGTGTCTGACCCTCCCAGAGAGAGGGTGATGAAATAAATACTCCAATACCGAATCAATGGCCCCAGAATCCGACAATCCTTTCAGTCTTGATGCCGCCATTTCGGCCAAGCTAATTGATCTGCCAAACGACGCAGATAAGACAGAAAGCCGTCGGTCTATCGAAGCCGTTCTCAACGCCAATCGTGAGCTCCAACCCAAAGCGTGGCAGATCGACGACGATCATAACTTGAGGCCAACCACAGCCATCGATCGAGAGCTCGACCCGACTGCCGCCGTTCCTCCGCTGGCTCATCTGTTCGATTTGACGATCACCGGAAACCACGAAGTCCTCACCCGCCTTGGCCCGATCAGTTTCAACGGCAGTGCTCTGCTGTGCAAGTGTCCCGATTGCGCTGCACCGATGACGATCCGCCTCTGGCTGGGTCTAGCTGATTGTTGGCGATGTCCCGCCAGTGTTGCATTGGACGAAAGAATCGTTGCTCAAATTTCTCAGGCCGCCAAAACGAAACGTCGCGAACTCCCCAAGCCACCGCCCACGCCAGAAGACTTCTTTGGCCGACGACCGTTGGAAACCGTCGCTCCTCAAGTCAACACGGGCGATCCAAATCGAAGGCTGGATGTTGATCCAGAAATTTCAGATGAACTGGATCGACTCACGCAAGGATCACCTTTTGCACGCGTCCTCCGCCGGATGTTTCGCATCACGCCGGCATGGCTGGTTAGCTTTCTGTTGCACTTGATTGCGATTCTGATTTTGGCCGTCATCGTTTTTGGCGATGTCGATTCTGAAATCGCGGAAGCAATCACACTATCTACGTTTCTGGATCGATCTGACACCGTCGGTGGCGACGTGCGAATCGAAAATCCAATCGACACACTGCAGGATGACGTCGCGATCGCGGCAAAGTTCGAAAAAGGCGACGAAGAGATTCGTGACACCGTTGTCCAAGCCGCAAAAGACGCTTTGGAGTTACGTGTTGATCCGCAATCCGCGATGCGATTGCCTGACTTGAAGACCGTGCGAAAGAACATCACCACGCGAGCCGGCTATGAAATGTCGTTCGCCGCTCGCGATCCACGAGTCCGCGCTGAAATCGTGGAGAAAGAAGGCGGCACCAACCTTACCGAAGCTTCCGTTGCTCGCGGACTACGTTGGTTGGCTTCGGTGCAAAATGATGATGGTTCGTGGAGCCTGAAGAATTACAACCGCAGTGACCGACCCGGCAACAAAGGCGATGCGATGGGGACGGCGTTGGCACTGTTGCCCTTTTTGGGCGCCGGACAGACTCATGAATTCGGCGTCTATCAAAAGAACGTCGCTGGTGGCCTGAAATGGCTGATGGAGAACCAAAAAGACAACGGTGATTTGCGTGGCAATATCACTTCGCAAGCCGGGATGTACGCACATGGTCAGGCGACGATCGTGCTCTGCGAAGCGTTGGCACTTTCGGGTGACCGTCAGTTTCTAGATCCCGTCCAACGTGCAATTACGTTCATCGAGTACGCACAGCATCGTCAAGGCGGTTGGCGATACCAGCCAAAGCAAGCTGGAGATACGTCCGTGTTTGGCTGGCAGATGATGGCGTTACAGAGTGCCCGAGCCGCGGAAATGGAAGTCGCGATCAATCCAGAAACTTTCACGCGTGCCGACAGGTTTCTGGATTCTGTCGCCACCCAACCACGCGGCCGCGAGAAGTTGCTCGACGGAGCCGCCTACAGCTATCAACCGCGCCGCGAAGCAACGGAGATCATGACAGCCGAAGCGATTCTATGCCGCATGTATTTGGGGTGGCGTAAGGATGATCCTCGACTAAAGTCATCGGTGAACTGGCTGATCAAGAATCATTTGCCGTCCGCCAAGGAACAGAACCTGTACTACTGGTACTACGGGACTCAAGTAATGCATCATTTTGGCGGCGATCACTGGAAGCGATGGAACAAAAGCGTCCGCACGTTGTTGATTTCAACTCAAAGTCGCCGTGGTCGCTATCCCGGCAGTTGGTCTCCTGACGAATTCGAATGGGGTAAAAAAGGTGGTCGCATCTACACAACCGCCATGGCCGTCTGCACGCTAGAAGTCTACTACCGACATTTGCCGCTGTTTAAGCAGTTGGAACTTGAGTGACGCGCGTGTGAGTTTGCATATAGTTCGTAGTCAATGCCTTTAGGCATGTTTCGTTTATTGTCGCTCGGTTCTCCGAACCGAAAGCGCGCGGGTTGAAACGCTTCACTCCCGGCGACGGTTTCTCGCTAGAGAAACGTCACATTGGCCCGCTAACAGCTCGGAGAGCGTGCGACAATGTCGGTTCTCCGAACCGTCCCGAATCCCCTTTCATTCGCGGATATTGGCGTCATGGGCGGGCAATATCTCGCACCCACACTTCACACTTCGCATTGAAGGCTTCACACTGGTCTTTATGACTTGGCAACTAAAAACCAAAACCCTTTCACTCGAATCAACTCCAGCGTTAATGGCGATCGTCAACGTGACGCCAGACAGCTTTTCGGACGGCGGAAAATTCCTTTCGGTCCCGCGAGCAGTCGAGCACGCGTTGCAGTTGGTCGAAGACGGCGCTGACATTCTGGACATTGGCGGCGAAAGCACTCGACCTTACTCCGAACCGGTATCAGCGGCCGAGGAGTCCGATCGCGTGTTGCCGGTGATCGAAGCTTTAGTCAAAGAAACATCGATTCCAATTTCGATCGACACATCGAAAGCCAGTGTTGCGAAAGCCGCGGTTGCCGCAGGAGCCGAAATCATCAACGACGTTACGGGACTGCAAGGGGATCCTGAAATGCTTCGCGTCGCGGTCGAAACAGGAGCCGGCGTTTGCGCGATGCACATGCAAGGGACACCGCAAACGATGCAAGACGATCCCAGCTACGACGATGTTGTCACCGACATCGTTTCGTATCTTCGTCAGCGGAAAGCGGCTCTGTTGGCTGCCGGTATTGAGCCCGCCAAAATTTGCCTAGATCCCGGGATTGGATTCGGGAAATCGCATCAGCACAATATCGAATTGGTGAACCGTGCCGAGGAATTCTTGACGCTTGAGAGTCCGATTCTGATCGGTCATTCTCGCAAGGGTTTCATCGGTAAGCTGATTGGTGACAAGGAAGTCGAGCGTGACAGCGGGACGTTAGCAATAACTTTGTTGATGGCAACGAAGGGTTTGCACATCGTCCGGATCCACGAAGTCGCCGCAACGCGTCGCGCGTTAGACGTCTGGCAATCAATTTATTGAAGCGGCAAGTAATGCAAGCTCGTTTATGTCCATCACCCCAGCCACGAAGTGGCGACCGCATATAGCTGCGGGCGGAAGCCCGCAGATTTGAACCGCACCATCGCCCCAAGCCACGAAGTGGCGACCGCAGGCTCATGAAACGTAGAACGGTGGCCCTCCGCCGTTTGTCGCCTATCCACTGTGGATGCCACCGTGCCACGACAAAACGGCGGACACACCTAAAGGCGTCAACTACAAACAACACGCCAAACATCACCCTCCTTCCGGGAGGGTCGGAGCCTAAGCGACGGGGAGGGCGCACCTTCCTAAGTATTCCAATATTTGCACCAACACCTGAACTGTTTTGAACCACGAATCTCACGCAAAGGCGCCAAGCTCGCAAAGTTCCGGCGCATTTCCTTTGCGAGCTTGGCGCCTTTGCGTGATGTTTGTC
>CAZORS010000256.1:0-6946 GCA_964582025.1 uncultured Pirellulaceae bacterium | reverse complement strand
ATTGGATTGGCGACAGGCGTTTCGTACTATCCGTTGTTTCTGTTGGCGCTGTGGATAAGTTATTACTGGGATCGCGGCTGGCGATCATTTCTGGTTGGCTTTTTCATCTCGATTGCAATTTGCATTTGCGGCCTGTTCTCCACCTCAGCGGATTCGGTGGACTTTTTTCGACAGCTTCAAGCTATGTTTGCATTTTGGTTTCCGCGAATGGAAAACCTTGAGGGGATTTGGGCGTTGGGGATCAGCCAAATTTGGCGGCACCCTTTGCTGGTTGCTTTTGTGGCACTGAGCGTCTCTTTTGCTGCTTGGCCGAGCGAAAAAAACATAGGCACGTTGATTGCTTACACCGCCGCTGTGATGGCTGCGGTTCAGTTCTGGCACGGATTCGGTGGCGGGCTCTATGTTGCTTGGTATTTGCCGTTGGCATTGCTGGTGATGTTTCGGCCCAATGTTGCCGGCCGAATTGCAACGACAGAAGTCAAGCTTCGCGAGCGCAAACGCGTTGCGGAAGCGGCATGATGCGTCGCCGCTTGCGGCTAGCATCCATTGATATTTACTTTAGATACTCCGAAGGAGTTAAAGCCATTAGCCGGCAGTTGAGCGCAGCGACACTGCCGGACAAGGTATCTATCGATCCACGAACGACGCCGAAGGTGTCGCAGCAAAGGCCCGCTGGCTGTGACCCGCTTCGGGGTCATTGGTTCACGTTGCTCTGATTCAGGTGGTGTCGCTGCGCTCAACCACCTGCTAATCGCTGTGACACCTTCGGTGTCGATCAACTGACCGCTAGACGTCTAATAATCGATCGCGACAAATCTACCGAAGTCGTCGTGCCGCAATCTCGGGAGCGACCGGATTGACCCAGATGTCGGTGCCTAATTCAAAGCCGGCTGGTGTCGTCAAGCGAGGAAAAATCTCTACATACCAAGGCTCCGTTTCCATTTCGGAATACGGCGGCAAATGAAACAGCACATTGTAAGCGGGCTCATCGAGAACTGACTCCAGTTTTACGACTTGTTGCTGCAGCAGTATCGATAGCTCTTCCATGATCGCTGCTGAGCACATCGGAAATCGTGGTACTCCCTCGTGAGGCACGATCCATGTTTGAAATGCAAAACGACTGGCATAAGGACAGACCAAAGAAAAATTCTCTGTTTCTGCGACGACACGATCGCCATGATCGTGCTCCCAATTGATCAGTGCGTGAATCAAACGTTGATTGTTCGTCTGAAAGTATTCTTTGTTTCTGGCAACGCGTTGGCTGACCGCATCGCTAATCAACGGCGATGCAATTAATTGTGTATGAATGTGCTCCAACGAGGCACCTGCCGACGATCGACAGTTCGTGAACAGCATCGCGTGGGCCATACCCTCTTGTCCGGCAGCAACGACACGGTCGCGATACGCGTACATCGAAACCAGCGATTCCGCTGGTGACAACTGGCTCAAGCTAACGTGATGCTCGGCTGTTGGGATAATCAGTTCTTGAATGCCGTGTGCTGAAAGTGACTCGTACAGACCGTTGCCCGGCGCCTGTCCATTAGCCGTCGAAGGAATCCCATTGTTTCCGCCAGCAACTGAAAATGACGGGTACTTGTTGGGCACGACTCGCACCAACCACGGTTCTTCTTTAGCGATCTGATTGCCGTCTTTATCGTAAGAAGCCAACGACCCTGGTGTCTCCAATTCGTTGCCGCCGCAAAACGGACACAGCAATCGTTTGATGACCCTCTCTGTTGGAACGAATTCCACGGGACGGTCGTTGCGATTGGGGGCAATGGTTACCCAATGACCCGAAATCGGATCAAAGCGAATATCAGACATGGTGGTGTGGCGAGCAAGAGGAACTTAACCTTAGGCTTAAAACAACTGTAACCATGGCTTGATCAAAGTGCAAAATGACTCTGCGGGTTGCGTGAGATGGGCGGAAATTTTTCGATGATCAAGTATTGGACCTGACGATGGTCACGATAAACCCAAGGATCGCTGAAATGAGGCCCACATATTTTGCAATCCAAGTCAACGGCGTGATCTCTTTGTCGCGAACTCCAGTGACCATTTGCTTCTGATGTCGGCGAGCAATCCACCAAACAATAGGGCCGGCAATCAGGCCGCCGTAACCTGAACCGATGGCAAATATAAATGCGAACGCTGCTCCAATGATCAACGGCAGGCCTCGAGCTGGTTTATCACTATCGATTCGAAAAACGTTGGACTGAGGCCGCTGCGAGGTAACCGGCTCTCTATTGACCGATGGTGCAATGTGAGCCGATTCATTCCGTGACAAATCAATGACGGAGGCCGCTGAAGGCAGATTCGTGATGGAACCATCGTCTTCGATACGGATGGCTACGGCTGTTGTTGGAAATTCTTTGGCCGTTGAAACAGGTTGTGTTTGTACGATCGGCGTTTCCGGTACCTCGACGATCTCACTTTCTGTCAGATGCGTCACCTGTTCTTCGTAGTCACCCAGTTCCTCGATGCGATCGAGATTGTCCACCAGATCGTCCATGCTCTGATATCGATCGTCTGGTTCTTTGGCGACCATTTTCTCAAAGATATGCTGCGCGGCTAAGTGCAACGGATCTCCCGTCGCTGGAAGTTGTGGAATCGGATCGTTTCGGTGAGCCAAAATTGTTTTAACAACCGTGTCTCGCGAAAAAGGACCTGCGGTGCTGAGTAGGCGATAGAAAGTGCAGCCAAGCGAATAGATGTCGGATCGTTCGTCGGCCAAGCGAGTGTCTTCGGCCTGTTCAGGCGACATGAACTCGACGGTGCCCATGACTTGACCTGTGGTCGTCAAGTGAATTGATTTTCCATCCAGCGAACCGTTGTTGGCACCGCGAGCCAAACCCATGTCCAGAATTTTTACGTTACCGCGATTGTCAAGCAACAGATTCGACGGTTTGATGTCACGGTGAATCACCGTCTCACCATGAGCCCATTTGAGCCCGATAGCCGCTTGACGAATGTAGTCCAGCGCCATTGAAAGTGGTAACGGTCCGATCTCGTGAACGACTTGTGCTAAATCGTGGCCTTCGACATATTCCATCACCAAGTAATGAAAGCCATGGTGCTCGCCGGCGTCGTAAGCGTGAACGATATTTGGATGGATCAGTTTGGCCGCAACTTTGACTTCTTGATAAAACCGTGCGACAGCTGATTCGGATTCCATCGCCGTGACTGGAAGAACTTTGATGGCGACTTCACGATCCATGCGACGATGCCGCGCCAACAGGACAGTGCCCATGCCTCCGCGGCCGAGCTCGGTGAGTACCAAATAGTCGCCTAAGCAAATGTCGCTGGCTTGGCCGGCACGAAATTTCTCTGCTTGCCATTTGGTGATGACGTTTTCAGCGAGCAGTTTGTCGAGCAGTGCATCTGCACCGGATTCAATTTCGCTGCTGAATCGAGTGACTGCATCCGACGAAAGCAAACCGGCAGCTGTCAGTTCGTGGAGTACTTTCAGGGCCGATTCTTGCGACATGCTGCGCTCAGAGGGAAATGTGTGCTCATCCAAGATAGTCCATTGTCATGAATCTGACAAAGCATTTGGGCGAAAACACGTGTTCTGGGAGATGTCGCTGAGATTTAGAAGCTTATCGGTTCCAAGACAGCTTCCTTTCCGTTTAATTCCAACCGATGTCTCGCGTTAGAATCCGCTCGCTTTCGGTTCGGTGAACCGAGCGACATTATCGCAATGAGATCGCTTCTGCCTTGCGACCACCGGCTACGTTGGGATCATTCTGATCGTTGAAGAAAGCAAAATCTGTACCCGCCGCTCGCTGATGGCAAGCAATGCAACTGCTCGACTTCCCCGATAGCTTTGTCGACTTGGCCGACGTCGATGCTAGGATCACCTCAGGTGTTCCTTGCTGAGACTCGTCTGATATTTGCTCGACAACCGTTCCATCTGGCTTGTATTCGATCCAATACCAATCGTTTGCTTCTGGATTGAAACCCTCCGTCCTGTACATCACGGAGATTGATTTCAAAGATCGGTCCGAACGATAATTTTCTTGGACGATGACACTGCCAACTTTTAAACCGGCAACATCGCTGGCAGCCGCTCGGTTGATGTACATCTTCAGCAAAGCACCATGAGGCACTTGTCCGCTGTAGAAGTCTCCGTCTTGGCCTGGAGCGGGTGCCCAGTTTTTGTAGTTGTTACCCATCAGGAATTGCCAAAAGCTGGCTTCGAACGTCTTGCCTGATTCTTGAGCTTGCGTTGCGGGTACGAACGCACCAACCAACAACATTGCGGCCAATACCACAACGAAGCCAATAGAGTTTGATTTGTTGCCAGACATATCGTTGAATCCTTTCAGCGACTGATGTCACTGCTGCAGTGTCATGGTTATTCTTTGGCATCCGAGCCTCTAGAATTGTATGTAAACTACGCGGTCTGGATAGCCAATTTGGCAATGTAGGCCATATAGGTGCTAGCACCCGCCATTCGATTGTCCACGAAAGAATCCGCTTTGACCAGCAATATCCAATCCCAAATCGCACTAAAAGTCCTGAAAGAACAGTTCGGCCACGATGGATTCCGTGGTCCTCAAGGCGAAATCATCAACAGAACGCTCGCCGGTCAACACTCCCTAGTCATTATGCCAACAGGCATGGGAAAGAGCCTCTGCTTCCAGATTCCCGCGATCGCATTGGCTGATGAGCAAACGACTCAAGAGCAAGCAACCGAACGTGGTCTGACGTTAGTGATTTCTCCGCTGATCGCATTGATGAAGGATCAGGTTGATGCATTGGTCCGCAAAGGGATCTCTGCCACGTTCATCAATTCTTCGTTGGATCGTGATCAACGGGAGCATCGTTATCGCGGCATCGGCGATGGGAAGTGGGATTTGCTCTATGTGACCCCTGAACGATTTCAGAAACAGGAATTTCTGGAAGTGCTGGGCAAGCGATCGATCAAACTTTTGGCAATCGATGAAGCTCATTGCATCAGTCAGTGGGGACACGACTTCCGCCCGGACTACACGCGAGTCGGCGACATCCGCAAATCTCTGGGCTCACCGACCACCATCGCGCTAACCGCGACGGCGACGATCGAAGTTCAAAACGACATCGCCCACCAGTTGGGTTTGACGCTCGATCGAATTGGCGACTCGGATTCTGCGCCGCATGATTCGATGCAGCTGTACCATCAAGGCATCGATCGCCCGAACCTTTCGTTGGGAGTCGAAGAAGTTTGGGACGACGACATGAAGTTTGAACAGATTGTAAAAATGCGATCTGAAATTTGCGGCCCGGGCATCGTCTATTTCACTTTGATTCGGAAGCTGGTCGAGTTCAGCGATCGGCTGTTGGAAAACGGTGTGCAGCATTTGGTCTACCACGGCGACCTTCCTCGCAATCGTCGTCGGCAACTGCAAGAACAATTTATGGGTGGGGATAACTTTCTGGTACTAGCCACCAACGCATTCGGGATGGGCATCGACAAAGAAGACATTCGCTACGTGCTGCACGCGGATTTGCCGGGCTCAATGGAGAGCTACTATCAGGAGATCGGCCGCGCCGGTCGTGATGGCAAACCTTCGAAATGTTTGTTGCTGTATGACCAACGCGACCTTGCCACGCAAATGGAGTTCATCCGTTGGAGCAATCCTGACGCCGAGTTCTATCATCGCGTTTTCGATTTCCTCGACAACGACCTTGAGCAATGCAACGCGTTTGGACTTGAGTGGTTGCGGGAGAAGCTCCATCATCGCCAGAAGCACGATCGACGATTAGAGACAGCACTTTCAATGTTGATTCGCTGGGACGTTTTCAGTGGAACGATCGAACCACTTCAGTTGCAACGGCTGTCAGATTTCCCGGACGAAAAACTCGATTCAGATTTCATCGACAACAAACTAAAACGCGATCAGGAAAAGCTGCTTGCGATCGTGCAGTACGCGAAACACGAAGGTGATCGGAAAGAGTTCCTCAACGCGTACTTTGGGTTGTAGTTTTGCAGTGGGAAAAGCCAATCCTAACTATCGATACGGGAATTCGACCTTCGATTCTTCACCACGATCGGTGACGAGTACTTTCGCTGACAGATTGCCAACAGAAATCACCGATGCGCCTTGCGTGGTGTGTTTGGGCATTGCGACCACGATCGCTTCATAGCCCTCCGGAAGTCCGGCAATTTGAAACCTTCCATGCTCGTCAGTCTTTCGCGACATCGACTCAAACAATTGATTTGGATGAAGCTCGTTGCGATCTGGATGACGCGTCATCAAGTGCTGTACCTCGATAGGTGAATTCGCTACTGGATCTCCTGCCGAATCCACTACAACACCTGCGATTTTTCCCAAGCCTCGAATCAAGTCGATATTCGCTTTGAGTTGTCCATCGACTAATTTGGCTTTGTTCACACCAAGCGAAATCTTCTCGTTGGGTATCTTCTCTGAGGCGAGTGCAATTCGATAATTTGGCAGGCGCCCTTTTTCTGAGCCTCTTGAAACTTGAACCGAATAGAAACCATCGTTGTCTGTTGCCGCCGTTTCAACTTCGTACGCTGCTTTGGAGCCATTGGGACGACGAACAGAAACCTTGGCTTCGCTCAATGGCTGTGACTGAACAGAAACGACTCCGGAAACAGTGATCGAAGGTCGGAGTTGAAGCTCAGCTACTTCCGTTTCCAATTTGTCTTTCACGTCCAGTTCGGCGAACAAGACATTTCCTTCTTTCTCGAATCGGGCAACCAACCTGCGCGTTTCAATTGGGCGAAAAGGTGGATCAAGTGCGGCCAATCCTTTAGCGTCTGTCTTTGAAAACCCTACCGTGCCGCCCGCCATTGTCTGATAGCCAACCAGTGCACCTTCAACCGGCTTGCCGTCGAGGCCAATGACCTTCGCCCGGATCGTATCTCGTACTGGTATTTGTATCGTGATTTCCTTCGCCTCCCCTGGCTTAACTTCAAGGACTCCAACTCCAACCTCGC
>CAZORS010000255.1:0-7072 GCA_964582025.1 uncultured Pirellulaceae bacterium | reverse complement strand
GTCATGGCGTGGTATCGAAACTCAAGCGGATCGATGCCGCCTTCTTCGTTCAGCATCGTGTTGCGATGAAAGCCTGTGGCAACCAATTGGTCCTCGGTTGCACCGGGCAACATGTCGCCAGCGAGCTGCTCAACGGAGAACTGATCAAACGGCATGTCATCGTTGATCGCTCGGATCACCCAGTCTCGATAGGGCCAGATGTTTCGGTCACGATCTTTTTCATAACCATTGGTGTCCGCGTACCGCGCCAGATCAAGCCACTTTCGAGCCCAACGTTCGCCGTAGCGAGGCGACTGAAGTAATTCATCAACGATCAATCCAAAATTTTCCGGTGATGGATCGTTGATAAATGCGTTAGCTTGCTCAATCGTTGGAGGCAAGCCAATCAGGTCGAGGTACAGACGGCGAATCAGTATCGCCGGTTCCGCTTGGGGCGAACGCTTCAGTCCGTTGGCGCTCAGTTTTCGGTCTACGAAATAGTCGACTGGATGCGTTTCGTTGGGCACTGCGAATTTCGAAGGCGGCTCGAAAGCCCAATGTCTTTCGTAGACGGCACCACCCACAATCCAAGCTCTCAGCACCGTACGCTTGTCGGCAGTGAGCGGTTTGTTGTGGCTTGGCGGCGGCATGACGGTGCCTTCGTCGTCCGAGCCAATTCGCTTGAGCAGTTCATCCAAGTCAACATCGCCTTCAACATCCAGCCGCAGATCGGCTTCTCGCTTCTCTTCGTCGGGACCGTGGCACGCGAAGCAGTGATTGGACAGAATTGGCCTGACCGCATCGTTGAAGGAAACCTGACCGACGAGCACTTCGGTTTGCAGGCCAACTTGGAAGATCACGGCAACAGCAAAGGCAAGAGCAACGTTTTTCAGCAACGAGTGCGATTCGCTTTTGAACAGACAGGCCACTAAGCATTCTTCCCAAGAGTGATCGTTTCGGGCAATGGCAACGCCGACCGAACGAAGGTCGTCTTTTCATTGTAGCCAAAAGAAATGGAATCCGGCCCCTCAGTCGCGGTTTCGCCCAACTACTCAGCTTCGAGTTTCTTTAATGCTTCGGCTGCGATCTGTTTTGCATTTTTCCGGTCTGCCATCAATTTGTCGAAAGCTTCCTGAACAATTTCGACTTTGTCAGCCGATTTCTCATTCATATCCGTTATCAGAGCAGGAAGACCTGTGACTTCACTGCCAACTTGTTTGCCGTCACGATAACCCTTAAGCAGCGTGATCACTTTGTCGACCGGTTGCGGCTGCGGCTTGAGCTGATAAGTCCGCTCCTTTGGCTTTGAGCTGCATCCCAAACAAACTAGCAGAGCAAAAGCAATTCCCGCGACGCTACACTTTCGGATAACGTTTCTAATTGAAGAACGTTCCATGTTTTGCTGCTTCCGTTTTATTCAATGATGCTGGCAACGTTTCCGTCACTCATGTTGCCCAATCGTTGCCAAACTTGAAGGCTTATTGAATTCGAGACAAAGTGAACGGATCCATCGGCCATTCCCGCGTTAACACCTCCTAGGTGGAAGCTTCTTGCTGGAATGAAACCGTAGTATCCATCATGTCCGCCACCGGGACAACAGATACCGGCTGCTGAAGGATATTGCCAGTTCGGTGGCACGGTTGCGTTGAACATCGAGTGAGCCGGCGAATACCACGACCACAAAGTCCCATTGTTCCCGAGCACGCCGGCAGGAGTTTCAGCTGCTTTTCCGATCGCTTCGACTTCTTGAGGCGTTGGAAAATCTTGGTTAGCCAAACCGTCAAACAGTGCGTTGGAACCAAGGTAAAAAATGTCGTAAGGATAAGTCGCCTGACTGTTGTCGCCGGTTCCCGATATAAGTTCGGAGACCAACAGTGTATTTGATGTACCATCACTACAAAGCGCCAACGATTGCTCATTGTTCATGTGAATGATTCCATTCATTCCGTCGGCACTGTAGACCGCCGTATGTGCCGAAGACCCCGAACACCATCCGTAGTTGCTGCCAGGACCACCCCAATAATCTTGATCCATCGAAGGGCCAGTCTGGGTACTCGACGGGCACCTGAAGAGGCTAACACTGGTGTTCATGGGGCCAATTTTTGTATCGTAAAACGATACCCTCCCATCCAATACAAACTGGCGATACAAATTGTTCTGCTCGGTGAAGGGCAGTAACTTGTAGTGGGCACTCATGCACTCCCACGGGTTCCAACCGTCAACCGTGTAGATATTTTTTGGCATCGTCAGATGAGCACTTTCGTGATTCAGCGATGCTAATGAATGTTGTCGCAAGTTATTGGCACATTGCACTCGTCTTGCAGCTTCACGAACCTGCTGAACAGCAGGCAAAAGAAGTCCAATTAGAATTCCGATAATCGCAATAACGACTAACAGTTCAACCAGCGTGAAAGCGCGGCGGGAAATTTTCATGATGGTTCAAAGGTGGAGCAATGGTACTGGCAGGAGCCACAATTTGGCTTATCGAATTATACGTCCCATTTGCGATCCAAGTCAGAAAATGAGCGTCGATCTACGCTTCGAGTCGCCTTTCGCATAGTAGAAAGCACGACAAATCCGAAAATGGAAGCCGGCAATCGCGGTGAAACGGGAGCTAAAGTTCGAACGCGGCGCCTTTTCGATCGGCTGCTCGATCCTTCCAAACTTCTCCGTTAGGGAACTGATGTCGCTCGATGAAGCCCGGCAAGAACTCTAGCCCCCAACCGGGAGCCGTCGGCGTAGCGTAACATCCATCCTGTACTTGAACCGGATCGGCAACTGCTTCTTGCAAGAAGTCAATGTACTCGACTAGTTGCGTATCGGAATGACCTGAAACGGCGATTTGATCCCACATGCCGTACTGCTGAATCATGTTGCACAACGCAATTCCACCGCCATGAGGACAGATTGGAACGCTGTACTTCGCCGCCATCAGAATGATCGCCATCACATCGTTTACGCCAGCAACACGCACGGCATCGATCTGACAGAACTTAATGGATCCGCTTTTTATGAGCTGCTTGAAGATCACCGGAGAGGCCGCTTGCTCGCCACACGCGAATCCGAAATCAGTATCTGCGAACGTTTCCGATAGCTCAACATAGCCGAGCACATCATCGCGAGCGATTGGCTCTTCGACCCATTTCAAACCAAACGGGCGAAAACGATCGACGTGTTCTTTGGCTTCGCTGACTCCCCAAAATTGATTGGCGTCCACCATCAAATTGCAATCCGGACCGATGGCGTCTCGCATGAACTTGATTCGACGAACGTCTTCATCCGAGTTGCGGCCAACTTTCAGTTTGAAAGAATCGAACCCCTGTTCCTGAAGTTTACGAATCGTCGCCAGAATCTCTTCGTCGGTCAGACCCAACCAACCAGCGGTGCAGTAGGCTTTCGGGCCAAGCGTCGACATCTCTGTTTCACGCTTCGCAACGTTGGCTCGACGACTCTCAAGCAACTCAACTGCTTCATCCCGAGTCAACGCATCGCTGATGTTGCGATAGTCAATGCAATCGGCAACAAATTCTGGCTCGAGATCGACCAATAACTTCCACAGTGGCTTGTCTTGCGACTTCGCCCACAGGTCAAACATCGCATTGATGACTGCACCTGCGGCCATCCGAAAAACGCCGTCGTGCAACCAACGCAATTGGTGGTGATCAATCAATCGACGATAAAGCTTGATGGGTGCTTCGGTAAATTCAGCCAAGTCGGTGCCAATGATTAACTGGCACAGATCTTTGATTCCATAACAAATCCAATCCGTTCCGGCGCCGACCGTGAACACGACTGATACGCCGCGCAAACCCGAGTCGGTCTCAAGATGCAATACCGCTGACGAATAGTCGGGTTGCTTATGAAACGGATCCGATCCGAGCATTTGGTCGGAAGTCGGAACACGCAGGTCGATGACGTTTGCCTTCGTGATTCGAATGGATGAGTTAGGCATGTTGGAATTTGATTAGGCGGAACTGAGATTATTTATCTGTTTTAACCCAAAGGTCGAGGTGATGTGAGTCCGGTCTAGGAAACGCCCATCGATTACGTACTGTCGATGCGACTTTTTTTGGAGCTTCTTTAACGGGTTGGTAGCATAGCAGAATGAGCACCGAAGAAATACTATTTGCGGAAGCCACGAAACTGCCCGTTTCTGAGCGCGCAACGTTCGTGCGTAAGGCTTGTGCTGGCGACGAAACCGCTCAGGAACGAATCATGAATTTGCCCTCGGCTCACGAATCCGAAGACGTCTTTCTTGACTTGGCCGAGACTCATTGTTCAACAGAAAATCTTGGCGTGTCCGAAGGCGACGAAATCGGACCGTACCGCTTGCTGCAAGAAATTGGTGAAGGCGGTTTCGGCGTCGTCTACATGGCTCTGCAGCAACATCCGATTGAGCGAAAAATTGCGATCAAGATCATCAAGCCCGGCATGGATTCGCGTGCCGTGATCGCGCGCTTTGAAGCAGAACGGCAAGCCCTAGCGATGATGGATCATCCGAATATCGCGCGCATCTTTGACGGTGGCACAGGCAACGACGGGCAACGACCGTACTTCGTGATGGAGCTTGTGCAAGGCGTTCCGATCACCGATTTCTGTGACGCCAATTCTTTGTCGACTCGTGAAAGATTGGAGCTATTCACTTCCGTCTGCAATGCCGTTCAACATGCTCATCAAAAAGGAATTATTCATCGCGACATCAAACCGAGCAACGTGATGGTCACGCTGCATGACGGCGAACCGGTCGTTAAAGTCATTGATTTTGGTGTCGCCAAAGCGCTTCATCAGCGGCTGACGGAAAAGACGCTGTTTACGCAACATGGCGTGATGGTTGGCACGCCGCAATACATGAGCCCCGAACAGGCCGAGATCACTGGAATCGGCGTGGATACTCGCAGCGACGTCTACTCTTTGTCTGTTTTGCTTTACGAGCTGATGACGGGTACGACGCCGCTGGAAGCCGAGGAATTGCGAACTGCAGGGTTCCAAAAGATGCAGCAAATGATTTGTGAAGACGAAGCGCAAAGGCCAAGTTTGCGTTTGTCGAGCGCGGGCGAAAATTTGACGACGCTCGCTAAACATCGAAGCGTCGCACCAGAGCAACTTTCGCGTGAAGTCAAAGGTGATCTCGACTGGATCATCATGAAGGGACTCGAGAAAGATCGCTCTCGCCGATATGAGTCGGCCAAAGATCTAGCGGCTGATATCCACAGAGCATTGAACCACCAACCGGTCGTGGCGAGCCCGCCTTCATTTATCTACCGCGCCAAAAAATTCGTTCGACGGAATCGAATTCGCTTATCTCTTGCCGCTGCCGGTTTTGGAGTTGTTGCTGCAATATTTCTTGGCTTGCTCAATCACCGACAACAGCGGCTTGCTGCGGTTAGAAAAGACGAACTACGCCTAAGCGAAGCAATCGACGAAGCAAATTCGGCTCTCGTAGCTGCTGTGAAAGACTCTAATTCCAACGATCTCTGGACGGCGGCGGAGTTTAGAGACTCTCAAGTCGAAAAACTCGTCGCAGAGTCGTTGGCCGGGCAAACAACGATATCGCGTGCCGCTCTTAAGATCTCCACCGCAACCGCGGAACGGCATTGGGCCTACGCTCGAGCTTGGCTACATACGGAAATGAAATAGTTCGCTTTACCCGCGCAGGCGATATTTTTGAGGATTTCTCGCCCAACGACCGCCAAGGGATTTTTCTTTCAATTTTGCCAATTTCTTGATGGCATCTCGGGGCGAATTCCGCACTGGGCTGTAGGCACGGAAACGAGCAGCCTGTCTTTTTTGAGCCCGCCGATCCAAGTACTTGCTTTTTCAGCCCCAAACTTCAAACGTCTCTCCCTTTTTGAGACCGAAACGGAACGAACATGAACTACAAACGCACCATTCTGGCCAACGTTGCAATGATTTGCTTGACGATTCCACCTGCCGCAATCGCTCAAGAAACCTCAAACGCAAAGGGCGAAGTTCGGTTGGCTTCGGAAATTCCGTGGCAGAAACTGAATCCCGCTCGCGGCGACGCCAGCCCACAGGCTGGAACCATCTGGGGCGATCAAACGAAAGATGGCGAGTCTGGCTTTCTCGTAAAATTCGTCGACGGATTTTCATCTCCACCTCACATTCACAACATCACCTACCGCGGCGTCGTACTCGCCGGCCGACTTCACAATGACGACCCGGAAGCAGAACCGATGTGGATGGGAGTTGGCTCATACTGGACTCAGCCAGCTGGCGAAGTTCACATCACTTCGTCGCGCGGCGCGGGTATCGGCTATGTCGAAATTCAGTCCGGCCCTTACCTCGTGAAGCCCGATTCTGAAGCGTTCGATAATGGCGAACGTCCGATCAATATCGACTCGACGAATGTCGTTTGGCTGGACGCTTCGAACACGACTTGGATCGAAGGTGAAGCCGATGTGGACGCAACAAAGAACGCTCAGATGACTTTTATGTGGGGCAGCCCCGAAGGCGAAGAAGTCAACGGCACGATGCTTAAGCTGCCCGCTGGTTTTTCCGGCAAGCTGAACACAGAAAGCTCATCTTTCAAGGTCATCGTGATCGACGGTCAAACCAAGTTATATTTGGACGGCGGAAAAGACGTGAGAACACTGACTCCCGGCGGTTACTTCGGCACCGAAGGAAAAGCTTCCAATCACGTAACGACTAAAGATGGATGCACCGTCTACGTTCGCACCAAAGGCAAGTACATAGTTGTAGCGGAGTAGCTAATTTTTTAGCGGCCTACGTTTTGGCTTGTAGTGGCAGGAATCGGATTCTCGCAACAGGCGACCGGAGCCACTTCGTTGGCTGGCGATGTTGATACCACCTCGCTTACCAAACGTAACGGTCGTGAACACACATGCCGTGGCCGAAAGAAACTAACTATTCTCTCACCGAAGGAACATGCTTCGTTGAGGCGAGTGAGCGTGACTCCGATGATTTCAGTTTCGTCCGATCTGAAGCGATACAACGCGTCGCAAACTCCGGTGCTGTCCACGCCTGCCAAGCAGAGTCAGCAGATATCAAACCAAAGAAAAACGCCGAGATACAAACGTATCCCGGCGTTCTAGTGGACGATATTGGACTTGAA
>CAZORS010000254.1:0-7170 GCA_964582025.1 uncultured Pirellulaceae bacterium | reverse complement strand
GACAACATCGTCGGAAAGTCGGACTATGAATTCGTTTCCGAAAGACTCGCAGCCAAATACAAAGCGGCTGACGCTGAAGTCATCAAGACTGGCAAGGCAACATCTGGGTTCGGACGTCACAAGTCAAAAGGCGGCAATATCCTTCTGGTCGAGCACCGAAGAATTCCTGTCACTGACGAAAATGGAATCGTAATCGCGATCCAGTTTCTCTGTTGGGACGTGACTCAGCAACGCGACACTGAAAATGCATTAGCAACCGAACGATTCCTGTTCAGCTCTTTATTGGAATATTCGCCGGACTCGATCTACTTCAAAGATTTGGAAAGTCGATTTACACGCGTCAGCAAAAGCTTGGTCAACAGACTCGGGAAAGATGAACTAGAAATTATTGGCAGGACTGATGCCGACTTTTTCAGCGAACAAAGTGCTGAGCGAGCCCTACAAGACGAGCGAGGAATTCTTGAGACGGGACAGCCGATCGTCAACATCCTTGAAGAACAAGTTCATCAAGACGGAACTACCGATTGGTGCTCGACAACTAAAGTTTTGCTGGAGGATTCGACCGGCAACACCATCGGGACATTCGGCATTTCGCGGAACGTAAACGAGCTGATGGAGTCACGGCGGAAATTGCAAAAAGCACTCGCTCTAGCTGACGGGGCCAACCGTGCGAAAAGTGAATTTGTCGCCAACATGAGCCACGAGATCCGCACACCAATGAACGGTATCATCGGCATGTCCAAATTACTCTCCGAAACCGCCCTTGATGAAAATCAGGTCGAATACGTCGGCATGATCAGCCAAGCGTCCGAGTCACTGATGGGCTTGCTGAACGACATTTTGGATTTCTCAAAAATTGAAGCTGGCAAACTTGAACTCGATCAAATTCCATTCAATCTGTCCGATTCGGTTGGCAAAACAACTCAGTCGCTAGCGTCGCGAGCGATTGAAAAAGACCTTGAATTGGCTTGCCGCGTTTCGCCCGCACTTCCCGAGCGATTGATCGGCGATCCGAGTCGCCTTCGGCAGATCATTATCAACCTCGTCGGCAACGCCATCAAATTCACCGACCACGGCGAGATCGTGGTCGAAGTTGACTCGCAGACTTTCGACGACAAATCGGTCGATTTGCATTTTTCCGTACGCGACACCGGCATCGGAATTCCCGCTCCAAAGCAGCAGATGATTTTCGACGAATTCAGCCAAGCGGATACTTCGACAACCCGTCGTTTTGGCGGTACCGGTTTGGGGCTGACGATTTGTAAGCAGCTGGTCGGATTGATGGGCGGAAAGATCTGGGTTGAAAGCGAAGTCGGCATTGGGACAACGTTTCATTTCACGGTTAACCTCAAGGTCGCTGAAGAACAGCCCTCCACCAGTCTTTTCAAACTTGAATCTTTGAGAGGTGTTCGCGCTCTGATTGTTGATGACAATCAAACTAATCGCCGCATCGTTGAGGAGATGCTCAAGAGCTGGGAACTATCACCGACGGTTGTCGAGGGCGGCGTTGCGGCGATCACGGCCATGCAACAGGCAGCAAAGTCGGGTTCTCCGTTTGAGTTAGTGTTGCTCGATTGTATGATGCCGGGCATGGACGGGTTTTCCGTCGCCGAGTTGGTGTCGGGCAATCCTGTCTTTAACAGCCCAACGATCATCATGATTTCGTCCGCCGCAGGAATGGGCGACGCGGCACGTTGTAAAGAGGCGGGTATCGTTCACTACATGACCAAGCCAGTCATCAAGTCCGAACTGTTCGATGTGATTGCCGACGCGATGGGCCAAGAGCAAGCGCGTGAAGAGTCCACCGCTGCAATCGTCCAACGCAGAATCAGCGAGCTAAAACCTGCCCGCCCGCTCCATATCCTTGCGGTTGAGGACGACTTGATCAGTCAGAGAGTTGCAGCTGGCTATCTCGAACAAGCAGGTCATCGGGTAACGGTAACTTCTACAGGCCGCGAAGCCATCAGTATTATCGACCGATTGGGAAATGAATCCAATGAGTCTTTCGACTTGATCATGATGGACCTGCAGATGCCGGAAATGGATGGCATCAAGACGACAGCAATCATTCGCGACCGCGAGAAAGGGATCGGAATTCGCGTTCCCATTATCGCCGTAACCGCAGCAGCGATGGCGGGTGACCGGGAACGATGTCTTGCTGCGGGCATGGATGCTTACATCCCAAAACCAATTTCAGTCGAGGTTCTTTTCGATACGATTGAGGAGCAAACCGGAATCGCAAAACAGCAGCTCGTCGACGAACCCCAAACCGGCGACAAACGAACTTCACGTACGACCAGCTCTGACACCGGCAAGGATTTGCATTCGGACTTGGTTGACTTTGAAACGGCTCAATCAAACATCCCCGGTGGCCGAGCAGGTTTGATGAAAACGTGCCGACTCTTTTTGAAAGAGAACAGCCGATTGATATCGGGCCTAGAGATTGCCCTCGCAAGTTCTGACACAACCGAAGCAAAACGCCTTGCTCACACGCTCCACGGATCAGCGAAGATACTGAACGCAAATAAGCTTGCAGATGTTTCGTTAGAAATGGAGAAGTTTGCTGAAAAAGAGTCGCTCGAAAAAGCCCAAATCCTGTTGCCTCGTTTGCTTACAGTGGCTGAAGAAACACTTCACGAAATAACGAATTTCATCAAAGAACTGGATCCGCCGAATTAAGCTTTAGCCGCCAACATATTCTCTGAGCTTTGCCAGCTAACGGCCTGCATAGGTTGAGGCTTGAAGTTACCAAGAATCAAAGTCGCGTCATCACCGATCAGGTTACTCGCGTTCAAAGAACGAATCTCAGATCGGAGCCTCGAGATCAAGTTTTCTGATGGAACGAAAGTGATACTGTTCAGAATTTCCAGCATTCCTTCAACACCCAGAAATTCTCCTACACGATCGACCGACTCGATGAACGCATCGCTGTAAAGCAAAAACATATCACCGTCTTGAATTTGAATATTCCGCGTCGGGAACGCCGAGCCTTTTGATATCCCAAACGGGACATTCAGCAGCTGGTTCTCGTTTTCGACAGCTTGTTCATCGACCTTATACCAACGCTGGTCGGCATGGCGAAACAACAGCGGATTAGGATGACCAGCGACGCCAAGTGACAACCGCTTTTGAGATACAAAATAAGTCGCCACGACTGCCGTCGCAAACCGATCTCGCGGAAGAGTTTTAGAAAACTCTTCGTTGACTTGCTGGACGAATCCAGACTGGCTAACCCGATCAACATTTTTTTGCAACGAGCTTGTTAGCGAAACCGCCAAATCAGCGGCCTCCTCGCCGTGACCACTGATGTCCGCCAGCGTCAAGCGAGTCACCTTCCCCTTCTCTTCTGACTCGCAGGTCGTAACATGATAAACATCTCCACCGCCCCGCCTGTTGTTGGAGTAAGGAGCACTCTGAACGTAGATGTCTAAACCTTCGGCACGGTAGGCCTTGCTGGTCGCAAGGTTGCTTCCGACGATTTCCCTGCACCGCATGTGAGTGGGGCTAAGCTTCATTGTTGTCGTTCTTGGTAAAATTGGAGTGGAGCCTGGCCGCCGTTGGCAAGGTAACAAACCGAGTTCTTCGAGGTCACTCAACGAAATTTCTCGAATTTTCAGGGAGGCTGACAGCGCTTCAGTTTCGCCATCGGATCAAATATCCGACTAGTAAACAATCAAGTCGGCGGTACCTCAAACCCGAAGCCTGAACGAACGCTACTAGCGATAAACGGCGAAGCTTAGATTCGATTTTCGGCCTAAGTTCCGCAGAGACCGCCGTTGAATTTTTCGGGTAACGGACCGCTGGGCACGATTGATCGCACGAGAGATCGCCTTGGTGAAAGACACGTCCCTTACTGTTGCAACCGCATCGTCCATCTTTCGCAACCGCACGAGCAATCGACACTCTTTGTCGATACCACCTCGTGGACCGTTGACATCTTCGGCCGTAAGTTCTACCGAGATGACATCATCTCCGAATTTTGAGAAAGCAGCGTTAATCCTTTCGCACGTTTTTTCTACTGCTCCGTCTGCCAAATGCTTCTGCTTGTTGTTCACGGTGATTTTCACTTCGTAGTCCCCCTTAAGGCAAAAATGCAAACAATCATTGTAAAATCGTCAATTTTGAGTCGCGATTTCCTCCAACGCATGGCACTCAACAGCGTTGCATGCAGCCAATCAAACGATTCACTGATCGCAAGTACCGAGTAACCTATGCAACTATACGGCAATAAGGTAGCATCGATCCAATAGATAAACATGCATCAACAGATCGAAAAAACAAATAGGCGAAATCCATGGAATGGCTTAACTATCACCACCTGCTCTACTTTTACACCGTGGCAAAAGAGGGCGGCGTAACGCGGGCGGCAGAGGTTCTTCATCTGGCACAGCCAACATTAAGCAGCCAAATCAAAAAGCTAGAAAAATCGCTTGGACACAACCTGTTCGAGCGTTCCGGTCGCACGCTTGTGCTGACGGAAACCGGACAGATGGTTTATCGCTACGCGAACGAGATTTTTGGGCTTGGGCGAGAATTGTCTGACGTCCTGCACAACCGGACCGAAGAAGACAAATCTAGGTTTTTGGTGGGTGTCCAAGGGGCCCTGCCGAAACTCGTCGCTTACGAGTTGCTTCGCCCAGCCTTAGAGTGCGAAGACAACGACTATCAGATTGTTTGCTTTGAGGGAAAGCTAAACGAGTTGCTTGGCGAGCTGGCGATGCACCGGTTGGATGTGGTGATCGCTGACCGTCCATTAACAGCAGACAATCATGTTCGCGCCTTCAATCACTTACTTGGAAAATGTGGCGTTACCGTTTATGGCACGAGTAAACTGGCGAGGAAATACAAAAAGAACTTCCCTGTGTCACTGCAGTCAGCCCCGATGCTGTTGCCAACGCAAAACACTTCATTGAGAAGACTCCTAGAGCAATGGTTTGATGACAATCAGATTTTCCCAACCATTGCACATGAGTTCGAAGACAGTGCGGTTCTGAAAGTTTTCGGGCAAGAGGGCCACGGCTTATTCATTACGCCGACTGCGATCGAAGAAGATGTCTGCAAGCAATATTCGGTGAAAGTCGTTGGAAGGCTGCCTGAAATCGTCGAGCGGTTCTATGCGATCTCGATCGAGAAAAGACTTAAACATCCAGCCGTTGTGAAGATTTCCGAATCCGCTCGCGACAATCTTTTCGGTGAACTCTAATCGACAGGAACAATTTATTCGATCCGCACCATTAGATGCCATTCAAGCTAGCCTTCATTCGATTGATGTCGCTCACCTCACCGATCACCAGCAAAATGTCATCAACGCGGATCGTGTCGTCAGGATTCGGGTTGAATCTGAAATGACCCGCCTTGTCCTTGATTCCGATGACAAGCAAATTGAAATCCGATTTAATTCTTGAATCTCCAACAGAAACGCCGACCAATTTGCTTTGCTCGTTGACCGACAGCTCATCAAGCTCCATTTCTAAATGGCTTGCTTCAGCGAACAGCTCAACCAAATCCGCCGTTGAGGGCCGCGAAATCATCCGCTCCATTTGCTGAGCCCCGACGCGATCCGGCATCACGATTTTGTTTGCGCCCGCCCGACGTAGCTTTCGACAGCTACTTTCTTTGTCCGACTTTGCAATGATCTGGATGTCGGAATGAAGATCCCTAGCCGTCAATGTGATGAACACATTTTCGGCGTCCGTCGGCAAGGTCGTTGCGATGGCTTTGGCTTTATTCAAATGGACCTGTTCGAGAGTCGTCTCAGATGTTGCATCTCCTTGAACTGCCAAAAAGCCAAGCTCGGTTGCCCGGTCAACTTTTTCAGCTGACATATCGACAACAACGAAGGCTTCGTTTCGATGCTTCAACTGAGTCGCCAAGTCGCGGCCTAGCTGGCCGAAACCACAAATGATGATGTGCCGATTCAGCCTTCCAAGTTCTTTCGTCATTTTCCTGCTCCCCAAAACACGGTCGACTTCTCCCTCAAGCATTAATTGAACAAAACCGCCAAACGTATAAGCACCCGCCGTGACTCCTGTCAGAATGACCACGATCATCAACACCAGCGTCGGAGCACCCATCTCAGATTGCTCGTCATATCCAACCGTTGAGATTGTAATGACGACCATCCAAATCGACTCCAACCAGCCGTATCCGCTGATGAAATGGAATCCAAGAACGGACAACAAAAACACAATACCAAGCGCGATCGCGCCGCTGCGAATTCGTTGAAGTGGAGTTAACATTGGCGGTGTTCTTTTCGACTTGCGTATCTCGGAGCTCGGCAAATCAGAAACCTATTCGCCGAACCCCATTAGAGACGTAGTGCTCTTCCAAGCAAACCCATCGGACAAAGAACAACGTTTCAGCTGGCTTGATCGAGTCAATCGGACAACTTTAAACCGTGTCCATATTTGGTGAGGTCTCGATAAGTATGTGCACACATTCCCGCCAGAACGAAGCCGCTACACGTCGCAACGGCGTCGTAAAGAAGACATAATCCATGAAACGGCCAGCCAAAGAACAAATCAGTCAAATGCAGTGTAGCGATATTGCTTCCCACGCCAAAGGCAAAGGCGGTCATGATGTAGGGATGCGTCCAGGCCCAGTGCCAAACGGGATAGACTTTGGGTTTTGGATTGACCATCGGGGCTTTATTCAGCTTCCGTTTACGATTTGGATCAGCACTTAAATAGGCGGGCCTTTCCGTCGCCAACTTTCGCCTTCTTGTAGGCGTCAGCTCGTGCAACAAATCAATTCGCTTTTTGATCGCCGGCTGAGCATTGCCTTTTCGCTTTGCGACGGAGTCTCCGCTTATACGCTGTTTTAGTTTTCGAGTTTTTTTTGTTGAAACATGTCCCATTCTTGAGCTCCTCATAAAGAAAGGGCACGGCGACCGATCGTCTACCGCGCCCCATTGATTACTTGCAGTCAATAAAGTTGTCGTGCCGTAAAGTTCAAGCTTGCTTAGCTACTTGACTTCACAAACACAAATCGAGTTCCGCCATCACGATAGATTCGCATGCGGACACCGCTGGCCAAATCGGCAGTCATCATCGCTTTCTCGTAATCCGACATGGTCTGGACTTCGGTCCCGTTGATCGACACGATTAAGTCACCGCGTCGCACGCCGACTTCGGCCGCCATCGAATTTGAATCAACGTTGTTCACGATAAC
>CAZORS010000253.1:3443-7217 GCA_964582025.1 uncultured Pirellulaceae bacterium | reverse complement strand
TACTGGTTATCCCTGACGAAACTCAAGATCCATGGCCAATCGAAAGCGATCGTTTCCTTCGCCAAGGTGTTCGCACCAACGGCTGGGTGCAGTTGGGTCAGGTTTCGTTGGGCTACGAGGTTTGGCGTCAAATGAACGGATTCCCAGTGATCACTGCGACAGAGGAATCGAAGATCAAACTCTCCAAGCCACCGAAGGTTCCCAAGTAGTTCAATTCGCTTTTGTTCGCTCTGGATTCGAAGACCCAGTTTCGCCGCGACGAAGTTTTTGATCGCTCAAAATCCTGATAGTTTATCGTCTTTTTTTTGCTGCCATCACCGTCAGCAGTTTGCCCTTCTGACTACTTGCTGAAGGTCTCAAATGGATTCTCAGAAGGCACATCGATCTTGCTCAGCAACTCTTGGTCTTCTTCGCTGAGTTTTTCCAAGGGCATCGTAATGACTTTGCCCGACTTCGCATTCAGAGTAACTTCTGTGTTTGAATGCGATTGGTAAACGGCTTCAATTTTGTGCTGTCCCGTGGAATCAGTCCACATTCTGTGATCAGTTTTCAGTTTCCCAAGATCGACCGAATCGAATTCGGTTTTCTTTTTCAATTTTGCCAACGTCTCGTTTCGAATGATCAATTCGCTCCGCAACATGTTGCAGTCAAACGCGTCAGAATAATCATCCCAATGGACATGCAGACTGCCATCTTCGTTCTCACTGATGGCAGTGATTGGATTCCATTTAGTTGCGTAGCACGCGGCCAGCGGCGTTCCTCTTTCGACCGTCACGTCGTCAGGCACGAACTTCGCACCTCGGGGAACTTTGATGGTAACCGTGTATCTCTTAATTCGAATCTTGCTTTTGGACGTAGAATTGGATTCCTCCCTAATATTCTTTGCGAACTCTTTGACAGTCTCAGGAGATTCCAACGCTTTGAGTGTCTCTTTGGCAACAATAAATTCGTCACGCAACTTCGGTTCGTCCCAGCCTGAGCTATATCCTAGGTATCGCAGCAAGATCTTTGCGCCGCGGTCCTCGAGCACGAAAACGTCATGCCAACGACTGTGATGGTATTCCAACTGCAGCGGAGTTCCTTTGGGGAAAGTTACATCGTCGGGAAGAGCAACCGAATCAGCAGGAATCGCGACAGCACCACCATTTGGTAAGACGCTGGGGCAGCTTGGAAAGCTGAGCGACATTGTTTTTGCCCCAAAATTATCCGTGCTTTTATGCCGGACGATCCCTATACGCGCGAACGAACCAAACCTAACGACCTCGACCACGTCGTCCTTGGCCTCTACCGCCATTCCTTCCGCCACGACCACGACGCTGATCTATTTCGCCATCGCCGTCCCTATCCTCTCCGTACGGAATTTCACTTTCGTACTTGATCCCTGTTCGCTTCCCTTCCATTACATGGCTGGCGTAAATTTTACGTTCTTCTGAAGAACTGAATTGTTTATTGTCCGCCAATAGCTTCGCCTTGATTTCTTCTAAAGAAGAATCCAATGGCAATTGACTAACAATCGATCCTTCCAAGCCAAATTTGCCAGCGTGGATAATGTTGATCGCCGGTTTCGATTTGGCGCCTTTGATCGACTTCCTCCATCTCGTATCCGTCTTGCCAACAAAATCGAGGTGGAAACGACCGACAATCTCTTCGTCCGCAAACAATTCCTCGAGAGTCGGCGACAGCTTCTCAATTGCAGTCTTATCGGCATTCACAAAAACCAGCAGACGTTGATCAGCCGACGCAACGTTCAACGCTTGCTCAAACGAAAGGAAGTCTTGGAGTACGGTGTCTTGCTGATTGCCTTTTCGCCGATATTTTGACGCAACGTCGTTCATCGCGTCGATGATCTCAGCGTTGTCGCTGGCGCCTCTGCGCCCCATGACCTGACTTGGTGAACGTCCGCTCCTAGTTAATCGTTGTTTCCCTTGTGGGTCAAACATGCAAAACGCTGTATTGGCATAAGCTCCATTCAAAAGTGACCGGACCATCTTTTCAGCTTCTTTGTTTTCGTAAGTTTCGATACGGATACAAACAAATGAACGAGAAGCTTCGATAAATTCTTGCGTCGAGAACAAACTGTTCTGCGTATGTGAGTAACCCGGTCAGAACACGCCTGACACACCGGAGCACTGAGCCGCGGCAGACATAAAGAAGATGGGCCGATTCGATCGCTTGGCTTCAGCCAAACCAGTTTCCCACGTCACATACCACGCAACGCCCGCATCGCCGACCGCCTGAGGATTCTGCTCAACTGCCTGCAAGCGACTTGGAGCGCCGCCGTTTCTTCCACCACGTTGTCCTCTTCCGCCGCCTTGCCCCATGCCACCCCCGCGCGAGGCACCAGCAGCAGGTTTCATCATTGCTTTCTTTTCATCATCGCCGTCGAATTTCGCTCCTTGGCCAATCCAGTCTTTCAACGTTTTGAGTTCGCTGTCGCTAACTTTCAGCCCGCCCTTGGGCATCTCGCCCGATTCAATGACCTCGATAAAGCTGCTGCCTTCGGGATCATTGGGCGAGATAGAGTCACTCGCCATCAATGCGGAGTACGATGCGATTCCGTAACGACCTTTCGAACTGGCAACGTGACACTTGCCGCATTTCGCGACAATGATTGGCGCTACTGTTTTGACAAAGCTAACGGAGTCATCGGCGCGAGTTTGATCGCTTTCCTGTTGCTTCTGAGTCTGGGCGAAACCGACAACAGGGCAGAGGGAAACCAGCACCAACAGGATGCCATTGAATGCATTGAACAAATTTCACTCCTTACAAAACCACGCAAATCAAACGAAACGTTAGTCATCATCATTGCCAACAACGAAAATTGAGACAGTGTCGCAAAAGGTAAAACCATCAATTTTGCGAACAGTACCGAGGGATCATCGAGTTGCACGTGAAAAAAACGTATTCAGGACACAAGTTTCTCATTGGTTTGTTTTTTCAATCTTGAACTCCTCAGGAAACAAGCATCCGTCTCTCAGAGCTAAGGAATTGGCACGGCCGTTGCAACACTTGGGTCTTGAAGCGGAAACGAAGCTAAATCATGGATTTTTGATTCATTTTCGCATCAATCCGTCATGAAACGGTGCAAAGCGTCTACACAACCACTCTATGTGGGCTCGCACCACGAAATTTAGAAAGGCTAATCGAATGCAGAAAACAAACCTCACCATTGTCGCGGTTGCTTTGACCACCCTGTTGGCAACCGCTGGTATGACAGAGGCTCAATCAATCGTCACTTACGATTCTTCGGGAGAGGTCGTTTGGATCGAGCATGAGTCTGTATCTTATTCAAACGAATACAATTCGGTGCAGTTTGTAGAAACCGAGATATTGTCGCCAATCGCAAGCGAAGCCTCACCCAATCCAATCATTGAAGTATCGCCAGAAGAATATTTCAGCACTGCCGCCAAAACTGTCAAGCCAGCCAAAACGGTTGCCTTGCCGCTTGCTCACTCTACGAAGACAACGAAACAAGCCAAGTCAGCTACACCGGTTGCCGCGGTTACGGTTCAAGCAAAGACAGTTGAGCCGGAGCCGTTAGTCAGCAATCCAGCATCGGCAACGACGCAAATCATTGAGCCAACTTACAGCCAGCCGACAACACTCTACTACCCAACCGCAACTCCCGTTTGCATGAGCGGTGGCTGACACTAATGATCATTGCTTGAGTTCAAGCACCTTACAAATCAGAAGTAAGAAAAGGCTGCTCGTCACACCGGACGAGTGGCCTTTTTTCGTAGTCCTTGCAGATTGTTTGAGGTAGTTTAACGGCAA
>CAZORS010000253.1:0-3343 GCA_964582025.1 uncultured Pirellulaceae bacterium | reverse complement strand
ACGAGTGGCCTTTTTTCGTAGTCCTTGCAGATTGTTTGAGGTAGTTTAACGGCAATACCGTTCAATGAACCGTAGCCAATCGTTAAGTCAAACGAACTTTGGCCAGAGACCACCGGTTTAACTTTCAAACGGTCCCTAAACGAAAAAAAGGGCCTCATGAAACGCGGTGATTCTATATGAACCGATCGATGAATCGCGGGTCCAATGGAATCGGCTGCACTTCAATGTCAACGATCAAATCCTTGTGCAATGTTGAATTGCGATCCATCATCAGTTGCCCGATCTCAGCCCACAATTTTTGCAACCACGGAGAATTTTCCTGACCACCAAGTCGCAGACTCGCTTCGAGATCCAACGCTGCAGCAACTTTCAAATATTCTGAGTCAGGCTTATCCATCGAAAGTGCAAAGCACATCGACGCAAGATTGTGGCACAGTTGATCGAAGATCCCACCTTCGTCGCCAAGCAGAAAACTTTGATCCATAAAACTCTTTTGATACTTGGCGATGACCATCAGGATTCGTCGTCCTAGGACACGATTCCTTTTCATTGCTTTGCGAACATAAGTATCTTTCTGGTCGAACCGATTCTGCACGCCCGACAGGTCGCAGGACGACAGATACGAACCAGCGACGGTTTTGGCGATAAACGCTCCAAACTTGGCCTTCTCCATAAAGCCAAAACTTCCATTGACTTCCGCGATGCCGATTGGCTCGAGGTACTTTCCGCGAATGCTCCGAGTCATCGCGTTGGGAGCTCCGACATCTGAAAGAACCGGGTTCGGACCTTCGTAAACCGTTGCAATCGTGAACTCATGCATGTTCTCGCCGATGTAGTTTTCGATCGCGTGACCGGGCATCGAAGCGTTGTGGCCGGTCGGCGATTTGTCAACCGAAGCATCTGTCGCGCCGGCTGCATCCAAGCGAGTGAACTTTCGTTTTTCGTCGGTGTGCACGGACCGGCCACCTTGAATTTGATAACAATTGATCGCAGTTTGCAGCAAACATTTGGTTGCATACACTTTCGCAATCATTCCCTGCGTTTCGTCGCGGACACCGTTGGCCGCGAGTCGGAAACAGAGGTCACCTAAAACGCGAGCCGCCAAACCATGAGCAGCCGCGCGACCGATCCAAGTTTGGATTCTCGGAGCCGCTCCGATCGGTTTGCCGAACGTGCTGCGGAAGCTAGTCCAGCCTCCACCGTTTGGGGCTACTTCTTCGACAGTCGATTCTTCGCCTTCCAATTCCGGATCAAGAATCACATGAGCAAGTAATTTAAACGTCTTCGCGGCGCTGTTGACTCCGATGCCGCCGCGACCTTTGGCCAATGAACTAAACGCCTGAGCCAATCCGCGTCCCGGTGGTCCGAGCAAACTGCTTTTCGGAATTTTGCAATCGGTTAAGCGAAAGCGAGCGTTCCAAAGGTAGTCGAAGGCCGTCAAATCATTCCGCTTCATGCTGAAGTTTTCGCTGTCCGCTGCCGGCACTTCAAACACAATCATTCCTGAATCTCGACCCGGTTTTAAGTCGTGACCTTCAAGCTTCACAACCAGAATACAAACGCCACCGTAGATGACGTTCGTGATCGGCCATTTGACTCCACTGACGATGTAATGATCTCCTTCGAGTCGAGCCGTCATCGAAAGTTTGCTCGGGTCGGCACCGACTCCCGGTTCGGTCAACGCAAATGAACCAAGTAGCTCGCCGCTGGCCATCTTCGGCAAGAAATAGGATTTCTGTTCTTCGGTTCCAAAGTCAAGGATTGGAGTAACAGGACCGAGGAAGTTATGAACTTCGAACAGGACCGCCAAATCAGGATGAACAAACGTCAACGCGCGGAGCAGGGGACCGAGGTCGCCAAGTTTCGCACCGCTTCCGCCGTACTGTTCCGGAATTGCCAACCCGAAGAAGCCACGTTTGGCCAATCCATCGATGACGTCTTTGCGGAAGAGCATCTTTTCGTGATTACAGAGAGCCTTCTCTTCCTTTCGCTTCATCAAAAAATCGAGACACTCCCCCATGACTTTGGCGACCGTAGGCGACGGCGCAAAATCGCCCGCGTAAAATTCACGCGCTTTCCCTTTACCGAACAACGCCGTGATCGTTGGTGCTTCCCCCGAAAACTGACTTTCGGCGCTGCGATCCGCGTCGTCCAAAGTCGAAAGCGCAGCGACTTCATCAGCTGACTTTCCTGCTTGTTGCAGGATCAACGCCATGGCGTCATCGCTTTTGTTCGAACCTGAGTTCGGTTTTAGGTCTGATTCAGAGTTTTTCAACATCGATGGATTCCAACAGTTCGGAGCCAATACTAGATCTTAAGTATTGATAGCGGACAAATCACAAACATAAAAGCGGTCAATTGGATTTCAACCGAAAAGCCGGCGAAGTGGGTCAGATTGACTCGGGGTCGTATGATTTATCCCGCCACAACTAGCTCGATTCGGGGATGATTAGCCCGTGAGCCAGCTTTAAAACGGAGTCATCGGCTTCGCGAGAGTAATTGATGATCTGCTGTCCAATGATGCTTAAGCGAGCATTCAGATCGTAGGAATTCGAATAGTCAATTGGCGGCGAGTCGTAACATTCAGCTTCCGGATTTTGCACGCAAAGCCCGATGCTTTTTCGCGGCGGCCCGAAGCTGGATTGTCGCGTGCCCCAATGAATCATGCCGGTCGTCCAGCAGAACACAGAACCTTTCCGGCCTTGCAACATTCGAATGGACTGCAAATCTTCAACGATGACTTTCTTGGTGCCCATGTCGTAATCCGGATCGGCTGACGCGGGAACGATACACATGCACGAACTGAGATAATTCAAATCAGTGAGCGGGATCCAGATCGTCAAATAGTCAAGATGATCATCGTCATCAGGAGCCGCCTCTCGGACTTGGTCTCGATGTGGCGCGAAAGCAGTTTGATTTGACGCTTTAACGTGCCAAGCCCAAACAGCGGGCAGCATCCAGTAGTCGCCGACCAGATCCGACATCATCGGATGGAGCCGATGCATTAGCTCCCAGACTTCATCGAAAACAAGACTAAAGATCGGCGGAATGTTCGCATCATCAAGCGTCTCAAACGCGTTGGCGATCGATTCAACCAAAGCTGGATCGAAGTACGAATCGTACGCGAAGTAACCTTCCTCGTTTATCAGTTCTTTGCAGACATTCCAATCGTCTTGCCGGATCGCTGTTCGTGGCTTCGGCGGCGAAAGTTGATCGATCGCTTGGTCTTCGGTGATGTGTATATCGGGACACAGCGATTGCCACCAAGCGATATCTTTTAGTTGAGCAATTTCCATCGGATCAGTTTAGCAAAATGGAGGCCATCGTTTCCGCCGGGCCAGAG
>CAZORS010000252.1:5438-7246 GCA_964582025.1 uncultured Pirellulaceae bacterium | reverse complement strand
GCGTCGACACTGGAAACCAGATTGCCAACGACGTCATATCCATAAGTTTCGAAGGGACTGGTCTGTGGACCATCATCGCGGTCTGGGTCCGGCAGTGTCAACTTCGTCAAACGATCCAAATCATCATAGGCATATTCAGTGATTCGATTCAGTACGTCTTCCATTTCGTCAAGGCGACCCGCATCATCGTAACGGTACCAAGTCGATGCTGGCATCAACGGTCCGTTCCCTAAGCTATCACGATCCGGATCCTGATGAACGTGTTCAATCACTCGATGTCGCGAATCGTAGATGTATACCTGATCACGATCCAGAGGATCAATTTCCTTGGCCAGCCGCCCCAGAGTGTCGTAGACGTTTTCATAGACTGGTGACTCGGTCAGGCCCAAACCATCCGGATCAGGCAGCGTTGTGGTTTTCAACCATCCAGTCTTGAAATAATCGTAAGTAGTGGTTCGATTGATCTGATCCGTCGCAGAAATTAGACGGCCAGCTGCGTCATACAAATACGATACTTTCGAGCCATCATGATCGATGACTGACACCAGTTCGCTATTGACATTGTACTGGTAAGAAATAATCCGTCCCGCTGGATCAATTTCTCCAATCAGGCGATCCAGCTTGTCGTAAGAATAAGTAGTGGTTTGGCCGATGACTGGTCCTGTCGTCGATTTCAGGCGTCCGTCCGCATCGTAGGAATGAGAAACGTGTGTGAATTCGTCAAACTCAGGATTCTTTTCATAAGTCAAATTGCCGGATGCATCGTAATCGTAGACGTACTCTGGCGATTCGAGTGGACCCGAACCATCTGGATCTGGCAGCTTGAGTTTTTCCAATCGATCCATGACGTCATAGGTGTAAGACGTGACATTCCCAAGCGGATCTGTTTCGTGTTCCACCAGCAAATTATCGCCGTACTGCCAAGTGTAAACTGGGGCAACTCCCGGTTCTGCTGGACCATCAGGGTCCGGCAACGTTGAGCCGACTAGCCGGTCCAACGGATCGTAGGAGTAATAGTTTGTACGACCTAACTCGTCTGTAACCGATTCAAGTTGATCAGCAGTTGTCCACGTGAAACTCTGCGTCGTTTCGTCATCAAAAACAATCTCGCTAAGACGATTATAGATCGCGTCTTCATAGATGTAGGTCGTTACGATCGAAACGAATTCATCTTCGAAGTGACCGGGTTCATCGCCTGCGTCACCGATGGGTCCCCCGACAATTCCACCAGCGAACGAACTCGAAACGCCATCCGCAACTGGTGGCGAAATTTCTGATTTTAGGTTGCCATGAATGTCGTAAGTGTACGACCACAAATTACCCTCAGCGTCGGTGCGGGAAAGAACATCGCCTGTTAAAAGATCGTGAGTCCACGTGTCGGTATCGCCAAGTTCATTCGTAAAACTGGCCAATCCGTTGTAGACAGGTTCCCAAGTTGAAGTGGCAGTGGTTCCGTCAGCATTAACTGTCGTCAAAAGGTTTCCAACGCTGTCGTATCCGTATGCAATTGTCGGCGCAAGTCCATCTCCGTCACCATCAGGATCCTCGCCAGTCACGCGGAAGAGTTGACCGAAGTCGTCAAATTCGGAAACCGTTTGGTTCCCAAGCGGAGTCGTCAAAGAAGTAACGTTCCCGAATCGATCTGTCGAAAAATTAAAGATCTCTCCTCGTTCATCCGTGTAGCGAGCATTTGCTTCATTTGCTTTTGCAACCGTATTGCCGGTCCCAAATTGCAAGCCAAAATGGGCCGTGGCGTAAAGCATCCACGATTCGCCATTAGGGTAATGAATCTCCTCGATCGTTCGGCT
>CAZORS010000252.1:4239-5338 GCA_964582025.1 uncultured Pirellulaceae bacterium | reverse complement strand
GGATTGAGACAGAACTGAACGAGAGAGATCACCATCCGCGATTTCGAAGCCGGAACCATCGGACGCAAACCAAAAGCTTGACCCATCTCCGTTCTCAAGCATGACTCCATCAGATTGAACGTGTAGTCGGTCCAAACCGTTAAGCCACCAGCCACTACCGAACTCACTATCGGTGCGATTGACGATATTGGTCTTGCCGCTGAAGGTGTTCGTGTTTGGCGAACTTGAATTTGGTCCACTGTCGTAGCTCAAAGTGATATTGGCTGACCAGTCATAGGTCCCCGATTCCGACTGCGTGTTGAGCGTTCGCAAAACAAAACGCAATGGTCCGCCGTTGGCAATATCATTTCCAGTGAATTCAACATCACCACTTGAAACTCCATCCACCGTCAGGTTGGCGACAATCGAATCGGGATATTCCGCACCTGGAGTCAGGAAAGTATCGATCGGAATCAAAACGGTTGGAATGCTGTCGGATCGGTAAGCAAGTGAAAATCCACTTCCAATGGGAAGATCTAACGCCAACGCCCCGTCGTGCAAAAAACTGCTGTTTGAAACGTCGTCAGCTCGCAAATTCGCTGACAACCCTTTCCCAACTCTAATCTTGACGGTCGCCTCTTCGCTCAGGTTCACTCCATCGCTAATCTGGTAGGTAAAGGAGTCGACACCTTCAAACGAATTCGTTGGGACGTACGTAAACGTCCCGTCAGCGTCAAACGTCAAAGATCCATTTTGCGGATCGGAGGTAGAAACAACTGAAAGATTACTGCCTTCTGCATCAAAATCGTTGGCGAGGAGACCTTGGTCAATTTCCGAAATACTTAGCGTCGTATTCCTGAATGTAAAGAATTGAGGGTCAGCGATCGCAACAGGATTGGCGTCCAGCATCGAACGCTTTTCCAACGTTTGATACGACTGAGATTCCTTCCGCCGTTTTCTTTTAGACTTGAATGCCTTTTTGAATTTCCTTCGGTTGATAATTTCCTTCGGTTGATTCGACCAGAATTAGGTTGGACTGTATCTTCAACTTCCATGAAAAAATCCTTTTAAGAAAACAGTGAACTGATCCGACAGCTAACGATTGGTTTAGCTCCATGAC
>CAZORS010000252.1:0-4139 GCA_964582025.1 uncultured Pirellulaceae bacterium | reverse complement strand
CCATCACTTTCTATTTCTAAAGGATTGAAGGTTAGTGACGCAAGAAAAAAATAGTGTGTTCCACAAATAATTTGACTTTGAAAAATCTCAATCTTCCAGATCCTTACTCCAAAAAAAAATCAGCATTGAGTGTTCGGTTCGAACGGTCGCTGAAAAAAAGAAGTGGCCTTGATGACCGCGGCACCATAAAAAAGATCAACGCACCGCCCACGACAATGCAGCCATCGAGAGCAAAGAGAGACGAGTAGTCGCATGAGGATCGCAACACCCCAAGCCACCCCGCCTAACCATCCTCACACAACCAAGATTCGCAAATCACCTTCGCGTTTCGTGAAGCCCGAATCGTCGAGGTACTCACAGATCGGAACAGCCCATTTGCGGCTCGTGTCGATCAACGTGCGAATGTCGCTCATCGTCATCCCACCGTTGGCCTCCATCGCGGTGCGGATTTTTGACCAGGCTTCCTCGACAACTTCGGCGTGAAAGAAGTATTCGTCGTTCGCTTTGACGATGTCTCCGTTTTCGGCGGCCATCGCCAGCAATTCCGGAACGGCGTCTTTGTTTTTAGTCGCAGACTTCTGCAGCTCCGCCGCGGTTGGCGGCTTTAGTCCTGCAGCGTAAAGCTTGGAAAGCAGATCTTCCAACAACACCTTCTGACCTTTCGAAAGCTTGGGACCAAACCCGGAAAGGGCAACGGTTTTCACGTTTGAAAAGACCGTTTTCTCTTTCGTCAAATGGGAAATCACTGCATCAAGCAATTCCTTTTGCTCCAACCAAGCAAACTCGTTTTCGACGACGTTACGTTTGTGGCTGAATCGTAATGGATTGGCTTCATGCAATCGCGTCAACGTTTTGACAACTTGAGCACCAAGCTGCTCAAACCGATCGCGGTGCATGCAAACGTTTTTGCTTTGCGAGATCGCAGTTTCAACCAGTTCGCCAGATTCCTTGAGTCGATCGTAGGCTTTTTGGTATTCGACAACTCCCGCGACCCGAGGAAACGAGTCTGCTTTGAATGACGCATCGTTGAGCAAATAGACGCTCGATGCCGCACGTTCATCACCGGAATCAGATTCCATTCGCTGGACATGTTTTAAATCCATATCCGTCGGCTTCTTAATCGCCGCGGCTTCCGAATGAATTACTCGCCCACCACCGATCGTCAAAACAGGTGACTCGAGTCGGATTACGAATGGCTGATTCCAAACGGTGACCGCAGGCTCAGACAACCAAATTTGAGCAAATCCACTTTTGCCTGGTTCAAGCTCATTGCAGTCCAGCAATCGAATATTGCCAAACAGCTCAGCGGTGCCAATGTGAAAACGAACACGCGTTCGATCTCTGAGAGGTTTCCTCACGCTATTGAGCAAGTGCAATCGAACGGTGAGCAGTTTGGAAGGTACGAGGTGCCCGACCGCTGCAAGCTCGTGACCGCGACCGATCTCATCGAGCTTGACACCGGCCAGGTTAATTGCCGCCCGTTGTCCTCGATGCACTTCTTCGCTGCCGGAGTCGTGATTCTGAATCCCGCGGACACGAACCGAAAGCGAACCGGGTTGAACTTCAACCGGATCGCCGATGTTCAACTTTCCGCTACTGACACTTCCGGTGACGACAGTGCCGTGACCTTCGATCGAAAACGCGCGATCGATCGCCATCCGAAACGGAGCGGACTCTCTGTTCGCGACTTCAGACGCCGAAACGGTGTCGCCGGCTTCCTTGATTGCCTTCTTCAGATCCTCAATCCCCAACCCAGATTTGGAACTCGTGCGAATGATTGGAGCGTCGTGCAAGAAAGTATCCGCGACCGTCGACCGGATCTCCTCTTCAACCATCTCCAGCCACGAATCCTCACACAGATCACATTTCGTCAACGCAATCACACCACACGTCAGGTCTAACAACCTCAAAATATCTAGGTGTTCGATCGTTTGCTGTTTGACAGAATCATCGCCTGCGATCACGAGCAGAACCATGTCCATGCCGGTGGCTCCGGCGAGCATCTGTCGCACGAATTTTTCGTGACCGGGAACGTCAACGACGCCAATGTTGTAATCTTCGATCTCGAGAAACGCGTAGCCAAGCTCAATCGTGATGCCACGTTTCTTTTCTTCTGGCAGTCGATCCGTGTTGGTGCCAGTCAGAGCTCCGATCAGGGAAGTTTTGCCGTGATCGATGTGACCGGCCGTTCCCAGAATCAAATCGCGCATCATGTTTCCCCGCATCAAGATTCGCGATAGAGGATGGAACCGCAACCTTTGCAAAGCAGTGGCTTGCAACTGAGAATATCGCTTTTCGTTTGCTGCGTGAGCGTAATATTACAATTGCCACAGGTACTCAAATCTGTGGCAGCAAAAGTGTCCTCGCCCATATTCTTGATGTTTCGCTCGTAGGGGACGCGGAGGTCTGAGTGCAGCTTCTTCAACGCTTCGGCCAGCTCGTCACGAATCCGAGCGTCCTCATTTTTCATCGTCACCAACTCTGCGGCGACTTTCTTTTCGATTCCAGCCGTTTCGGATTTTGCTTTCTCGAGATTACTTTCGGCGGTTTTGAGTTCGGCTTCAAGGACATCGATCTTTTCGAGCGTTTCAAAAATCTCGTCTGCTTGAACGCTGTTGGCCTGCTCGTCGGCCGCGATGCGATCTTTCAAAAGCTGAAACTCCTTGTTCGAGTCAGCGGCGTTAAGTTTCGCACGCAAGTCTTCTACCTTCGCCTCGCGATCGTCCAATTGCCCCTGCTTGGATCGGGACTCTTTCCGCATCGCCAACAGCTCTTCCTTTTTCGCCTCCAGAGCATCTGAGAACCCTTGCTCCGTCGTCTTCACCAAACGAATCTGGATTGGTCCGCGGCGCATTCGATCTGCGATATCGGTAAGCTGCCGGAGCATGCGATGCAGCGTTTGCAACAACGCGTAGTCGGCTTGGTCTTTGGTCTTTTCGTTCAAACTTCGGTCCGTGCAAGTAACAGTTTTAATCCCTGCCACATCGTAACAAACCTTGAAACGACGCGTTAGAGGGCAGAAGGCGTAGGATTAGTTTACGAAAAACTCGTGTGTCAAAACATTCCTCTGTATTCTCGATTACTACATTCCTACAATCGACAAGACCTTCCATTCCGCAACAAGGCTTGTCCTATGGCTTCTTACCCATTCCCACGCTCTCGACCGTGCCGCTTGCAATACAGCAAACTCGAAGACAGAAACCTTTTGGCGGCGGACGTCGCTCCGCTTGTCGACATCAACCCGACTGTCGACGCGAGTGGTTCTTCGGACCCGACAGAGGCAATCGAGTTTGACGGTTCGGCGTATTTCATCGCTGAGTCACTGGGCAATGGCCGAGAACTTTATCGCAGCGATGGCACGGAAGCTGGAACTCAGATGGTTCGCGATTTCTATCCCGGTCCTCGGGACGGCGTCGTTTCAACTGGTGAAGTCCTCAACGGAGAGCTGCACTTTTTGGCGCTCGACACGGACAACACGATTGGACTCTGGAGCACCGACGGAACTGCGTTCACAAAAATCAAATCGATTGGGCCAGCTTTTGAAGTCGCGGGCGGCGACATGCAAGTCGTTGGTAGCAAGCTTTACTTCGCAGTCGATGATGGAGTTCACGGAGAAGAACTTTGGGAGTCCGACGGCACCGAAGAGGGAACCGTTCTCGCGGCAGATATTCGTGACGGCGCAGAGGGATCATCACTGGACTTGTTGACGAGCATTAACGACCTGCTGTACTTTACCGCCGACGATGGCGTTCACGGAAAAGAGATTTGGGTGCACGATACGTCGACGAGCCAACTTACGCTGCTCGACATTCGTCCAGGTTCGGCAACGTCGGATCCTCGCAATCCAGTCAGCTTCAACGACCAGCTCATTTTCATCGCGCACGACAACGATGGAAGATGGTTTTGGACTTCCGATGGCACTTCCAACGGAACAACGCGGATGACTTCCGCGACGAACTTTAATTTTGACTTACACATTGAATTCAATGACCAACTTTACTTTCGTGGTTTCAGCAACAAACTGTGGCGAACCGATGGAACAGACAGTGGTACGATGGAAGTCAATGCTGACGTAAAGGTGGTTGGCCAACTCGTCGAATTTGACGGTCGACTCTACTTTTACGGCCGCGACGATGTTG
>CAZORS010000251.1:5643-7313 GCA_964582025.1 uncultured Pirellulaceae bacterium | reverse complement strand
CGCAACTTGAGCGCTTGATAATATTGCTCTGACTCGCTGATCGGAGTTCGATAATCCGCTTCACCCGTCAAAAGCATCGTCGGTGTTTCCACATTGCCAACTTTTGAAATCGGCGAACGCTTCATGTAATGCTCGGTATGATCCCAGGGCAATCCGGGAAACCAGTACTTGTAGAAAAAGTTGTACGCGTCGGAGGTCAACGCAAAGCTATACCAGTTGATCACCGGTTTCGCGACAACCGCGGCCTTAAAGCGATTCGTACTTCCAATGATCCACGCGGTCAGAACGCCGCCTCCGCTTCCGCCAGTCACATAGAGGCGATCTTCGTCAACGTAGCCTTCGGCGATCACCGTATCGACGGCACTCATCAGGTCATCGTAATCCTGTCCCGGATAATTGTGATGGATCTCGTTCGCGAAGTCTTGGCCGTAACTGGTGCTGCCGCGCGGATTCACGTAGAGCACGACATAGCCGGCAGAAGCCATCAGTTGTAGCTCCGCAGAAAATACGTCCCCGTAAGCAGCAAATGGCCCGCCGTGAATTTCCAGAATCAGAGGATACTTTTTTGATTTGTCAAAGTTCGGCGGAGTCATCAGCCAGCTCTGAATCTCAAGTTCACCGGCGGATGAACGAAAACGACGCTCGGTGACCTCGCCAAGTTCCTTGTGATCCAGAAGATCGTTGTTCAAGTGAGTCAGCACTTGCAAGTCACCGCCTTCGAGCCGAGCAAGTTCGCCTGGCATCTTCGGCGTCGTCACGCAAAAAGCAATCACTCCATTGTCGGACACAGAGAATGAACTAGCTCCGGCGTAAGGACGTCCAATACAGTTGCTGCCAAGGTTGTCGGCCAGTTTTTTCATCTTCCCATCAAACGTAACGACCGCAAGTTTGGCGTTGCCTTGATCGGTATACGTGAACAGGAAGCCGTTGTGAGATTTGCTCCATTTGGGACCGCCAACACTGCGATCGAATTCCAGTAGTTGTCGTTTGTTGCTTCCATCGGAGTCCATCAGATACAGCGTCTGAGTTTGATTGCCAAGGAACTCGTCGTCGTAGCCAACGAAGGCAACTGTTTTCCCATCGTCGGATATCGCTGGGCTTCCATCGGGTCCAACGCGATCTGTGACCGCAGTGATGCTGCGGTCGGAAAGGCTGACTCGATAGATCTCGCTGTTATTGGGTTGATATTCATGATCTTCGTGCCGGTTGGCAGAGATCAAGATTTCTTTGCTATCGTTACGCCAACAGATGGTGCCATTGTGATTGAAGTCACCTGTCGTCAACTGTCGTGGCGAACCGCCATCAGCGCCGACTACGAACAAGTGTGAAAATGTATCCGGAAGAAAACCTGAACCATCGGATCGATAACGGAGCTTGGTGATCATCTTCGGTGGCTCTGCCCATTCGGCACCCTTTGGTTTTTCGGGTAACGCCACGAACGGTTTCGCTTTGGCTGCCACGGACATGAAGAATGCGATTCGTTTTCCGTCGGGGGACCAAGTGATTCCGCTGGGCGATTCCGTCAAATGCGTTAGAGCGGTCGCTCGATCATCTGCGAACCAGTGACAGAACAACTGGCGTTTTTCATTGCGATCAAGACCAACGTACGCCAATCGAGTTCCGTCCGGAGACCATCGTGGGGAGCTTACGTTTTCCAGCAGCGGCAAGTG
>CAZORS010000251.1:0-5543 GCA_964582025.1 uncultured Pirellulaceae bacterium | reverse complement strand
AGTTTGAAAACGAAAAAAGATATCGCCAAAGAAGTCGCCGAGGCGCTGGACATTCCCCAGACGCTGGCCAAGGAAGCGGTGCAGGAAACGCTCGACGCGATCATCCGCGGGTTGGTCTCCGAAGGCCGAATCGAATTGCGGAAGTTTGGTGTATTCGAAGTTAAAGATCGCGCTGCAAAAAAAGGGCGTAATCCGAACACCGGTGAATCGATCATGCTGCCGGCAAAAAAAGTAGTTACGTTCAAAGCCGGTACCGAGATGGAAGCAAATGTAAAACGTCTTTCTGCAAAAACGCTCAGCGAAGCTCGCGAAGAAGGTCTCGAACGTGAACGGCGCAATCAAAAAGAAAAATAGTACAGCCTCTCTAACACTTTGGGTCAGAATCAACCGTGAAGAAACAAGACACTCCCGTTGCCGGCATCATCATGATCCTTGCCGTGTTGTTGATAGCCTTGGTTGTTGTCGTCTTGAAGTATGTCGTCGATGACAACGAAAAGCAGGCAGTTTCGGCTCAAGCAGCAGCCGCCGGTGAAGTGCTCAACGCCTCTCATATTTTGATTGGTCATAGCGGCGAAAATAACGAACGGACCAAAGATGAAGCGATTAAACTTGCGATGCAAATTAGCATGGATGTGAGAGCAAACCCTGACATCTTCGGCGAGTTGGCGGCGAAGTATTCTGATGGTCCTTCGAAATCAAACGGAGGCAAGTTGGGGAATTTTCCTCCTGAAAAAATGGTCGCACCATTTTCCGCAGCCGTGCAGAAACTTAAGATTGGAGAAGTCAGCGATCCCGTGGCAACTCAGTTCGGCTTTCATGTGATTCTTCGCTTAGAGCCCAACTAGGATTCGTTCTTGTCAGTCTGGGACAGACCGCACTGCGGGGCTACAATGGAAACTTCCAATTAGCTCGTAGGACGATCATGCCCAACAATTTTCTTCGCAACCTCCCTTCCGTCAATCAACTGCTCGAAAGCCCTCAGCTGAAGAAGATGGTTGAGAACATCAATCATGGCGTCGTCGCAGAAGGTGTCCGCACATTTTTGGACGATTTGCGGACACAGGTTGTTGACGCTGCTGGCGAAGTCCCGATCCCATCGCCGACAGAGATGGCAGACAAGATCGCGGATTGGTTGAGCAATGAAGAGCGGCCTTACCTGCGTCGCGTCATCAACGGCACTGGAATCGTGTTGCATACGGGGCTTGGGCGTGCTCCTATCGCCACGGAAGCTCTCGATGCCGTCAACGAAATTTCCAAAGGTTACGCAAGCGTTGAAATCAGCCTCGCGACCGGCGATCGCGGTCAGCGAGTGAAAGCCGTCGAACGTTTGATCTGCGAGCTTACCGGAGCCGAGGCAGCGGTCGTCACCAATAATAACGCTGCCGCGACGATGCTGACGCTTTCGGCGATGGCCGCCGGCAAAGAAGTCATTGTTTCTCGGGGACAATTGATCGAGATCGGTGGAAGTTACCGCTTGCCCGACGTAATGGAGTGCAGCGGCGCAAAGTTGAAAGAAGTTGGGACGACAAACAAGACGCACTTGGAAGACTACGAAAAAGCAATTGATCCGGAACTCACCGGCGCGTTGCTGAAAGTTCACCCGAGCAACTTCGAGGTGGTTGGATTTACGAAAACGATCTCGACGAAAGAACTTGCGAAACTTGCTGCGAAACATGACTTGCCTTTGATCGACGACATTGGATCGGGCGCGTTGTTGGACTACGCTCAGTTTGGTTTGCAAAATGAACCAGTCGCAGCGGAGAGTATTCGCGACGGTGCCGATCTGATTCTGTTCAGTGGCGACAAGCTGATTGGTGGTCCGCAGTGTGGGATCATCGCGGGCAAAAAGAAGTACGTTGATCGCATCCTGAAAGATTCGTTGATGCGAGCGATGCGAGTCGGCAAAATGACGCTGGCGGCCCTGCATGCGACGCTCAGCCTTTACCGCGACGAAGGACAGGCGAAGCAAGCGATTCCACTGCTGCGCATGCTTTCGATGCCGGTCGAGAACTTAAAGCTTCGAGCCGAGAAGATGTCGTCTCTTTTGTCAGCGGTTTCCTGTGTCGCATCGTGCGACGCGATCGAGGAAGAAGCAATGCTTGGCGGAGGAAGTTTGCCGGCACAGAAAATACCGACTTGGTGTGTTTCAATTTCTCCTGTTGGATCTGTCGGCACGTTGACGGCGAATTTGCGTGCCGGTTCTCCAGCGATTCTTGGCCGAGTCCAAAAAGGGAAGTTGCTGTTAGATATGCGTACGATTTCGCCCGCGGAGGATCTCGAAGTCTTGAAAGTATTTGAGGCCGTCGAGGCCTAGCTTCGCAGTACTTCCCCCTTTTTGCGGAATTTAGTGGCAACTATCAATTGCGCTTCCGTTGAGCAGTTACTGCTACGCAACAAATTAACTCGCTCCCCTCTCCCGAAAATTCAAATCCTAACGCTGTCTTACCTGATCAAACGTTGCCCGAATTATTGGGCGAGGGATTTGAATTTTTGTCTTTCAAACTCGTTTCGCCACCAATGTCCATGGGTAGACAGGTTCAAGGAATTCGAATTCACCCACTAAATTCCCCGAAGAGCCCACAAAGGAAGGGGGATGTTGGAGACCGGCAATTTCCAAGTTGCGGGACCAATGCCAAACAATCTTTCAATAATTGGCGTTAGATTCAGGCTGCGATGCAGAGAAATATGCAGAGAAGGACGTGAATTCGATTTTGACCTTCTCCCCATTCCAACTTTCGAAAAGGTGACTGATCATGACGTTTCGAACTTCGTTGACTCTCTTAGTCGCACTGACAAGTCTCTCATTGGCATTTGAATTCGCCGACAATTACGAGCCAAAAAAGACCAAGAAAATGCACTTAAACTATCTTGAATTCAATGCGCCAGAAATGACTTGTGTCTACGATCTGGACAGAATGCCGGATCCAATTGATTTAAACACGTTTGAAAGCGGGCCAAGAATTGACGACGTTTTCGTCGGGCTGAGAGACTAAACGTCCTCTTCAAGTTGCTGCATTTCCTCGATTTCAAGAAGCTCGTCGATCCAGACACGAATGTCCTGATCGTACTCCGTTGCGAGGTCAGCTTTGATCAATTGCCGGTGGAAAGCGGAGGCACCATCGTCAAAATATTCAGCTGCTTCAGCGCTTTGGTATCTCGCTTCAGGATCTGGGTCGGTTAGGCCGCGACAGAATTTCATTAGTAAGTCGTTATCGGCAACATCTTCAGGAAGCCGGTCCTGTAGATTTTCCCACATGCTCTCTTTGGCGTTGATCAATTGGTCCAAGTTTTTCGCATCAGCAAACAGCTGCTTTCCCGCGATCAACTCCAGCAAGACATATCCGACACTGGCGAGGTCTGACAATGGCGTGCAGTCGCCACCAAGCAACACTTCCACCGAAGCATAAGTCGGCGTGCAAGTTCTGCGGTTCATCGGGTTGTTCGATTCAAACGCAGATCCCATGTCGATCATTTTCGCATGACCGCTTCGCTTGAGCATGATGTTAGCAGGCTTTACGTCACCGTGGACGATGCCGTTGCGATGCATCGCTGCCAAACCTTCCAGACACTCTCGGACAATGGCGACCGCGACGCCAGGGCGGAATCTTGGCTGGTCTTCACCGTAGGTTATCAGAACGTCGTTAATGTAGTCCCAACGCTTTTGGCTGAAACGATCTTTCACAATCCCAAACATCTTCGGCGTCATCAGTCGGCGAAGGTCGAATCCTTCAACCCATTCCATGACCATCATTCGAATGCGGTCACGGTCGAGGAAGTTATAAACCTGCAAAAGGTTTTCATGTTGGATTCGGGCAACCCGAGCCGCGACTCGAGCCATGCGAGCCATGTCATCGTCATAGACCGCTGGACTTGGATGTCGCTCTGGAGAAAACACCTTGATCGCAACGGGCAACGTAAAGTCGTCCGCTCCGCGACGCTCCGTCAGATAGACAACGCCCTGCCCTCCGCGGCCGAGCTCCTTGATCAGACGCAGATGAGTCGTCCAGCTGTGGCGTTTGGTTGCCAGAAGGTCATCGTAGATTCCAATCAGTTCGGCGCATTGGGGAACCGGCGGTTTGTCGGAGTACGTTACCGTCGCGGCAAGGTCGTCCGCTTCGCCGGTCCGCAGAAAGATATTTCGGTCTTTAATGTTCATTGGAAAGTGCGATCCATCGCAGGCTTTTTTCGGTGGTGTAATTGGCGGTCCTGTATATTATTTTCCCAGAGCCAACTGGGTCCATAGCGGTTCGCTCCGTGGCGGCTATTCTGGAGAAGATAAAAAAATTAAGTGGAACGAGCGGTCTCCAATCATGGATGATATCGCAAAATCAAACATTTAAGCCCACCGAACGAAAAAAACGGCTCCGAATGATTTAGTTCATTTGGAGCCGTTTCGGTTTGATGCTACGGACACTTGTCCATTAGTCGTTTTTGACTTCGAATTCAGCGTCGATCGCGTCGTCTTCAGTCGGAGCGGAAGCTGTTTCTTCCTCACCAGCGGCTTCCGCAGAACCGTCGGTCGTCCCTGCGTCCGCACCAGCACCGTCGTACATCGCTTTGCTCAACGCGTGAGAAGCCTGTTCGAGTTCTTTGACTGCTGCCTTGATCGCATCGACGTCGTCTTCCTGAGCAACTTCGCGAACTTTTTCGATCGCCGTCGTCAACGGAGCTTTGTCGTCATCAGAAAGCTTGTCGGTGTGTTCCGACATCATCTTTTCCATCTGATAACACATTGACTCGCCTTCGTTGCGTGCCGTTACAAGTTCGTACTGCTTACGATCCTCATCGGCATTTGCTTCGGCGTCGGCTTTCATCTTTTCGATCTCTTCGTCCGAAAGTCCAGACGACTGTTTGATCTCGACGTTGGCTTCGGTGCCCGTTCCAAGGTCCTTCGCGGAAACGTTCAGGATGCCGTTTTGATCAATGTCAAATTTGACTTCGACTTGCGGAACGCCACGAGGAGCCGGAGGAATTCCGGTCAAGTCAAACTTGTCGAGCAAACGATTGTTGCTCGCCATTTTTCGTTCGCCTTGATAGACCTGAATTGTCACAGCCGTTTGGTTGTCCGCTGCGGTGCTGAAGACTTGCTTCTTCTCAGTCGGCACGGTCGTGTTACGCTCAACGAGTGCCGTCAAAACGCCGCCTTCGGTTTCGATGCCCAATGTCAGTGGCGTCACGTCCAACAGAAGAACGTCTTTGCGATCGCCCGAAAGAACAGAACCTTGAACGGCAGCACCGATCGCAACAACCTCGTCAGGATTCACGCCTTTGTGAGGATCCTTGCCGAAGACGCCTTTGACCATCGCTTGAACTTTGGGAACACGCGTCGAACCACCGACCAGAACGATTTCGTCGATTTCGCTGGCGGACAACTTCGCATCTTTAAGAGCTTGCTCGAGTGGAATCTTGCAACGCTCGACCAGACCATCGATCAGCTCTTCGAATTTGGCTCGAGTGACGTCCATCTGAAGGTGTTTCGGGCCGCTTGCGTCGGCAGTGATGAACGGCAAGTTGATCGAAGATTGCTGAGCCGTTGAAAGTTC
>CAZORS010000250.1:0-7316 GCA_964582025.1 uncultured Pirellulaceae bacterium | reverse complement strand
GCAAGGTGCCCGTGCTACTTTTGCACCGCGGCGGAGCCCCGCGTTAAATCCCGCAATTGCTCAACAGAGTCGCGCATGGCGTCCGGGTCGATCTCATGAACGTCGATCGGATCGCCGACCGCCCGCAGCATTGTGATCGTAAGGCGACCGCCAAGATGTTGACGGAACTCCTCGAGCCCAGCCAACAAAACGTCAAAGTCGTTCAGCGTTGAGTCCCACAGCGGCAAACTGAAATCTTCTAGGCATCGGATGACTCGCCGCATGTCGTCTTCGGGGAATCCAAACACGCGAGCCGAATAAATGCAGTCGATGGCAACGCCGATTCCAACTGCTTCGCCGTGTCGCAAACGATAGCCGCTCATCTGTTCCATCTTGTGAGCTGACCAGTGTCCGAAATCCAGCGGCCGCGCCTCTAAAGCTTCGAATGGATCGCCTCCCTGAGTGATATGTTTTAGGTGCCAGAGACACGATTTTTTGATTGCGGGAAACGCAACTTCCATTTCGCGGTTGGCAATTTGTTTCGCGTTGTCGCAAAGCTCGGTAAAGTCGTTTGCGGACTTTAGCAGGGAGACTTTGATGGCTTCGCTGAATCCGCAGCGGAAATCACGGTTGGGCAGCGTTGTCAAAAGTGACGCATCGTTGATGACTGCCCACGGGACGGCAAACGTTCCAATCCAGTTCTTCTTTTTGAAAAAGTTGATCGCATTTTTGACTCCAACTCCCGAATCGCCCTGCGCGAGCGTCGTTGTTGGAACGCGAATCACACGAATGCCACGATGGGCGATCGCTGCCGCGTAGCTGGCCGCATCGAGCACTGCTCCGCCGCCGATGACGACGATATAGCTACGACGATCGAGGTTGCGTTCGTTGATCAAAGAGAGAAGTTGTTCGACATGATGCGTTGAGTTTTTTACGGTCTCTCCGCCGGGCAACACGAATGATGGACCTGGGTTTTCGGAAGAACCACCATCGAGCAACAGGATGTCTTGATTGTTCTCAAGTTTTGCCATCAGTTCCGCGACTCGACCGGAATGTTCCGCAAGGTGATCGTCGACGACCATCAGCACGCGTGGTTTGATGTCTGGCGGTGATTCAAGTAAGTCCAAAAGAACCTGTAGGTCTTCCTCGGCGAGGTTGTTCGTGAAGCGAACGCGGTGGCGAAAGGGAACTTCAAAGTCGATGTCGAAGGTGGCGTGCATGACTTTAGTTTAGCTCGCTGGTGAACTTTTTCAAAGTTCTCATCACGCGCATCGCAATGCAGAACCAAGGGCATTCCGCGCGGACATGCCTAAAGGCATTAACTACGAACCACATGCAACATCATCCTCCCTTGGGGCCCTTGGGGAGGGTCGGAGCCTAAGCGACGGGGAGGGCGCGGATGTTGAAGCTGTCCAGTAAAGTTGTAGGCCGGAACAAGAAAACACAGCGATTGCCGGAGCTTCGGACGCAACAAATAATTTGGAGCATTCGACCATGCATCCAATGGGATTTGCGTGTTTTCGCCGTTCCGGCAACCCCGCGTCCTTGATCCGGCCTTCAGCTACAGCTGCGAACCATATGCAACATCACCCTTCCCTTGGGCCTCTCCGGGAGGGTGATGTTGGTCAATTCACTCGCTTTGTTACACAACCTACAGCCAACCTTTTGTTCGATAACCTTCAACGGTTTGTGCCAGCCGGTTTTCAAGCGACTCAAACTTAACGGCCGTTTCGCGAAGCAATTTCGCAGCGTTGCAGGTCCAAGATCCGGCGGTCACTTCGCGAGCCTTGTCCCAGTTGACGAATGGTTTCAATGGAGTCAGCGCAGAAATGACTTCGTTCGCTGCAGCAATCGCCTTGACCGCGACGTGTGGAATTGGAATGGTCAAAGGTTGCATCGCGATCGATTCGCCGATCGTCTCTGCGAAGCGGGTTCCGGTCAATTCTTCCGCATAAGAAGAATAGTAGATGCCGCTGCTGAGATTGGATTTTTCGAGCCGTCGACCGTTGGCCTCAATCGCTAATGCTGAACGTACAAGATCATCCGCGTGGATCAGTGAGTATTGTTTTTCATCGTAGCCGGGACGCGTGTAGAGTCGAAATTTTTTGATTGCGGAAAAAAGATCGAGCGTGACGGTGTCTTCTTCGCCGAACACGATCGGCGGGCGAAGTACGGAGATCGCGAGTTGATCCGAAAGTTCACGAAGCTCCATCTCGGCGTCCAGTTTGCTGACTCCGTATTTTGAAACCGGGTGGCAGGGATCACTTTCGACGCGAGGTTGATCGAGTTCGCTGGGGCCGGCGGCGGCGAGCGAAGAAATGAAGACCAGCGTTGGCGGGTTGGGCTGTCGTCGGCAAGCCATCGCCACATTTCGCGTGCCGTCGCGATTCGTTTTCTGCATGTCGCCGCGAGTGGAGTTTCGTGCTTTGCCGGCCACGTGAAAAACTGTTTTGCAATTTCCGATTGCCGTGGTTAGAGAATCGATATCGTTGAGATCTGCTTTGACGATCTCGCCGCCAAGTTCGCGAATGGACTCGACGGACGACGATTCGCGTGCCATGCAACGCACGTTTCGCCCGAGTTTGGTGAGCTGTTTGAGAAAATGTTTGCCGATAAAACCGGTGCTGCCGGTAAGAAAAACGTCGTCGCCAGCCATTCGTTGCTACCTCCGAATTCCAATTCACACTTTGGGAGAACTCCAGTCCGAGTACAATCACTTTCTCGTATCGGGCGTTTGGCTGAAGAAAATAAAAGGCACCTTGGATGACCGAAAAATTGCACTCCCTAATCGTGATTCCTGCACGGCGGAAGTCCACACGTTTGCCAGATAAAATGTTGCTTTCCGAAACCGGAAAGTCGCTGATTCAGCACACCGTCGAAGCTGCAGCGACCAATTCAAAAACGCGCAACGTGATCGTTGCGACGGACGATCAGGAGATTTTCAAGGTCGTTGAATCGTTCGGTGGAACTGCTGAAATGACTTCTGTGAACCACGTCAGCGGCACCGACCGCGTCGCAGAAGCTGCTCAGCGACACCCCGAGTTCGATGTCGTCGTGAACTTGCAGGGAGACGAACCAGAGATTTCCGGAGCCGCAATCGATCTGGCGATTTCGATCCTCGAACAAGATCCAGCGGCGGTGATGTCGACCCTCGCCACACCAATTCGCTCACGAGCTCTACTGGACGATCCGGCCTGTGTGAAAGTCGTGACTGACGACCACGGCCGAGCGATGTACTTCAGCCGTAGTCCGATTCCGCATGCCAGAACTTGGAGCGACGATTTGCTCGCTGCACAACCAGCGAATTTTTTGCAACACGTCGGACTGTACGCTTACCGTCGAGATTTTCTGCTGGAGTTTCCTGGCTTGCCGTCTTGTGCGGCGGAGAAACTTGAGTCGCTGGAGCAGCTGCGGGTTCTGTCTGCGGGTTATGCCGTTTCGGTTGGCCTAATCGACGAACCAATTGTTGGAATCGACACCCGTGAGGACTACGAGCTGTTTGTCAGAAAATGCATTAGCGGCTAGAATTGGACTTTCTGGCGACTACTCATTTAAGGCCGAATCAGGCGATGACTAAACACATTTTTGTTACCGGCGGAGTCGTGAGTTCTCTTGGTAAAGGGCTCACCAGTGCATCTGTCGGTATGTTGCTTGAACGCAGCGGCCTAAACGTTCGCATGCAAAAGCTTGACCCGTATATTAACGTTGACCCGGGCACGATGAGCCCCTATCAGCACGGCGAGGTTTACGTTCTTGATGATGGTAGTGAAACCGATCTGGATCTCGGTCACTATGAACGGTTCACGAACAGTCCTCTGACGCGGCAGTCAAACTATACGACCGGTCAGATCTATTTGAGCGTGATCGAAAAGGAACGTCGCGGAGAGTTCCTTGGTAAAACGGTCCAGGTGATTCCACACATCACCAACGAGATCAAAAAGTGTATTTTTGATCTTGGGCGATCTGGCGACGACGGAGAAAAAGTTGACGTCGTCATCACCGAAATCGGCGGCACCGTTGGCGATATCGAAAGCCAACCGTTCCTTGAAGCAATTCGGCAGTTCTCGTTGGATCACGGCAAAGAGAACTGTCTCTACATTCACTTGACGCTGGTGCCGTACTTGAAGGCAGCTGGAGAACTAAAGACGAAACCGACTCAGCACTCAGTCGGTCTGCTTCGTCAAATTGGTATCCAACCTGATCTGCTGATCTGTCGCACAGAGCGAGAATTACCGTCTGAAGAAAAAGACAAGATTGCTCTCTTCTGCAACCTTCCCAAAGACGCCGTCATCGAAGAGCAGGATAAGGACTTCTCAATCTATGAAGTTCCATTGAGCCTCGTTGAGCACGGTTTGCACGCACAGATTATTCGCAAGCTTGGATTGGATCAGAAGACTCCCGACGTTGGAGATTGGCATGACATTCTCCATCGTTTGCGAAATCCAAAAACAGAGATCAGCATTGCCGTCGTCGGAAAGTACGCTGAACACAAAGACGCTTACAAATCGATCTATGAAGCGATCGATCACGCCGGCATCGAACACAGTGCTCAGATTCGAATCGGTCGAATTCAGTCAGAGGAAATCGAACGCGAAGGCCCCGAACGATTGTTGGCCGGCTATCACGGCATCCTAGTGCCGGGCGGGTTTGGTGAACGCGGTGTCGAAGGCAAAGTCGAAGCGATTCGTTGGGCTCGCGAACGCAAGATTCCGTTTCTGGGGATTTGTCTGGGCATGCAGTGTGCGGTGATTGAGTTTGCTCGCAATGTCGTCGGGCTGGAAAACGCAAACTCCAGCGAGTTCGACAAAGATGCAAAGCATCCGGTCATCTGTTTGCTCGACGAACAACGAAATGTGACGGACATGGGAGGCACGATGCGGTTGGGCCAGCAGGATTCTGCGGTTAAGCCCGGAACGATTTCGCATACTTGCTACGAAGCCGACAAAATTTCGGAGCGTCATCGACATCGATATGAATTCAACAATCAGTATCGTCAGCAGATGGAAGCCAATGGCTTGGAGATCGCCGCCACCAGCAAAGAAGACTCACTGGTCGAAGTCGTTGAGGTGAAAGATCATCCTTGGTTTGTTGCCGTTCAGTATCATCCCGAGTTCAAGTCCAAGCCAACGAGTTCTCATCCATTGTTCGCTGGCTTCGTAAATGCTGCGACCGAAAAGAAATCAAACCAAAGCGTCGGGACCGGGACGCCGGCTCGGCCTCACGTTGTTCAATCAAAAGAGTCTGCCGAAAGTTAAATCATGTCTGATGCCGAAGAACCAAAAATCATTGTCGACGAAGACTGGAAGTCTCAAGTAGAAAAAGAGAAAGAACAGTTGCGCGAACAAGAAACCAAAACGCCCGACGCTGCTCCGAATCCGGGCATCCCGGAGGCTTCGTTCCAAGTTCTGTTGGCAACTCTGGCAACTCAAGCGATGGCGATGATGGGCCTGATGCCGGACATCGATGGTGGCGGTGCTCCGCAGGCCAACTTGCCGATGGCCAGACATTTGGTCGACATGATCGCCGTGTTAAAGGAGAAAACAGAAGGGAATTTGACCGAAGAAGAATCAACTGCCGTCACCGAAAACTTGCATCAGCTCCGCATGGCATTCGTCGCGGTGAGTCAAAATCAGGCAGCGCAGGGGCAGTCGGGAGAGTCGTCTTCTCCCAGTTCGATCGAATTGCCATAATGTAACTTGAACGTTTGGTGTAATTTGAACGTTTGGACACGAGTTTCTTTGCCAGTGCGGTGATGGATTCTTGACACCCACCACCATCATTTTCTGACTGCAAGTTGCCTGAATGAGCTCCAGAACGAAATCCAAATCTCGCAAGTCAAAGCGACCCGAAAGGCCAGACGACTTGCGGCCGGTTATTGTTGCCAACACAAACGGAAGCACCAATATGGTTGCAATGGTGTTGGGCATGATAACGACCATCGTTTTGTTATTTGCGCTATTCAGTGAACCCGTTCAGAACGAGAAATACGACAGCGAGCAATTGCAACGCATGGAAGCTCGCGAAGAAGCTGCTCGCGCCGACACGCTTGAAGAGATGATGATCAAGCTCTCGAAGCTCAAAACTCAACGATCGACAAGCATTCTTGATTCGGTCAGTATTTGCCAGGAGAGAATCGACATCTCAAAGCAAGTCATCGAAAGGGGGCCGTCGGACGAAGCGATGCGTGAAATAGCCGTCAGCGAAGGGCTTCTTGCTCGAGTCAAACTCTATGGTTTGGACTTCACTCGAAGACTCGACATGGGCGACAGTAGCGCTGAACTGGAAGCGGCTTACACGCCCTATCTGGAGGATACCAACGCCAAGATCTACAGTCATGCAAGCGTTGCTCGGTTGACTCACCGTTCGTTTGAAAAACTAAAATCCGGCAGTGATGATGTCGACGATTTGGTTGAGTTGTTTTCTGACACGATCAATCGATTTCCTAATGATGAATATATTGCTTCCATGATCGAAGCACACATGTTGGTGTTGGTCGAAAAGGATCCGCGATACACATCGATGTTGTTTGCAAAGTTGCGTGAGAAGAATCCGCCTGGCAGTTTAGATCCGGCGATGGAAAGAAAGATGCATAACATTGCCGATCGTCAGCTGCTTCAATCCGAAAGCTTCGATCAAAAGTTTGCAGACCGTTGGGCCAATGGTAAGGCCGGCAGGCGCGAGTTAACCAAGACCGCGTCCAAGCTGCTGAACAAACCCGAAATTGGGCTGCTTGTGGTTCGACAAGCCGCCATGTTGGCGGAATGGTTTGAGCGAAACTCGTTTCCCGACGAAGCGAAAATGGTGTTTCAGGAAATTTCAATGTCGGTAAAAAATGGAAACGTTTTGGATGACTACCGAAGGTTTGCGAAAAACGTAGCCGAATCTGGATTGAATCGTATTGGTCTTGAAGGTCAGACGATCGAATTCTACGGAATCGATTCCGCGGGCAAAGAGCTCATTGATGCGGATCTGAAGCGGAAGGTCGTCGTCGTGGTTTATTGGTCGTCGAAGTCCCCCAAATCGTTGAAGTATCTGGACAAACTCAACGAAAGCGCGAACTCGTTGCGGAATAAATCAGTGAGTATCTTGGCCGTGTGTACCGATTCTGAGTTGCCAAGAGACGCGAATGTTCTTACTCAGAAAAATTCCGTGATTCAGATCATTGAACCTGATTTTGAGTCCGGCAAGAATTCTTTGTTGACGAAGTGCCAGCCAGGTTCCTTGCCGCATGTGATGATGATTGATTTTGGCGGCGAAATTCATGACGTGAATTTGGATCCGACGCAGCTGAAAAACAAAGCTCTCAGCATGCTGATGAACCGAAATAGATAACAACA
>CAZORS010000249.1:0-7323 GCA_964582025.1 uncultured Pirellulaceae bacterium | reverse complement strand
GCCGTTATGCAGCTGCTGTCCTCTGGGGAGATGTACGGTTATGAGATCGTCGAATCCCTGACAAAACGATCCAAGGGCGTATTTGAGCTCGGTCAATCGACGCTCTATCCGATGCTTTACAACCTCGAATCGAAAGGGCTCGTGACGTCTCGAGAGAAGAAAGCCGAAAGCGGGCGAAAGCGTCGCTACTACAAGCTGACGGTCAAAGGCAAGAAAAAACTCGAGACCGATCGCGAGCAGTGGACTGCGATCATGCAAGGGATGAAGGCACTTGGTTTGACTCGCGATGCGGGAAGTAGCGGACCGGTTCTTCCAGCGGGAGCAACCTCATGAGCGATGTTTCTTCGCCGCGATTTGGTTTCCACGATCGGTTTCTAGAGCGATTGCGTTTGCAATTTCTCGCGTCAGGAAACTGGAAAGCCGCGTTGGCAAATTCCGACTTGCCAGAAGACGTGACAATGCTGATTCACGACGTGGTGCAAGAAACAGGTTTGCTACGTTTCGAAAAATCAGAGATCACCACTGAGCTAATTCATCACTTCCAAGACGGTCACGATCGTGGCCACAGTTTCGACGAACTTGTTCGCGACTTCGGAACGGCCGACGTCGCGGTTTCTCTTTTCCGCAGTAGTAAATTACGGAGTCGTCCCATGTCAATCAAAGCTTTCCGCGGTTCGATGATCGCCTTTGGCGGAGGCCTGATCAGTTATTTGATGCTTCAGTTATTCTTTCATTCGGCGAAACCGAATCCAAACATGGACTTCGGCGAGGAGCTAAACAAAGAAGTAACTTCGATGCCTATCGAAGAGCAGGCTTGGCCCTTGTATCGAGAAGTTTGGACGAAACACGGACTGACCGAAAGTGCTGGACTGTTCGATGAGCTTTGGTTCGAGGAAACGCATCGAGATGCGCCGGAAGTTGAATGGTTTGACGAAAACAAATCACTTCGCCCGATTCGCCCCGGAGACGAAGGCTGGGACAAGGCAGTTGCGAAGCTTGAATCGCTCAAAGAATTATTGGAAGTTTTCAGAAAAGGATCCCGACTTCCGTATCTTGGCACACCGCTGCACATGGACAGACGAAAGTACTCCGATGCGGATCTGGCGGCGTTGTTTCCGAATCAGACTCGCGAAGAAATCGAGCAAGAGGATTCATCGCTGATTGAGTCATTCGGAATAGAATTGGATCCCGTCAGCAAAGAAGCAGAAGAGTTGTTGTCCGGATCAACTTTCGGCATTCTTTTGCCACACATCCAACAGTTTCGTCGAGCCGGAAGATTGCTTCGCATTGATACGCGGTATGCGATGGAGCAGGGTGACCACGACCGTGCCGTAGCGAATGTGGAAAGCATTTTTGGATTGGGTAGCCAAGCCGGTAAAAACCCAATTGTTGTATGCCAATTGGTCGGGTTGGCCGTCCGTGGAATCGGATTCAACCTAATTGAAGAGTTGATCACAGAACACCTCGATAGCTTGACCGACAGTGAGCTACAAAGGCTTCAAGAATTGGCAGCAAATGTCGATTTCACAAAATCGGTCGACGTGTCGTTTGAGAGACGATTCGTAATGGATTTCATTCAACGGATCTACTCGGATGATGGAAACGGCGACGGACGAATGACTGCGATCGGTATGGAGGTTCAGTATGTTTACACGAAAATGCTCCAAGGTTTCGTCCCGGGCGTTGATGAGAGTAAATGGCACGAGAATTCAACCATCCGATCGATCGCGGGTCCCGTGAGTCTCTTTACCGCACCATCGAGAAAACAGATGGAATCACTTGTCGAGGAAACTTTTGACGAGCTCGAATCACGAATTAATCATGCAATGTGGGAAGACCGTGAGTTCGAATACGATATGGAAGACAAGTTGAATGAACGGGATGGAGCAGAACTTCTGTCAACGATGATAACTGGTCTGACCCGCTTAAAACTGTCTCGTGAAATCAAGATTGCTCGTCGGGATGCGGTTGTTCTGGCACTGGCATGCCACCGATACATGCGTGCCAATGAAAATTGGCCAACGGCGTTGAACCAACTCAATGGCAAGTGGCTTGAGAGCTTGCCCGTTGATCGCTTGAACGGCAAACCACTGAGTTTCTCAATTAAAGAAGATTCGCCGGTCGTTTATTCACTTGGGCACGATGGCGATGACGATGACGGAGTTAGCGTCAACTCGACCGTTGCATGGATGGATCGAGATGGTGATGGCGATTGGATTCTGTGGCCGATTAAGGAGCAATAGTCAGTCGACTCAAATTCCCCGATGCAATAATGCCGCGCGCAGAGACGCAAAGGCGCAGAGTTTTTACCGCATGTCCTCTGCGTCTTGGTGGCTCTGCGCGCGGTTGATTTGCATTGCTCAATGTCGCTCGGTTCTCCGAACCGATTGCGGGCGAGGGAGAACGCGTCCCAATTTAATACCGTTTGCGAAGGTGAAAGTTTTCCCATCGGCCCGCTATCAGCTTGAAAGCTGAGCGACAATTTCTGAGCGTCCGCTTTACATGTCCTGCTTCGGTCGTGACCCAAGTCGGATTGGCAACCGCACGAATTCGTCGCCGCGCTTGAGTCCCAAAGTCACTTCGTCACCAGCGTGATATTCCTGTAGTTTCACCAACAGCGATTCCGAATCAGCGACACGTTCGCCTTGGAGGCTGACGACAACGTCACCCCAAAGAATTTCGCCTTCATCATCGCGACGGGTTGCTCGAATCCCGGATTCTGACGCAGGGCTGTCTTCCGCGATTCCAAGAATCAAGACGCCCTCATCGGTTGCCTGTCTGGAGATTTGCATCGGAGCCAAAGCAATTCCCAAGTAACCGCGATCCACCATTTGACCATCAATTAGCAACGGCACCGTTGCGCGAACGGTGTTGACCGGAACTGCGAATCCGACTCCCGCTGAAGCTCCCGACCGGCTGAGAATCGCCGTGTTGACGCCAATCAAACGTCCTTGGCTATCGAGCAGTGGACCTCCTGAGTTTCCTGGATTGATGGCGGCATCGGTTTGGACGACTCCGCGAATTGAGTTGCCGCTGCGAGAATCAATTTCTCGACCAAGTCCACTGACGATTCCGGTTGTCAGCGTTTGGTCTAGGCCAAATGGATTTCCAATGGCATAGACTTTCTGTCCAACTTCGAGATTATCCGATCGGCCGACTGCCAGTGGCTTTAGCTGGTTCGAAGGCGCTTCTATTTTTAATACTGCGACATCAAACTCGGGTGCCGTTCCCAAAATTTCCGCTTCCCATTCTGTTCCGTCGGTCAGCTTAACGCGAACGAAATCTGAATCCTCAACGACGTGATAGTTCGTGACGATGTGTCCGGAAGAGTCCCAGATAAATCCTGATCCCGTCCCGGCTGGCATACGTCCGATGTTCAGTGTGACATCACCGCGGCGCGCTGCGATTGCCCGTTGAGTTGAGATGTTTACAACCGACGGCGAGGCAACTTTAAAGACGTTGACGTTGGCTTGTTCTTCCCGGTTCAAACTGCGCTGACTTCCAAAGTCGACCTGTGCCTGCGATTGGCCGGTGAAGACCAAGGTCGCCAAAAGCAGGATTGCAATCGTTGACTTCAAAAGAGGGGAGTTGATTCTCATGGTCCGTCCTTTAATGATGCTTGCTCTGATTTCGTTCGAGTCCTGAACTCGTTTTTGAGGTTCAACGAACTAGATTCTTACGTTTCAGTACGCAACAACCCGGAGAATGTTTGGGTTGAAAAATCGTTTGTAAGACTCTTCGCTATCGCCGCGTCTAACGATAGCAACAAGAAACGCGGCCTATCGCCGCCCGCCACGCGGTTTGTCGTCGCCCCGCGGACGACGTGGCGGCAAGTACTCGCGTAAGTCATTGGCTTCGCGTCTGGACGCTTCGGCATCATCTTGCCGGCCAAGGTAGTCATAAATGTCAGCTTGAGTTTCATACTGACCAATCAAGATATGGATCGAAGGGACTCGGTCACCTTCTTCCGTTGCGATCGAGGAAGACTCGGCGATTGCCAGCTCAATCAACGACAAGGCCTCATCTGGCTGCTTCCCCAATAGAAGTGATATAGCGAGATTGTCGCGCATTCTGGCGAGCCAAATTTTTTCCGAGATCGATTCCGGAAATTGCTCGCATTGAGTCGTTTGAAGGCGGACTGCCATCCGCAAGTGCCGCTGCGAGTCAGCAATGTTTGCCGCGCGAAGCGTTGCTGATCGGCGTGTTGGTGATTCGTCGGCTGATTTACGAAGCAGCGTTCCCAATTTGTGATGTGTATGGGCACATGACTCTATATATCGGGGAATGTTTGGGTGTTCTCTGGTGAGTGAGTTCAACTGCTGTAAGCTCAACCGTAAACCGTCAATCGAGTCCTCAATTCTGGCGTCGCGAAAGTTGTGTACTGGTACGTCAGCGAGAGTCACGCCCAGTTCAAATTGATACTCGGGGACTTGCGGGTACTGCGAGCAAAGTTTCTCCAGCAATGCAATTGATTGTTTGTCGTCGTTTCCAAGAACAAGTTTGTCTTTTTCGCGATAGCAAAGCGCCAGTAGGAAACGATACTCGGGATGAGCTGAATCGTTGAGATTCAGATTTTCCAAAAGCGTGACAGCTCTTTCGAGGTACACGATATCTTCAGGATTCATCCCGGGACCACCGGGCCGATCAGGATCGCCACGTCGTTCTGGACCGCCACGTCGTTCACCAGGCCTTGGAGGTGGAGGCCGATCCGCGGGAGCAGATCGTTCTCCGCGGGGCGAACCACTGGACCCTCGTTTGATATGTTGCTCAGGATTGTGGGGACGTGGCTTTGACAAAAGGTACAACGTCCTCGCCAATTCAAACTTGGCTTCACCGGCGCCTGAATCTTTTGCGACAAGCGGCTCCAACAAATCAATTGCGTTAAGGAACGATTGTCTGGCGCTACGATGTTCATTTGACTTGCGGTGAACGTCGCCGAGTGCTGTTTCGATTTTGGCCAACTCAAGCTCGGAGTCGCCGATCTGCATGTACATCGCAATCGCGTTGAGATACGCGATGGTTGACTTTTCATGGTCTCCAAGTTGCCGGTGAATGTCGCCAACACGCCGATTGGCTTTCGCAGCTTCTTTCTTGAGCAGCAAATTTTCAGTGTCCTGTTGAGCGAATCTGTCGTAGAAGCTTAATACATCTTCCAGCAGCGAGGCTGTTTCTTTCGAGAGCATTGGCTGCGAAGAGATCGTCAACTGTTCCCCGTCGATACCTTCCATTGTGTCGTTGGCTGTTTGGCTCATGCGATCCGGCGCGAAGCGTTTGTAGACTTTGTCGAGAGCTTGCAGGGAAATCCCAAGCGTCTGTTCGGCCTTTTGTTTTTCAAGTTCGACAAGCCGCTTTTCGATTTCTGTCCTTGTTCGTTCTTCGCGTGCCCAATTCAAAGCTTTGTTGGTTTTGACGTATCCGATCGAAGTTGAGATTGCGACAAGCGTCAACAACAAAGCGGCCAAACCCGTCAGGCTGGCGATGGCCGGGTTGCGGCGGCACCATTTTACGAACGTCTCCAGCGTCGACGGTGGCCGAGCCATGATAGGACGGCCTTCGAGAAAGTTCTCGAGATCGAAGGCCAAATCACCGGCAGTCTGATAGCGATCGTCCGGCTCGCGAGCACAAGCTTTCATGACGATCGTTTCGAGGTCGCGCGGAATGGCAGGATCCAGTTTCGACGGCGCTTCGAAACCGAAAGAAGTTGAGTTGGCTCCTGAGAGCAAGTGCGACCGACTGGTTTCGTCGTAAGCTGGTTTCAACGTCAACAGTTCGTAAATCGTCAAGCCTAGGCTGTACACATCGCTACGCGGATCGGGATGGCCAGCGAATTGTTCTGGCGCCATGAATCGAAGCGTTCCGATCACTTCGCCTGTGCGACTGACGTTTCCGTCTTCCATGGCTTTGGCCAAACCAAAGTCAGCCACCCAGACGCTGCCTTCGTCGTCTAACAGCAGGTTCGCCGGTTTAATGTCGCGGTGCAAGGTTCCCTGATCGTGTGCGTATTGAAGCGCTTCGGCAACATTGCCTCCAATGCGAGCCACGTCTTCAAAGCCCGGCGAGACCGCAAGACGAGTCCTGAAATTTTGCTTCGTCTTTGATTTGTCGTCGGAGTCTCGCATGTCTTGAATCACGCGATCGAGACCGATTCCGTCGATCAATTGCATCACGTAGTAGTGATAGCCTTCCTGATTTCCGACACCGAATACGGGCACGATATTGGTGTGGTGCAAGTTTGCAGCGGTGCGCGCCTCGCGCTCGAACCGTTGTAGATGCTTGGGGTCAGTCGAAGTTTGCAGCAGGAGCTTGATCGCGACGTGCCGCCCAAGTGATTGTTGGATGGCTTCGTAGACGATGCCCATGCCGCCGCGACCGATTTCACGAACGATCCGATAGTCACCAATTTGCTCGATCTTGTTTCGGTCAAAGACCGCGTTGGCTTTCGCGAACCGTTTCTCTGATGCCGTATGCGAGCCGAGTTGTTCGATGGCTTGGATTGACGGAAAGAGATCGCGAATTTTCTCCGCCAGTTGTGGATGCTGCTCCGCATACTCTTCGACCGACGGACGCAAACCTTCGCGACATTCATTCGTGAATTGCTCGGCCAATACATCCATTGGATTGCGATTGGTGTCGTCGAGGTTGGTTTTGGTTTCGTTATTCATTTCTGTAGCCGGATTGGCAACAATTCGGGATGACTCAGGTGTGCACACTGCTCGCCCGAAGTCTTGCGACGTCTTGCGACTCCGGCTACGTTCCCAGCGTTTCGTCCATAATCTTTTTCAATCTCTCAAGTGCCCGCACGTATCGATTGCTGGCCGCCGTTTTCCCAAGGCTCAAGACTTCGGCGACTTCCTTGTTGGAAAGCTGCTCGAAATGTCGCAACGCTAAAACTTCCCGATCGATTGCGTCCATCGAGTCGAGCGCTTCTCGTAGTTGTTGGGTTTGTTCGCTACGAATGGCTCCTTGACTGGGTGAAGTGACATCGCCCATCAAGCGTGACGCAAGCGACACAGATGTTCCTTGACTGTAACCTCCGCCGTGCAGTCGAACTTCTTGACGGGCATCGCGTTTTTGTACGCCAAGGTGGGTACGATGCGACATCATCAAGGTCTGCCAAGTAATCTGGCGAGCCCAAACAAAGAACGAAACGGCAGGATCTTGCAGAAACGAATCGACGCGTCTGGCGATCTCTATATAGGAGTCCTGCAAAATATCGCCAGCGTCCACACGGCCCAACAGGCGACGGTCCATACGAAAGTCGACCATTCGCTCAAGCTGCGGTCGGTATTTCGAGTACAGATCTGCGACCGCTTGCGGCCCGCC
>CAZORS010000248.1:0-7326 GCA_964582025.1 uncultured Pirellulaceae bacterium | reverse complement strand
TCTTTCGAAGAGTTACCATCTTGCAGCCAATCTATCGCCGTCAACCAGTGACATCAACAGTTTGCGAATGATCGAAATACAAAACGAAGCGATTGACACGAATTCGATTACCGAATTTGTTGGCAGCGAGGACGCCGGGGCTGTTGTGTTGTTTGTGGGAACGACAAGGCGAATGACCGATGGCAAAGAAACTCTGCGACTTGAGTACGATTGCTACAAACCGATGGCAGTCGCCGAGTTGAAAAAGCTAAGAACCGAAGCCTTGCGGCGTTGGCCGCTAACCGAGTGTGCGATTGTGCATCGGACCGGCGTCGTCGAAAACGGTCAAGCCAGCGTGGCCGTTGCCGTTAGCAGCCCGCATCGAGTCGAGGCATTCGAAGCCGCTCAGTGGATCATGGATACTTTGAAACAAACGGTTCCGATTTGGAAAAAAGAGCAGTGGGCAAATGGTTCGACGGAATGGGTGCACCCGGAATCAAATCTGAATGAACCTAAAAATCAGGCGGATGAGTAACGCCGCCGATTGAAATCTTGCCTTGCTTGATCTCTAACGTTTCAAGTTCAATATAGCTACCTTCGTCCGGCTTGATCATCGAATCTGGAAGATCAATGATGGCTACCGTATCAGCTCCTTCATTGTTCCATTTGAGTTCGACACCCGATTTCCTGGCTTGTTTGGTCAGTTGATCTGCAACTGCCGCGATTGGAATGGGAATCATTCCGGAGTGAATCGACTTGATGCGAATTCCAACTTGATTGATGACACCTGTAAGAAAAACATCCGCGTCGATCACCGCTACGCCTCGAAACGGCTCTAGGCTGCAATGGAACGCCAGCGTAATCGATTTGTCACCCACAACGAGTTGCGGGTCTGTCACTTCAGATGGAACAAGGCCGGGAAATTTCTTATTCAAATCCCACGCCAGCCAACCATTGATTTGAGGCTCAGTAAATGAGGCCGTCCAAGTCTCCGATGTCAGAACCGAGTTTCGCAAGTCCAGCAGGCGAGTCTCCATTTCACTGCCGTTTTTCCGCTGGATTTTCGGATCAACTTTCAATGCTTGACGGTAAAACTCGGGCTCCGATTGAGCCATTTGCAGCAACAGATAAACTCCTCCTGCGGCTAGCCCGGCAATCACCATCACTGTAATTGCAAGTCGACGAAGCCATTTCAAACAGGTGGCAACCTTGGGTCTGATTGGCTGTTCGATATCGTTGGAAACACTGTCTTCATAGAGAGCAGCTTCGAATTCGCCTTCGAATTCGCCTTCGGATTCCATGTCAGATTCGATTTTTGAATTTGGCATGAGCTTCCAGAATGAGTGCGGTGCGATTAAGCTGGCATCTTGGGTTCGAGTTCTCTGCTCGACATTCTTCACTTATATAGCAGTTCAGTACAAACGATGAACCGGCAATTTCCACGGCTGTTGATGTCTTTGGCTCTTTCGCTGACGTTTTGTTTCGTCGGTTGCGATTTGGGAACGTATAACAAGCGATTCAAGGAACGAAATCGGCCGAAGGTTGAAAAGCCTGCAGCGGATGCTGGCGAAAATGAAGCCAACGAAGATTCAGGTGATTCTGAATAACTGTTCTGAGCTAAACCTGATCGTCCATGACTCTGCTGCGAAGTTTTCAGATACAGCATCGAAGTCGAGTAACGCTTCCTTTGTCAGCTCGCCGCTCCAGACTCCGAACGCGTATCGCTGAACGACGCCACGGTTGTTGGATACCTGCCCTTCGTAGTCTAGGTAGGCGTTTCGGTGATCGACCAGTTTTGTAACTTCGGTGCTATCGCTGATCCGGGGAAGTTCCAGCGTCGCGTAGGTTGCCAACTCTTTGCCGTCGGCAACTTCAAACATTAAATCGAAATGGCGATCTTCGGTCCGCGCAGCAGACTTCGTATTCGTCTCTGGCGGAAAGTGATCCAAAATAACAAACTTCATGGCATCGAAGACTATGCGTCACGTCTGCCAAAGACAATGCCCATCAGGAACATTCCAATTGCGATCACAGCGGTTAGCTTGTTCAATCTTGGAACTTCAAACGGAATCAAGTCGGGAATTCCAAAGGAGTCACCGAACATCGCGATGAGGGCTGCCGGAATCACGAAAATCGACACCCTCCAACCGAACACGATCGTAGAAAAAAGTAAAACCAAACCCGCGATCAACGGATTAAAGCTATCGATAAAGCCCAAGAACGGAGTCGTCTGTTTCGACGCTCCGGCCGCCAGCAGTTCTTGGCTTTTGAGTTTCGCAGCATCCGCGACCTGAGCAGTCGATTCAGTTGTCGTTCCTGTTGCGATCGAATCCTGAATCGCGGAAGCCCCCTGTTGGCCAATGTCTTTCAATTGGTCTACCGAAACCAAAAGATCATTTTGCCTCGCCCACATCAGACATCCGACAATCAGGCAACATCCAATCAGAAACCGTGGATACGAACCGAGCAAACGATCCAACATTGGCGAAAGTCTCTGGAGCGTTGATTGTTTCTTTTTGTACTGTCCGTTTTTCGCTTCCGCCAGCATCGCTTTGATTTTTTTGCGTTGTTCGGTACGTTGAAATTCTGGATCAAGATCTTTCAATCTTTTTTCAAGCTGAGCGACTCGAATTGAATCTCCGTGGTCAACGATCGCCTCAGCCATTTGAGCTGCCTGAGCTTTCGCGTCTTTTGCCGCAACGCCTTCCGCGACCAATCCAGCCTGTTCTACTTCTTGCAAATGCCTACGGTCATCTTCGCTGCTAAAGGATTCAAGTCGACCGTCGAGGTTGTCAGATAGTTCATCTCGCCAAGCGCGAAATTTCGGCTTCTTTTTGCCGACCTCGGATTTGGAAAGCTCTTCCCGGACGCGTCGTTTTGCCGAATAGCCAAACAGCGACTCGAAGAACTCTTCCCAATGATTCCCGGCGTACTTGGCGACAAAAGTTTGAATCGTCGATTCGTCCATCCCTTTAATTCGCATCCGACGGACCAACGATTCAGCTCCCGAGATGGAATCCTTGCGTGACTTTTGCAACGGTGCATCAATTAGGAAGTGATACCCTGCCCCGAGCGCTGCACCGATCACGCCAAGCATCATCCAGTGCGGAAACGTTCCGATCAGGAACGATGCGATAACGAGCAACAGTCCCGCGAAAGTCCATTTCATCCAAGTGAAAATGCCGCTGCGAAAGAATAGCTCTCGCGATTTCTCAAACAGTATTGAATCCTGTCTCATGCCGCTGATCAAAAAGTAAGCGACAACTGCAAACAGTGGCATTAGCAAGAAACCGGTCGCGAGTTTCCAGCTTACGAAGAAAGTCAAAAATGCAAACAGGATCGAACCCGCGAACAAAGCCAGCGGCAAAACGCCGCGAAGCTTCGCCGTGGACGGCGCGTTGAACGACTTGCAGGCAGACTCGATTGCATCGGCGTCTTTTTCATCAGGCGTGAACGCCGTCGCTGATTGAACGCCAAGGAATCCTTCCAGTTCATCGATCAATTCGCCGGCACTCTGGTACCGGTCTTCAGGTCGCTTGGCCATCATCCGTGAAACGATTGAAGACAGCTCTCCCGGAACTCGCTGAACGATTTTACTCGGCAATACGATGGGTTCGCTGCTGTGTTTGGACGCAACTTCTTCGACAGATTGGCCTTCAAAGGGACGCTTTCCCGTCAATAAATAAAACGTAGAACGTGCATCCCAGTGAATAGATATCGGCGCGATGGTCGACTGCCGAAGTCTTCGATTGTTCCGGCGACATGTAATAAGGTGTTCCAATCGTCGATCCAACTTGCGTGATGTTTTGCGAAGCTGACGTTGAGATTAATTCATCGGTTTCGTCATTCTCGATCTCTTCGCGATCGGGAACTTTAACCAGCCCGAGATCCGCGACTTTCACCAGCCCATCCTGATTCACCAAAAGATTTGCCGGCTTAATGTCACGGTGCACCATGCCTGCGTTGTGAGCGCATTGCAAGCCACGGGCAGCGTGCAGGATGTAGCTAGTTGCCTGGTCGGGATCGAGGTTTTTCTTTTCGTCGACGACGTCGTGCAGCGAGTTGCCGTCGACAAGTTCCATACTGAAGTAGCTATTGCCGCCGTCGTTACCCATGTCGTAAATCTGGACGACGTTTGGGTGAACCAGTTGAGCCGCAGCGTATGCTTCGCGAGTAAACCGAGCCAACATTTTCGGATTTCCGGCGAGTTTCTGGCGGACGACTTTGAGGGCAACGTTTCGATCCAGCGTTGTTTGATTCGCAAGATAAACCGAACCCATGCCACCTTCGCCCAGCAACTTGATCAATCGATAGGGCCCAAGGCTGCCGGCTTTGGATGGCTTGCCGGGCGACCCTGATGCTCCAGTTGCCGCTCTAGTCTGATTGACGCTTTGCCTGCCACCCTCTGTCGCACCTGCAACACTCGTTTTGTGAGGCTGCGTCTTCGAAAGAGCGTTCGGATTGGCCGCTGCCGTAGCCGCTTCTGGATCCAAGCGCGTCTCGTCACCAGCGTTAGGGAACGATTTTACTTCCGCACTAACTTTCGGCTTCGTTTTTGAATCCGGCTTGGCGTCGCTTATCGCGGTAGCTTTGTAGCGAAACGTCTTGTCAGCCTGTTCCTTGATCAAAAGTCGGAATTTCTTGTTGCACTTCCGACACGTCGGAGAGAACTTTCCTGTCTTTGGCTGCTTCAGCTTCATCCCGTTTTGGCAATTCGGGCAGACAACATCGAGCATTGGTGAGCTCCAAAAGTTGTTGGTTTGAAAGTGTGCTGACCATCGTAGCCGTTCCAAACCAGATTGCGAACGCGGACGACAAATTGCCAGACTTATTTTTTGGGCTCCAGCACTTCTACTTCAGTAACCCGGGAAAAGGCATCGAAGACGTAGTCCTTGTTGCCACTGGTCAAAATTCGAACGTACCTTGCCGACCGCGATTCGAATTCGTGCGCGGCTTTCACACTTGGCGATTCTGGTTTCTCAGTCCGATCCACGACGGTTTCGAAGTTTGTGCCGTCGAGCGAAGTTTGAACGGCATACGATTCCCACGAACCACTGTTGTTCGCCGCATGAACCACCACCGTATCGATTTCATGTGGCTGGCCCAAATCAATGGTCAGCTCGATCGGTTTCGGCATCGCCGGGTAGCCAAGGTAATGATTGAGTGGATTGACTCCGCCATCGGTGATTCGCTCGATCGAAAAAGGAGCTGCTGAACTAGCACTGCTGGTGACCGGTTTGCCGAAAGCAACGTTTCGCGGATTCACTTTTGCGACGTCAACAAAGGAAAAGTTTCGTCGCAGTTCGTGTCCTATTTGTTCGCCATCAGATCCGAATATTGCTGACCTGAATTTTGTAGTCCGGTTCAGCTCGATTTTGGAAGTGTATTCCTGTGAGTTTGCCGTTGGAGTCGATCCATCGACCGTGAATCGAATATTGCCTTCGTCGCAACTGTGCCTCGACAGCGAAACGTCGACTTTTTCGTGAAACACGAAGTCATCGGGGATGTGTAACAGCGATGTATCGATTTGGATTGGACAAAAGTACTTCTCTCGTTCAACTTCCAACGCACGCTGTCGAAGTTCGAACTGATCGAGATCTCGATTCGTACCATTCCACGCAACATCGGCCATTGGAATGATTCGAGGCAACATCATCGTGTGCCAGTTTTCTTCGCGTCCTTCCCACCACGGCATGCAAAATCCGATCACGTTGCTCCGATCGGGAACTCGGATAGGATTCGCGAACGTTTCAATGTCTGGATTGAAGTGGGCGAATCGATACAGGTCCAACGTTTCGTAAATGTATTGGGGCGTCGCCATCGAGAAGTTGGTTCGCGGATAGTGATCAACCACGTAGAGCGGATCCCAGGCAGCGTTCACGACTCGATGGCCAGCGGCGAGCATCTTGTCGGCGGGGAAGTTGATCGTTCTCCAGTTAATGTGGATCACGTCCGGGTGAACTTTGTTGTCGCCTTTGCCTTGCGATGGTCCCTCCCAGACCAACGTTTGTTTGCCTTTGGATTTCAGATACTGATGCAGGTCATTGATCAAATCGCGTTGGATGTCTTCGGGAACGCCATAGGCCTCGTCGCCGCCAATGTGGATCCATGGCGACGAAGGAAAGACTTCGATCAACTCATCCAGTAACTTCTTGATTCCCGCTCGAGCTTTTGGCAGGCTTGCAAGATCGGTTGTCGTTTTGCCAAATGTTTCAGGGTACTTTTGCCGCAAAATTGTGCTGTGACCGGGAACTTCCAGTTCGGGGATCAGCGTGATTCCCCGCGTGACCGCATACTGCTCAAGTTGCACGAACTCGTCCCACGAGATTTTGGCTCGATCGTCCGACTGAAGTTTTGGGAAATGCTTTGATGGGAATGCGAACCGTTGGTCATCGGTCAGGTGGAGATGCAGCGAGTCCACTTTGTAAAACCAGAGGAAGTCAATCGTCTCGTAGAGGCACCGCAGGCTGTGCGGATTTCGTCCAAGATCGATCATGACGTTGCGATAGTCACTGGTCGGATGGTCGTCGATCGTCTGTGCCGGAATCGAATGGTTTTTCGCTTGGCAGATCAACTGCAGCATCGTTGCAGTCGCGCGGGATAAAGACTTCAAGCCGGATACCGTGATTGAGATATCCGCTTCGGTGACTTTGATGCGGTACTGTTCTGGCCCGAATGAATCGTCAATTTGGATTCTTATATTGGCGTTGGAGGCATTCTGCTGAAAACGCGTCAGCGTCATATTGCGACGCTCGATCAGATTCGAAAAGAATTCGAGGTGTTTCTCGAAGTTTGAGTTCTGCGGAGCGGTGACTCGGAGAATCTTTTTTTGGAAGACGAATGGAGCCTCAGTTGATGCGAATCTGACTTGCTGAGGAGCCGGAATGAGGTGAGCTGGCTGATCGGCAATCAGGGGCGTCGAGCCGCCGATCAACAATACAAGGCAAATTGCGTTCAGTAGTCGCATCATGAGAAAAAGGTATCGCTTTGAGACGATGTCTATTAAAGTTGGTTTAAGAGCTTTTTTTAAATCGTTCTAATAGCGCAATTCCCCTTAACGCAAGTTCTGGCCCGTAAATTGCTTATCTTCCGAATGAATCCGCTAGGACGAGTCGTTCAAGTGTATTAAGATTGTAGCAGCGGCCGGAAGAAGGAGTTCCTTATCGGCGAACCTTTGAATGAGGGGGGTTTCGTCGATGTCGGGTCTGTTGATATTCCACCCACAACGAACACATTACATTCAGGAGCTTAAATGAGCATCTCACCCAAGAATTCGAAGCGTGGTTTTACGCTAGTCGAACTCCTCGTCGTCATCGCGATTATCGGCATCCTTGTCGGACTACTTCT
>CAZORS010000247.1:0-7339 GCA_964582025.1 uncultured Pirellulaceae bacterium | reverse complement strand
TCTTCGCTGATTAGAGTTCCGCCGGTCAGGACTGCGATGTCGCTGAGCATTGCTTTGCGGCGATCGCCGAAGCCAGGAGCCTTAACGGCACAGACATTGAGCGTCCCACGAAGGCGGTTCACAACCAGAAGCGTAAGAGCTTCGGCGTCAACGTCTTCGGCAATGATGAGCAGCGGAGTGCTTGTTTGGCCAACCTTTTCTAGGATTGGAACCATCGAAGCGATGTTGCTGATCTTCTTTTCGAAGATGAGTACTTTCGCGTTCTCGTACTCGCACGTCATGTTCGTGCTGTCGTTGATGAAGTACGGAGAGATGTAGCCCTTGTCGAACTGCATTCCGTCAACGTACTCAACGGTTGTGTCGGCAGTCTTGCCTTCTTCAACGGTGATGACACCGTCTTGGCCGACGCGTTCGAGTGCTTCAGCGAGAAGTTCGCCGATCTCGTTGTCGTTGTTGGCACTAATCGCACCGACGTTGGCAACTTCTTCCTTTTTGGAAACCTTCTTCGCCATCGACTGAAGTTTCTCAACTGCCGCTTCAACAGCTTTGTCGATTCCGCGGCGGATCGCAGTCGGGTTTGAGCCCGCGACGATGTTGCGAAGACCTTCTTTGTAGATTGCTCGTGCAAGAACGGTTGCGGTTGTGGTTCCGTCACCAGCAAGATCAGAAGTCTTCTGAGCCACTTCGACGACCAGTTTCGCTCCCATGTTCTCGAAGCGATCTTCGAGTTCAATTTCTTTTGCGACGGTAACGCCGTCTTTGGTAACCGTTGGGCCACCGAAAGACTTGTTGATGATCACATTGCGACCAGTTGGTCCCATTGTGACGGCGACCGCGTCAGCCAGTTTGTCGATGCCGCGAAGCATGCGTTGACGAGCGTGGTCGTCGAAAAGCAGTTGCTTAGCCATGATTAATTTCCTTGTGGAGTGTTTTGTTTCGGGTTTGTGTAACCGGAGTGGATTGTGAAGCTTTATGGTGCTTCACCCTCCCCGGCTTCGCCGACCCTCCCAGAGGGAGGGTGATGTTTAACTAGACAACTTTTGCGAGGATGTCAGACTCACGAAGAATCTTGTACTCGCTGCCGTCGACTTCGATTTCGCTTCCGCCGTACTTGCCGAAGATCACTTCGTCACCAACAGTGACTGAAAGATCTCCACGCTCTCCGCTGTCAAGCAACTTGCCAGGACCAACGGCGACGATCGTGCCACGCTGAGGCTTTTCCTGAGCTGAATCCGGGAGGACAATTCCTCCAGCAGTTGTCTCTTCAGCAGACATTGGCTCGACTACGACGCGATCATCAAGGGGAGTAATTTTTGGCTTTGCCATGATATGAATTCCTTATGTTTTGTTTGAGTTGTTTGTGGTTGCGGCTTCTAGCCGCAATCGTTTGTATGGTTGCTACTCTTTCGAGCGGTTGCTGCGAAATGATTGCGGCTGGAAGCCGCAACCACGTTTACATCATGCCCGGCATTCCCATGCCACCCATGCCGCCCATTCCACCCATGCCCGGCATGCCGCCGCCCATGCCACCCATTCCGTGGTCATGGTGATGGTCGCCGCCGGCGTCTTCTTCCGGAGAAGCCGGAATCTCTGTAACGAGGGACTCAGTTGTCAGCAACAATGCCGCGACGCTGGCTGCGTTTTGCAAAGCAGTCTTCACAACCTTCGCCGGGTCGATGACACCAGCTGCAACCAAGTCACAGTATTCGCCTTTGTCTGCGTTGAAGCCTTCGCTCTTGTTCTTCATGCCGCGAACACGATTAACAACGACGCCACCATCGTAGCCAGCGTTCTCTGCGATGTACCGAAGTGGGTATTCGAGAATCTTCTGGATGATGCGAACGCCCGCTTCTTCGTCGCCGATCAATTCGCCGACTTTCTTGAGAGCCTTTTCTGCACGGAGGAGTGCGATTCCGCCGCCAGGAACGATGCCCTCTGCGAGTGCAGCAGCTGTCGCAGACTTGGCGTCCTCAAGCAAATCCTTACGCTCTTTCATCTCTGTTTCAGTGATCGCACCGACGTTGATCTGAGCAACACCGCCGGCAAGCTTCGCCAACCGCTCTTGAAGTTTTTCACGATCATAATCGCTGTCCGTTGATTCGATTTCCTTACGGATCTGAGCAACGCGTTCTGCGATTGCATCTTTCTTTCCGCCACCGCCAACGAAAATGGTTTCGTCGCTGGTGATGCGAACTTTCTTGACCTTACCGAGGTCGCTGAGCTGAACGCCTTCCAGGTCGATGCCGAGATCCTTGAAGATCACCTGACCACCGGTCAAAACGCCAAGGTCACCCATGATGGCTTTGCGGCGATCGCCGTAGCCAGGAGCCTTAACAGCACAAACCTGAAGGATGCCTCGCATCTTGTTCACAACAAGCGTCGCAAGTGCTTCGCCTTCGACGTCTTCGGCGATGATCAGCAGAGGCTTCTTTGATTTGCTGACCGCTTCGAGCAGCGGAATCATCGCTTTGTTAGAGCTGATTTTCTCTTCGAAGATCAAAACGTAGGGGCTGTCGAGTTCAACAACCATGTTGTCCTGATCCGTCACGAAGTGCGGAGAAAGGAAACCGCGATCGAATTGCATGCCTTCGACGACGTCGACATAAGTCTCGTTGCCGCGGCCTTCTTCAACCGTGATCACACCGTCTTTGCCGACTTTCAGGAAAGCCTCAGCAAGGACATCGCCGATCGAAGGATCATTGTTGCCAGCGATCGTAGCGACTTGCTTGATCTCTTTCTTGCTTTTTGAATCGATCGGCTGAGCAATCTTTTCGATCTCTTTGCAGATCGCAGCAGAAGCTTTCTGGATTCCGCGAGAGAGAGCCATTGGATCGAATCCAGCGGCAATCATCTTGATGCCTTCGCGGAAGATCGCTTCCGAGAGTACGGTTGCGGTTGTGGTTCCGTCGCCGGCAACGTCGTTCGTTTTGCTGGCGGCTTCCTTGACGAGCTGAACGCCAAGGTTTTCGTACGGGTCGTCCAATTCGATATCTTCAGCGACCGTCACACCGTCTTTGGTGATCTTTGGGCTGCCCCAGCCTTTGTCGAGAATGGCGTTGCGGCCGCGTGGGCCGAGTGTGCTGCGAACGGCTCGGGCCAACTTGGAGACACCCTCCAAAAGCGGCTTGCGAGCTTCGTCGTCGAATACCATTTGTTTTGCCACCGGTTTTCCTCCAGAAAATTGGGTTGGTGTGATCTATGATTCTTGGTTTGTCATTATTTAAAGGCTTCGCCGGGCCATTTCAGCTGTTTGTCAAGCAATGATTGCACCGACAGACTGACAGCTTGCCACGCGGACGAAGCGACTCACCACGTAAAGCAATCACTGTGCCAAAGGTGGTCTGGTCGCGAAGTTAAATTAGCTGCGTGCTCAAGCCCGTAATCTTCGGGGTTTAAGGCTTGGTGCCGCGAGCGTCAGCAAGAGTCAACGAATTTTGCTGTTTTTGCATTGGGATTCAAGAAGTGACATTCTGGCACGAACCGGCTGTTGGCTGATCTTTCAGCGGCAGAGACTGATTGAGATGGGCGGCAACGATGCCTTGGTTTCATGACTGTTCCCAAGCCTGTTCCCAAGCTTATGGGGTCGTTGAAAGCCAATACCGTTCAATAAATGTAGCGGAACTCGTCAAGAGTTCCGAAACCGGTGGTAAAAAGCCGGAAGTCGCGACTTCCGCTCCCTCAATCCGTTCATTGAACGGTATCGAGCTGAAAGCATCGGAAAGCGGCAGGAGTGCAAGTTGCCGGCTTCGCGGGTAAACACGCCATGAGTCCAATTTGCCCATAAAACCAAATGTATTTACAGCAATAAGGGGGCGTTCCAGACGGCTCATTGGTCCAGTGGGGTAAACGTGGGCTAAATGATAACGGGATTCGAGAATCCAGTTTGATGCGTCAACAAGCCTGAGACTCGTTCTCGCCGCTCACGAAAACTCACTCCCTCGATTCGCTCCAGCAACAGTACCCTTCCAATAAAAGAAGAGAACAATGTCCGAACGCAAGAATTCACTCCTACGCCTCGACGGACTCACGATCACAAAACGGCTCGTGACGATACCCGTCGTTTTTATCCTATCCGTTGCCGTGACGATTGTCGCAGCTGTCTACTCGATGAATTCCTCATTGGAATTGAGCTCAGCCATCAACATCGCTGGCCGACAGCGAATGCTGAACCAGCGTCATTTTCAAGAACTGCTTAGAGTGTGTGCTGGACAAGAAGCCAACATTGAAGCGACTCGAGATTTAATGAGAGCTTCTCGAAATGCGTTGGCAGACGGAGGCCATGTTGTCGGTCTTCCAGACGGAGAGATTCTGCGGGCTTCTAAAAACAGCATTGTTCAAGAATCTCTGAAAAAACAAAAAGCAATGTTGGATCGAGTATTCGAGGCGTCAGACAAATATCTTGATTCGAGCCGAAATGGAACCGCACTGATGCGCAACTTGATGACTTGGCTAAGCTGGTTCACGAAACGCACGTCGCGACCAACGGTACTGTTAAAGCAATTTCCACCTTTAACGGAGAGCAGTTCTCGCGGGCACAATTTCAACTGTTGCTCGTTGCGTTCGGCTCTGTCGTGGTCGGCCTCCTCTGGTGCGGCTATGTTATCAAACAAACAATTGCGCCACTAAAGGACGCCTCTGATAAGCTCGCGAAGTATTCGAGAAACGATCTCAAGAATGTAAGTAGTGAGCTGAGTTTGAACGCATCTGAAACGACTGATCGAGCCAGCATTGCGAGCTGTGCCGCCGAAGAAGTTAGTGCCAACGCCCGGACGCTTTCGACTGCGGTCAATGAATTTGAAGTTAGCATCAAAGAGATTGCCGGTAGTGCGTCCAAAGCGGTCGATGTTGCCAAAAATGCCGTCGACGCTGCTGCTGAAACAAACGACAAAATCACACGCTTGGGCCAAAGTAGTGCCGAGATCGGTGACGTGATCAAGGTCATCAATTCCATTGCTGAACAAACCAACCTGTTAGCGCTTAACGCCACCATTGAGGCCGCTCGGGCTGGTGAGGCAGGTAAAGGATTTGCAGTCGTCGCCAATGAAGTGAAAGAGCTTGCAAGTGAAACCGGTAAGGCCACAAAGGAAATCATTCAACGCGTCGATACGATTCAAAGCGATACTGAAATCGCAGTCGATGCGATCTCTCGCGTTACTGAAATCATCGGCTTAATTGACGAAAGTCAGCACTCAATATCCAACGCCGTTGCACAGCAGTCGGCAATGACATCTGAGATCTCTAGGAGTATTTCAGAAGTTGCATTGGGAAGTAGTGAGATCGCGCAAAGCGTTAGCGTAGTTGCCGATAACGCTCGGAAGACAACCGAAGGGTCGGAGGAAACAAGTCTGCCGCAGGGAACATTGAGGAAACCGCCAACACGCTTCTTGAGCTGGTTGGTCAATCTTCAGCGTAGCGAACGGTGGTCCTCAACGCCCAATGCGATACGCAAGGCATGGATTGAGTAGTGAGTTCGCTGCGATCGCAGGATGTTCAAACGTTCCCGCTTTCTCCATGCCAATTTTTTTCATGACGGATTCCGAAGGGGCGTTCGTGTTGGTGCACATCGCGAAGATTTCCTCCAACTTCGCCGATTCAAAAGCGAACTCTAGGCATGCTTTGGCCGCTTCGGTCGCGTATCCTTTTCCCCACGCCGACCGTTTCAATCGCCAGCCAATATCAACGCAAGGAGTAAACGGGCTTTCGTATGTCTGATGCTTGATGCCAACGAAACCGATAAACTCTCCGCCGTTCAATTCTTCAACAGCGAAATACGTGAAGCCAAATTCCTCGAAGTGTTGCTGGTAGGATCGAACGAAAGCTGTAGCATCCGCTTTGGAAACCACGCTAGGAAAGTGCTTCATCACCTCGGGATCCTCGCACATCGACGCGAAAGGAGTGATGTCGCTTTCGATCCAGTTTCGCAGTCCTAGCCGGTTTGTTTCAATAGTGAACTGACTCATTGAATGTGGTAACCTCTCCGTTCCCTCATTGTTTTTTGGCGAAAATCCGAGAGATTCGCACCACGTGACCAGCTGTGTCCAAGCGATCTCGATACTTCAGGAGTACTGAAAAGTGTTAACTGGAGACGACGATGAGCCCCAATTTACTGCGATGTCGCCACTATGAGGTCAAATGGCTGACTTCCCATTCTTGCCAGTGTTCGAGCTGTGGCAAGCATGGACATTGGTTCGAAAATGCCGGATTGGTAATGTGGGTTCGCGAAGACGATCAGAACGCATCGCGAACCGCACCGTTTGCGAACTCAAATGAGTTCTTGCAAAATCAAAGCCAGCAACCGCTGCCAAATATGGCAGGTTAATCCAATACCGTTCAGAAAGCGGAATTGAGCCTCCCCGACGCCGATCCAACGCCATTATCGGTGCAACACTTTCTCGATCGCGATTGGTTCGTGCCGCACCTTTGCGTCTTCCAGCCAAATCATAAAGCTGGCTTTCCGCAAATCGTTTTCAAACTCAAAACCCATCAACGCTTGACCTTCGGTCTGGCCCGAATCGGTGTAGTTCATGTAGCAAACGTTCGACCATTTGCTTGCGCCGCGCATGAAATCCCTCAACGCTCCGGGACGGTTCGAAAACGTGACGACCGCGAAAAAAGGATGGCTGAGCGTATCGGGGCGAAATGGAATCACGCGAAACTCAGTCGCAGCCTGCCCGGTGACCTCTTCGTGCGGTGGTAAATCTTCGCGTTGAAAGAACAGCTCCAATGCCTTTGCGTCGGCAGCTGGTACTTCAATGCCGATCACTGGACGAGCCGTTCCTTGGGCAACTTTGCCGTACTGGAAGTCGACGATGTTCATGTTCAAAAAGAACTGATCCAGCAATCCAATCAGCGAGCCCGGTTCCTCTCCGATTTCGAAACAGAAGAAACGTTCCTCCGGTCGATCAAGTTGCCCACGTTTAGCGATCTTCGGCAATGCCATGAAGTCAACGTTGGACCCTGACAGCACCGTCAACGCATTGTCGTCTTTCGTCAGACCATACTTTTGAGCCGCCGCAACTCCGAGTGCTGCTGATGGTTCGACCATGATTCGTTTCTTCTGCCACAGGAACTGAATCGCTTGGCAGACTTCGTCGTTGGTCGCCGTGGTGAATTCGTCCAACAACAGACTGCAGAGACGAAACGGAAGTTCGCCTGGTGTGGCGACCGCGGTTCCGTCACAGAATCGATCGAGTTCGTCGAGCGTCTGTCGGGATCCTGCCCGAACTGAAACGCCCATGCTGTTTTGTCCCGCGGCTTCGACTCCAATTAGCTTGATGTTGGGATACTTTTTTCGCAAAACGGATGCGACGCCGGACGCCATTCCACCGCCGCCGATTTC
>CAZORS010000246.1:0-7360 GCA_964582025.1 uncultured Pirellulaceae bacterium | reverse complement strand
CGAGCCCGAAGCGCGAGCGAGTGGTTTTTCCCGCACTCCAGAACCACTCGCTTGCCCTTCGGGCTTGTATCAGAAAATCTATTCCAATGACTGCATCAGCGTCGTCGAAATGGCTTGAAACACCATTTGCTGTTGGTCGAAATCTCGATCTTCACATTGGTACCACAGCATCAACTTATATTCCGGTGTGCTGTAAATCTGCAGCTTGATGCGAACCAAAAAGTCCAAACAGAAAAAGAGAGCCCCAAAAGCCTTGCCTTCAAACGCCTCGAAATCCACGTCTTCGGTTGAAAGCTCGAGATCTTCGTAGCTTTCGCGTAGCGTATCGATCGCCTCATCAAGGGCTTCATCGACGTCGGCTTCGGGCGGATACAAGTGCACCGACCACATGATGCCACCGGGTGACTCCAGCGAAATCACACGTGGCAGCGGCTCCGTGGGATCGTCGGTCAGCGTCCAGTTCTCTGGATAGAGAAATTTCAATTCGTTTTGCTGGTAGGTTGCAGTCATCTTCTTTCACGCATGCGATTGCTCTGAGTGTAAATCGTACATGGTAAGAATTACAAACCAAGCTCAATTGACCAGTATTGAAATGAGCTACATGCGAATTTTAACTGATTCAAAAAAGTCAGATCATTGGCACGCCAAATGCTCTAACCGGTAATCAACAAATTGACCTTCGTCGCAGGTTCCATCGTGACTCTTCAAAGCAGTTCATTTAAACAATGGACTACGCCAATTCGAAACTTGGCTTTTGCTTCACTCACGAGGAATTGAGGGCGATTCTGATCAAGGCGATCCAGATCGCTGACAGTTGAAAGTCAACGTTTCCTGTTTGCCATCTTGGTCGACAACGACATCAATCCGTATCTTGCCGTTTACAAATTTGGAGTCACGAGAAAATGTAAGACCTTTGAATTTCACTTTCTTGTTTGTCGCAGAGACAAACGGAAACTCAATTGATTTTTCTTTCTCTTCCCAGCCAACCAGTTTTTCACCAAAGTGCTTTAGCCGCAAAACGAAGCTATCTCCTTCAGGGACAATGGTAAGCAGCTCATAGAAGACCACCTTGCCGTCTTTCGTTAGCTTGAACATGCCCATCATCTCACCGCCCATCGGAGGATTCCAAGTTTCTTCGAACTGGCCACCTAATGCTTCACCGGTCCAATGCCCAGCAATCCAAGCCATGTCGTCAATCGATGCAGCGGTAACATCCGCACCCGATAGATCTTCGATGTGAATATTTCGGTAAGCGATCGTTCCAACCATATTCCCGTGGATCTGCAACGCGATGTTTCCTTCGCGCCAGATCGATTCGTCTGGTTCACGGTAGTCAACCGTTTGCACACCGTTGAGCCACAGTTGAACTCGATCGCCAACTGCTCGAATTCGATAAGTCTGCCAACCATCTTCTGGTATCGCAGCTACGACTCTTTTGTCCGTCGCTTCATCTCCGCGAGCAAGGACTTTTCTGCGGCGGCTCTCGTCGTAAAGACAACCGTGATAGCCTTCGCCGATGTCAGCTTGGTAGCCGATAATTTCGTGGTATTCTTGCTTGGGCTTCGGCTCACCCGGGAGTTGCTTGTGCCTCAACAGTTCAGAACGGAACTGGACGCCAGCGTTGATTTTCTCCGTCCCTGTAGTTTTGAATTCAAGCGTCAATTCAAAATCAGAGTATTTCGTCGTCGTGCACAGAAATTCATTTCTCGGAGCCGCCTTTTCCATCGATCCGGCGATGATCGTTCCGTCCTCGATGCGCCACGTGTTTTCGGTGTCGCCTTCCCAACCGGAAAACGTGCCGTCAAACAGGCTGACTTTCGATTGCTCGGCTTCGGTTTGCTCGACTTCTTGCACACGCATGCCCGAAGAAATCGAGATCGAAACGAGACCGAAAGTAAAGAGAACTGCAATGGATACGAATCGTCTCGACATGACTGTCTCCTAAAGAACTTGGGTTTAACTGCACACAGCGACGATCTAAAAGTTCGCCCCGGTACCTTTGGTCAGTGCCATAAACGCAGATTCAAGATCAATATCTTCCTCGCAAAACAGGTTCAGCTTGAAGCCTTCCCCAATAAGCGCCGTTGGCAACTCCGAGTAATCTTCGGCGGTCTCAACGAGGGTCACGACAAGGTGCCCATCTCCCTCGCGAACGCTTTCAACGATCGCATTTCCTTCAAGAATTTTTGCCGCTCGCTGATGATCGTCGACACCGACATGCAACACAATCTTGTCACGAACTTGCTTCATCAACTCTGAAACTTCCGCAGAGATACTCATCACGCCGCGGTCGATGATGCCGACCTTGTTACAGATATCGTAAAGCTCGGGCAAAATGTGGCTGGAGACGATGATCGTCTTTCCCGTTTGCCCCAATCGCCGCAGCAAGTTTCGCATCTCGATTCTGGCACGCGGATCGAGACCACTAAGCGGCTCGTCAAGCAGCAACACTTGCGGATCGTGTAGCAGAACTCTGGCCAGCCCAAGCCGCTGCGTTTGACCGCGACTGAGCGTATTGGCGAACGCATCGCGTTTGAAATCGAGGTCAACGATCTCCAGCATTTCGTTACACTTCTTTCGTCGCGCGGGCCCTTTGATGCGATACGCCGCGGCGAAAAACTCGAGATATTCGATGACTTTCATGTCGTCGTACACGCCGAAAAAGTCAGGCATATATCCGACCAGTCGACGGATCTCTCGTGGCTCATTGTAGATCGAGTGATTGCAGACGTAAGCTTCTCCCCACGATGGCTCCAGCAACGTCGCAATGATTCGCATCGTTGTCGTCTTGCCCGCACCGTTAGGCCCAATAAAGCCAAACAAGTCTCCCTGCTCAAGATTCATTTCGATGCCGTTGATCGCGTAGAGTTCGCCATACTTCTTGGTCAGGTTTTCCGTTTTGATCATGATTCCGCCTATCGCTTTCGCTTGCTAATTTCTACTTCGACTGGCAACAGGATTCGGACCAGAGTCAACGACGAATCGTAGAACTCATCTGCTCCGTCGCCATCAATTTCAATCGCGGAAATGCGATCTTTGAGCTGTCCAACCAAAATCGCCCGGTCCATCGAAACATTGGGCGTCATCTCGACGAAGTCATGATAGGCGTTCGTCAAACCTGTGTAGTTTTCCCCGCCAGAACCGTGATAGAACATCATCATGTGCATGATTCGGCTCAGGTTCACATCGCGCGAATCCCACGCCACGCTCTGACTTTTATCTTTGTCATCGGCTCGCCGTGTCCGTCGAGTCAAAAAACTGCGAACGGTCTTTTCGGTGGTATCAGATCGAATGTCAACGACGTCTCCGGGAGCCAGCGTTCCACGGATCATGTAAACGAGATCGTTGTGAAAAAGTTTGCAATCGCGAAGCGGAAAATCAAACGGATTCGAAAACGTTCCTTCAAGTCTACTCGACAGTTGAAATCGACTTTCGATACGACTGTCTTTCAACCGACTTTCGGCACGGCCTTCGAACTTTCCATTCCATTGAGCGAACAGTGGACGAGTCGAAGAAACCTGCAACTCAAGACCCTTCATATCGAGACTCATCTTGGTCGGATCGTCAGTCGCAGGAGACAACTGTTGTCGATAGCCCGTTCGATAGAGCCCGGGATTGGCACGGTTGAGCATTCCTCCCAAGCCATCACCCGGCAATCCAAGCCAAGTGATACGAGATGTTTCCAGCTTCAAGTCGTGGTCACCGGCGGTATCCCGTACGCCCAATTTCAAGTCAACCGTTTCTCCAGCAGGACTGTAAAGATTGGCCCAAGCAGTTGTCCGCACATGCCCGCTCTCGGAATCGATATCGATCAGCTCAACCTGATTGATCTGAATCGTGGACGGACGACTTGCCGAAGCCGCATACCAGGCGATCGCACAAAACGCCGTAGCGATCAATGGAAACGTAAGCCACGTGAGTTCATGTTTCTTGAAAACTCGACCAACCAGAAACCAGTCTCCAACGCCAATGCAGAGAATGTAGAGAGCGATCAAAGCCGCGATGAGGGCAAACGGAATGAAACGCAGACTCGTGAATCGTTCCAGCGGAACTTTCATCTGCCCAACAAGGTCTTCATACCCTGAGTGTCGAACGGCGGAACGCTTACGAGTGTCGCTGGATGCCTGCGTGCCTTCTTCTCCAATCCGCAGTTTCATTAAGCTTTGAGCAAAACGTTTGCTTGCGCTCCAATTCAGAAACTGCTTTTCCGTCGGATCGAAAGTAACAAAGGTGACTTCACCCAATCCGCGTGGACTGCGGATAATCAGTGGCGTACCACCTTCTTGCAAAACGGTTCGGCCTTCAACGTCGTTGATCTTTAGTAGCCGCATCGAATCGTCGGGACCAAGATACGGCTCTTTGCTACTACAGAATTCTTCGATCCGACGGCTGGATCTAGCTGCGACTTCACCAGCGACTTTTCCAGGCGCAAACCATTGCAGTATGCCATCGTCTTGGAAAAGTGATCCTTGATCGGGTGCAACTGCGATGACGAGGTGGCCTCCATTGCGAACCCAAGCCTCGATCGCACGAATGGAATTGGTCGGAATTTTCCTTATCCACGAATCATCATTTGCCAACAGAATCAGAGTCTCGCAACTTTCGTAAGCCATCGCTTTTTGCGGCAGCTCAGTCGGCGAACCCATCGATACAATGCGATCGTCATCCGTCATGCCGCCAAGAAGCGCGATGCCGAATTGGGATGCAAATGACGGGGCGTCTTTCTCGGTCGACGGTTCAATACAAGCCAGCAGTCGACCCGTCGATGGAATCAACTCCATGAATTCATTGTTCTTCTTGCGAATCGTCGTGCGGACATCGACGACCGACTTCCCGTCCGAGTCGAGAAGCTCAAACGTGGCGTCGCCATAGGTACGTCCGAACTGCATCAAACCTTGGAAGCTGCCATTTCCAGTTTCAACCAGCGGCCCGACCATCGAGTTCGGCGTATCATCGCCATCGAGCACCGTCACACGGAACTTGTTCGCAACGTTTGCCAATTCCGGGGGAACGTCGAATTGAATGGGAACCCAATGTCCCAATTTCGCAACGCCAGCAACTCCGGCGGAAACTTGTATCGGCGACGAACTGTTTTCAGATTGTGCCGCCAATTGACCGCCCAGGGTCACCAACAAAATCAGGCTCACGATCGCAACACGATGAACCGCTAAGGAGAGTTGCGAATACTGGTGCATGAATTGAAATGCTGGGAAGTGGGCGTTGGCAGGGCGAATTCGTGAAGGTCGATATGATAGTTTAATCGGCAGTTTTCGACCATCGCCGGAATTTTGAACGGTTCTATTGCTACGAACTATGTTTCATTTGGTTCGACAGACAAAAGCCAACAAAGCCAAACTACGGCTTTTCCGCATCAGGGCAGTCACAGACCAGATTGCCGCAGCCCGGACATCCATCGCCGTACTTCTGGGCCAAAGCCTCGGTCAGATCAACATCGACGATATTGGCGATCGTAGCCAGCCACGCGATCACGTCTGCGAACTCAGCTTTCAAGTTCGACTCCGTCGCAGCCAGTTTCTTTTGAGACTCCGCATCGCTGGGGTCAGCTTGTCGCAGTTGTTCGACTTTCCGCAAATCCGACGCAAGCTCGCCAAGCTCTTCGGCCAACCAGATGTACGTTCCGGACACACCTCGCGCTACGTCCTTCTCAAAGTACATCGTGCGGATCAAGTTTTGAAAGTCGCGTAAGTTCATGTCGGTAACTTTTTGTCAGTAGCTCGGTCTCTCCGAGACCGTGATTGCATTGTCGCGGGCCCGCACTATTTTGACTTCGCCTTCGCCGGGTTCGCTTCGAACCGGCCATGGTTTGCTGCTGCATATACCGCTAAATAATACAGCTTGGCAGCCGAAGTGATTTTCCGGAAGTTGATGTCGGCTGGCTGGTCCGATGGCTGATGGTAGTCAGGATGCATCCCACCAAACAGAAACGCAACCGGAACACCTTGGTTGTAGAAGTTAATTTGATCGCTTCGATTCCAAACACTCTCCATGTCAAGTTCGAACTCGAAGCCAACGTGCTCGTTGGCGGCAAGCACCAAATCGTGCAACGCGATGTCGCCTCGTTTACTACCCACCAAGTGAATATGACCTTCATTGTCACTGTCGGTGTCGCCCTCACCGGTGTCTTCGTTTCGGCCAACCATGTCGATGTTCAACATGCACGTCATATTTTCCAACGGCAGAATCGGATTGTCGGTGTAGTACTTGGAGCCCAACAAGCCGACTTCTTCCGCGGTGAACCACATAAACAGGACGCTGCGTTTCGGCCGAATCGGATTCAGCGCCATCGCTCTGGCGATGCTTAGCACGGCAGTCGATCCCGATCCATTGTCGTCGGCACCGGGATAGACTTTTCCATTGCGGATACCCAAATGATCGAGGTGGGCTCCAATCACAACGTATTCGTCTTTCAGTTCAGGATCCGAACCTTCCAGCCAAGCGATCACGTTTGGTGCTTCGGCCGCTTCTTCACGCAACGGAATGGTGATCGTGATTTCTTTATCGGTTTCGGCAACGTCGCTTTCATCACTCCAATTTTCCGCGACGCCCAGAGCCGCCGATATTTTTGCGACGGCCGCATCCGAGATCGTGCCCGACACGCTGGTCGAACGCCGGCGTCGACCTGAAAAAATGTTTTGAGCGATCGACTTGGGCGTGCCTTCAATGACTCGCATCGATGCTGCCGGACGTTTGCGAGCAATCGAAAACGGAGCTCGAGCAGCTGCTGCTTCGTCAGCAACATAGATGACGATTTTGTCCCGAAGCTCAACATCAGCAGGAATCTCAGCCGACTTGCCATTGATCTTCAATAGCACAACTTCACCAGAAACTTCACCCGCATCGGTGTAGCGATCAAAACCAACGTTGCTCTCTCCCGGAAGTTCAAATCCATCCGGCCCCAAAATCTTGCACTTGTCCATCACCGGGATGCGACGCGTCAGAGGCATCATCTGGAAATAAGTTTCTCCGTTGCCAGCCGGCTCAAGTCCAAACTCAGCCAACTTACCGGCAACCCAATGAGCTGCTTTGGTATAACCAACCTGGCCAGTGCCACGCCCTTCGAATTGCGGCCCGGCCAACACGGAAAGAAACTCCGTAGCCTGTTCTTCGGTAATCGAATCGAAACCGGTTTTGTAATCCTCGGGCGGCGCTTGCGTTGCTGCGTACTGAGCGTTTGCTTCAGACGAAGAAAATGAACTTGCGGCAACAAGTGCAAACAGAAAAAGCAGAACACGAGCAGAGCGGAATAACTTGAGCAGCATGGCTTCTTTCAAAGAGCGTATATTTTGATGCGCTCATTGTGACAGAAAGAATTCGTTTTCCTACTGCTGTCCGGGGCAAT
>CAZORS010000245.1:0-7424 GCA_964582025.1 uncultured Pirellulaceae bacterium | reverse complement strand
GGGGGTGAGGGGCAATAGTTTTGCGTTAATCCACGAGTTGAACGAGTGTACAGCTTCTCGGCAAGTGTAGATTAGAAACCCCAGAGACCTACCGGATTTCCCTCACCCCCAACCCCTCTCCCAAAAATTCGAACAACATTTGATCAGCAAAAATTGTGTTGGGGTTCGAATTTTCGGGAGAGGGGTGCCAGTTAATTATTTGTGTAGACACCAATGCCCAAAGGGAGGTGATGATTAAAAAAAAAGCCCGATTGCGGAAGTGGAATCACTGCCGGCACTCGGGCTTCGTTTGAATCGACTCTTCGACAGCGACTACTTCATTCGTTTGAGCTTCATGGACTCAACAAATTCGTCGCGCCAATCGAACTCGAGCTCTTGAGCGTAATGCTGGGCGGCGCCCATGACATCCGTTGGAACCCGTTTGAAACGGAAGAAATGACTGTCGAGATACTCCGAACCAAGATCAGCCATCGATACTGGTGGCGTCGTTCGCTGAATGACGTAGACCGTGTCACGAGTCTCGTTGGCTGCGACACCCGTTTCACCTTCCTTGAGCCCGAACGCCGTTTGCATAAACTCTTCACCGGGCTGCTTGATTCCGAAAGGCATTCCGTAGACGGCCGTTGCCGTTCGTCCGGGACGGAACCAAGTAAACTCACCGGTTGGAGCCGCAGTTTCGGGATAGAGTTCAGTCAACTTCTTTCCAGTCGACTTCGCTTCGGTTGCCATTTCTTGGGCGGCCTTTTTCGCCAGCTCGAATGCCTGCTGGTACTTCCAGTACTTTTCAATTTTCGGTTTCGCTTCATCGAATTCTGGGATGCGAACATCAACTTTCTCAGCCATCCAGTAAACGTAAGCGTTCGCCGTCATAATGTCGCTAACTTCTTGCGGAATCAAGACGTCAACTCGATCGTAGTCTAGGAAGATTCGATTACTAACGGATTGGAAATCCATCCGAACCGGCCCTTCAGGCGATTGAACTTGAACTGGAAAATTGACTTTTCCAATTTCGGTATCACGTAACTCAAAAGGATCGATCAAACCGGTCTCACGGAATACGAGCCCGTTCTCTTTGGCGATCGCTTCGAAATCTGGAACGGGCGGTTTCGGCGTTTTGGCTTTGTCTGCTTCACGCTGAGTATCCCAACGCAAAACTTGATTTTGATAAGTCTGCATCGAAACCATGGCACGCTTTTTAGCTTCGTCTTTCTTTTCGAAAGCGACCTTCCGGGCAAGTCGCTCACGAATCTTGTCAGCCACTTCGCTAAGCGGCTTGATGCGTGTCTTTTTTGTTGTTTCACCAGATTGAGGACCAGCACTTTCATCAGACAGCTGCAGGTCACCCAAGCCACCGACTTCCTCCTGTTTGGCAGCTGGTGTTTCCGCTGGCGTTTCTGTTTCTTCTTGAGCATCTTGGGCAAAAGAAGCAAACTGGCTTTTCGTTTGACGAACGATTAGTGATTGATCGTTGCCTCCGCCTTCGGTTGCTGGAACTTCCTCAGCTTCTGCCTTGGGAGCCTCTGTTTTAGTAGTTTCTGTTTCGGGGACCTCTGGCATTGGCACTTCAGAAGCCGCATCTTTCGCTTCGGCAGGTTCGGTCGCAGAAGAACCTTCAGCGGCTGGCAGATCAACCGCAGGCGTTGCCGCTTCTTTTGCAGGTTCATCAGCAGGCGTTTCATCGTCGCCTAAATCTAACTTAAAGCCTTCGGTCTCAGGTTGAGCAACGACTTCAACGACCAACGGGTCCTCTGCCTCGACGAGCTTTTCGTATTCGGCTTCGACCTCAGCGTCAGTCAACTTGCTCTTTTCGTTTTGCAAAAACGTATCCATTTCGGCCACGAAGTACTGAATGTTGACTTTCCGAGGCACCTTGAAACCCGGTGTCTGCATGCCAACATCTTCGTATTCGTACTTGCCTTCTTCGAACAGAGCCTGCATTTCAGCTGTCCCCGGCTGCCCGGAAACTTTGGAAACGTACTCTTCCACAGAAACCGGAACGACTTCGCATTCCATACGATCGTTAGCCCGAGCGTAGAGTTCGACAGCTTCTGTTGGAATCGGATTCAAGGGTACGCCGGTCGAAGTATAGCGCTGCATTTGCATCGCCAGCAATTCCAGCTTCAGATGCTTTCGAATCGAAGGCATCGCTGTCCGCTGATTGACAAGCTTGTTGATTTGCTTCCAGTCACGCGGAGTGAATTCCGCCTGACCAGCCAGCAGTGATAGATAGTCTTCGATCATGCCGTCGCTAATCACGACACCTTCATCCTGAGCACGTTCGGCAAGCAATTTACGAACCAACATTTGCTCATCGACAGCATCGTTGTCATCGGTCCGCCCGAGAGGCTGCACCATGTCCGCCATGGGAGAGAATTGAACTTCCTTCTGCTCACATTGCTTGGCAGCTTGCTGAACGAGTGAAACGAGAAAGCGACGAGTCGCGAAGTGATTTCGCTGTAGCTCGTCAAGCTTCGTACGAGTGATCTCACCTTCGCGATATTTAATGATAACCGGATCCTCAACTGCCGTGGCGGCGCTTTGAAAGCCATTTGCCATCTGATCGAAGACGGGGCCAAGGCCAAATATCGCCATCAACACAACACCGAAAATGATCAACATCCACGTTGCGTGTCGTCGAAACCAGCGAAGAGGACTCATCGAAAAACCTGTTGGTCTGAAAGTAATTTAGGAGCGGGAACGAAACCCGATTGCCACCGGACAAATCCGGCCGATACCAATGCGGCAATTTATCGCCCAAAGCCAGCATTTTCAATGGCAATATGTCGGCTCTGATCGGGAATCACCGACTGTTTTGAGTCAAGATAGGCGAGTAGCGACTCATTCATGAAAAAAGCTCCGATGGAAGACCCATCGGAGCTTGAATTGTTGTCGTGCGAGTCAAGGACAGACTCACCTAAGCAGCTCTAGCCAATCTTGGCGATCAAGTCAGCAGTACGAGCACTGTAACCAGACTCGTTGTCGTACCAGCTGACGACTTTCACCATGCCGTCGAGCACTTTCGTGAAGTCCGCCGCGAAGACTGAGCTGTGGTCGTCGTTGATGATATCAGACGACACCAAAGGATCCTCTGCGTAGAACAAGACGCCCTTCATTGGACCTTCTGCAGCAGCTTTGATGGCTGCATTGACTTCCTCTACAGTCGCGTTTTTCTCAAGGGTTGCCGTCAAGTCAACCACGCTACCCGTTGGTACTGGAACTCGCATCGCCATACCAGTCAGTTTTCCGTTGAGCGCTGGAATTACTTTTCCAACTGCTTCCGCGGCACCTGTTGTGGTCGGGATAATGTTCTGAGCCGCAGCGCGAGCACGGTAAGGATCGCTGTGCGGAGCATCCAAAATGCTCTGGTCATTTGTGTAGGCGTGGACCGTTGTCATCAAGCCTGACTTGATACCAAAAGTATCGTGAAGGACTTTGGCCACAGGAGCCAAGCAGTTCGTTGTGCAGCTGGCGTTAGAGATACAAGTCATCTCGTCAGTGAGCTGATCGTCGTTAACGCCGATCACGCAAGTCAAATCTGGATCGTCTTTGGCAGGAGCACTAATGACGACCTTACGAGCACCAGCAGTGATGTGCGAATCGTAACCAGCTTTGCCATCTTTGGCTCGGCCGCGGAAAACGCCGGTGCTCTCGACAACGACATCGATTTTGTGCTCGCCCCAAGGAAGCTTCGCTGGATCACGTTCTTCGTAGACGCGGATTTTCTGTCCGTTAACGATAAGGTTCTCGTCATCGTAAGAAACTTCGCCTGGGTAACGGCCATGAACGCTGTCGTACTTCAAGAGCGTGGCAAGCATCTCGTTTTTTGTAAGGTCGTTGACTGCGACGACTTCAAATTCGTCTGTTCGCTGCATCAAGTTGCGAAACGTCAAACGGCCGATTCGGCCAAAGCCATTGATTGCTACCTTTATCGCCACGTCTGTCTCCTGCGTTTTTGGTTGGTGGTGTTACGTTTTGGTTGAGAATCTGCCCGTCGTTTAACGTCGCCGACTCCCGAATTACAAGCCACAGACGATATCAGAAACACCATTTTCAACAAGTGGCTAGGCGGCGTGAAAGGCCTGTTCAACGTACGTCACCGACAAGGGGAATCCTTGCCCCCAGAGAGACACACAAAGGCAAGGGCCAAGCAAAGACTGATGAACACTCTTAGCCTACCCTGAGCTTTTTAGACGAAGCTGCCTCAAGCCGTTTGACCGCAGACCTAGCGGATCATCATTCTCCGACTGAGCGAGTTTTGTGACTCCCTTGAAACCTTGCTCCAGCCTCCTCGCGAATTCGAATTTTCAGCGATCCACTGGAATCAGACGTCGACCGAATTCGCGAGGATCGTTTAACGACAAGCCGGAAGGCGGCTTCGTCTTTTCGTGTCAAACGCCGACGCCTGTCGGCTAATCGTTAAACGAAACTACGTCAAACTAAACTCAATAAGCCGGTTTATTATTACACTGCCCTTAAACGCCATTAGGCTACCGCTCAATGGCTCGCCCAAACCTCGCGCGGTCACAACGCAATTTGCCTCGCTCTCAGGTTACAAAGTCAAACGAATATTCATGCAATCGTTGCAATCGGTGCTCTTTCTCCCTCTCACGGCAAAGTTTTCCCCGAACCCAAAGATCGATTGACAATCCTGCCCTAAATGGATTAGTATTCTCCCCTTCGCAAAGCGTCCTTGAGACGTTTCGGGAATGGTTAGGTAGCTCAGTTGGTAGAGCACGGCCCTGAAAAGGCCGGTGTCGGCGGTTCGAGCCCGCCCCTAACCACTGGTAACGAAAACCGCGGTTTGGCCCTGTGCTGAGTCGCGGTTTTTTCGCGCGCCAAACCGTAGTGACGCACGTAGCGGAATTCGTCAAGAGTTCCGGAGGTCCTGGTGAAACAGTGCCTTGACTAATCCGCGATCGCGGCTGGCCAGAAGTCTTGACGACTTCCGCTACAAAAAAAGCCCACATGATTTCTCACGCGGGCTTTGTTAGATCAGTTGAAGCAGAAACTACTTCAACAGTTTTTGGATGATACGTTCGAGATCGCCAACTCCCGACTCGCTGTCGTGCATGTTACCCTTCTTGTCCCAGACGATCATCGTTGGTTCACTGACAATTCCAAGTTGAGCCGCCAGAGGACTGTTTTCCATGCCTCCAGGCGAGTGCATTTCGAAGACGCCTTTAAGGTCACCGTCGAACTTTTGATAAGCCGCTGCCTGACCTTCAATGTTGGCACTCACGATGACAACTTCATCCTTGAACTTACTTTTTAAGTCTTGGAAAACATCAAAGGCCGTGTCGCCTTTCGCGTTGGCCTTTTGATCGGCACACCACATCTCCCAGAAGTAAACCACGACGACTCGGTTCCGTAACGTCTTGTTTGAAATGTCGAAAGTTTTTCCGTCGACAGTCGTTCCCTTGAACGGTACCGGTTTGCCACGTCCGCCAATTCGCGCGACCGCTCCACCAGCTCGCTTGCCAAATTCAGTATCGCCGTACCGTTGCTTACAAGCTTGGTACCAACGAGACGCCTTTTCCATGTCAGCACTGCGGCTGACTTCATAGTTTTGCCCAATCGCAAACAAGGCCTCAGGAGCAAACTTGCTGTTCGGGAATTCAGCGGCAAACTTTTCTAGCTGCTTGAAATGATCTTTGCTGGCGTCTTCGTCCTGCCGCTTATCGCCATCTTCAAGCTTCTTATAGTAATCAGCATGAATCATTCGCCAGCGAATGTAATCAAGGCCTTCAGGTTTCTTGTTGTCTCGAAGCGTTTTGATCACAGACTGAAGGAACTTCAAACCTTCAGGATAGTAGTCTTCCTGATAGGCGTTTGAGACTGTATCGCCGATGTTCTCCAACCAGTTGACTTTCTCCTTTGCGGGAATTTTCTGGTAGATCTTCCATTGGAGCATGGCGCGATCTTTTTGCAGTTTGGCCATCGCAACACTCGGTTCGCCTTCTTGACCAATCGCTGATTCCAATTTCGTCAAGTTTTCATAGAGCCCGGCCAACTCTTCATCAACCGGATCGACGACGTTTGGATCAAATTCTGGCACGATTTGAACAACAGGGAACATCAACCCCCCGTTTTCGATTGGTTTGCCCCTTGGAACAACCTGCGGCAACTCCATCAGACGCCACGCTTCGCCAACGCGGACAAGCGTCCCAAGAGCCAGCGTGTCCGTTCCAGCAGCCGATTGGAAAACGCTCGATGCATGGTCATGACAGACGATGTCTTTCGCCAGTCCCTTGCCCGCTGGCACAAGACTTGGTTGTCCGTTGCCCGAATTGATCCATTGTGCCTTGCCATCGATCGCCTTCTGAGAACGCACCATGTTTGGGAATTCTTTGCGAGCTCTTTCCAATCGAGCAACTGCGTCTTTCGCGATCGCACCCGACAAACCAAGCGAACGAAATTCATCGTTGGTCAGAAGCAACCGTTGGTATCGAGAATCATCACGCGTCTTGATCGCCATAAAGACCTCGTAAGCAACCTCTTCTGCTGAGATAACTTTCCACTGATCGATTTCACCGTCTTGATTTTTGTCGATGCCCCAACGAGTTCCCGCAGAACCCATCCAGCGATATTCGTTTGGCTCTGAATCGTAGTCGGTGTCTGTTTCGCGATAGACTTCGATGCCGTCTTTATAATAGGAGAAAAAATCGAGCTTTCGATCCTTGTTCGTGTCCAACAGCACTCGCACGACCCGGTTCGTGGCATCGGCCAAAACGTAGCCGGTTTTACCAAACAGCTTGGTGCTGCTTTGCATCTGAGCCTTTTTAACCATATCAGCGGGCGGGCGGCCATCAACTTTGAAGTCGTAATCCACTTCCTTTTGCTTGGCTTTGTAAGTCAAGGCTGTGGAGATCTCTGATTCGGTAAACTTCTTTTCAGCTTGTCCAAACGCGTCCTGCGCCGATAAACCCAAAAGGGTCGCAAGGAGAAGTGCGAGCGAACTCAGTTTTTTCGAAAGGGGGTGGAATTGACGACTTTGGTCGAACGGCATCATGGTTAAACCTGTTTAGCGTTGAAGTGGGCGCCTGCGCCCGTAGTTATTCCCACCGTTTATATCGGAAAACTCATCTCTAATACCACCGCCATTTTCTTGATTTGACAGTCGCGTACTCGTGAATCAACCGTTTTGGGAAGGCTATGCGGATTAGCGAATTTGGCGATTGTCACCCGCGATTTTTCGGAAATTAGAAAATGCAATAAAAACACAAACCAGATTTCAGATTTCACCCTGATTCCACGATGATGGAGTGATAGCTTTCGGAGGACAAATGGCTGCTTGTCAGAGTCTTTGTCCGTTAAAACATCCTCGAATTTTGCTCAAACCATGGTTTGACAGGGTTTGAGGTTCCCATAGAATAGCGAACCTTGTTGGTCGAGACGGCTCATGCTTTGGTCAACAAGTTACGATA
>CAZORS010000244.1:0-7453 GCA_964582025.1 uncultured Pirellulaceae bacterium | reverse complement strand
AGAGAAGAATTGGCGAAACGATTGGCAACGCTCTACGGACAAAAATTGCTTGCGCTCGATAAAGATTCCCAACAACTTCTAAAACGAACTCGTGAACTGATTTCGCTCTATCCGCGATTCGAAACGGGGAGACTCCGCGTCGCGATGTTGCACGCGAGGTATCTCGATAGCGAGCAGAGTTTTCTGGATTGGATTCGCACGGGCTCAAAGTTTGAAGCCAAAGAAGAATTGGAGTCTTCACTGGAAACGCTGTTTGGAGATCTCTCGAATGCGCTTTCAGCATTAATGCGACGGTCGGAAGAACTTTTTGCCGCCGGGCAGTTGAATCGCGATCGTCGCCCGTTGGACGCCGAACGAAAGGAAGTCGAAGCGGAGGCAATGCATTGTCAGTTCCTCACGGGATGGAGCAGTTACTTTCTGGCGATGTTGCGAGAAAATCAGCGGGCAGAATTGCTGGAACAATCGGAGTCTCGATTTCGAGAGTTTCTGCAGCTAGATCAACAGACGGTCTTGAGCGACTACGATTCTCGTTGGTTTGATTTTTCTTCTGCGTGGCATGTGCGAGCCATTTCAGGTTTGGCGGCGATTGCATTAGCGCGCGGTCAAGAATCACAAGCGAACTCTCTTTATTCCCTGATCGAGTCCAACGCCGTGTCGCAGGAAAGTCGCGAGTCGGTGATCCGTTTTCGTTTTCTGGGTCATTGCTACTGCGGGCAATTTAAGGAGGCCGCGAACGTTGTCAGGAATCGAAAAGCCATCTCTGCGATGTCAAAATCGGGAAAAGTTCGACTCTGGGCGACGGTTGTCGATGCGTCCCGGGCGGCTCCGAATTCAGCGGAGCTAAAACAGATCGCGTTGCTTGGATTGACGCGAGAGATGGCAGGCGATCGGTTGGTGGTTGAGTTCGAAAAAGATCCCGCGGGCGAGAAAGCTGATTCGTTTGAGTCGAATTGGATCGCTGGCTACGTTCAGTTTTGGAAAGCTGAAAACGGAAAGGCGACTTCGACTGAGAACGCAAAACAGTTTCTCGAGAAAGCGATCGCCGTTGGCGCAACCCAACAGCCCGCGGTCGATCCAAGCGACATCGCGCGCTGTCGCTATTTGTTGGCTTGGTTGAAACTGAAAGCCAATGACACCGAGGCGGCAGTTGGCATGTTCAGCGAAGTCGCCAAAATATTGGCCACAGAAGATCCGCAACTTGCCAGTGAGTCAGCATGGTTGGCGGCAAAGACAAACATTCGGCTCGGCAATCGCAATCCGGGCGGTGCCAACGACGCGTGGAATGCACTTGAACGCTTCATCCGTTCTTGGCCGGACTCGCCGCATGTCGCGTCGGCAAGTTTTGAGAAACTGAAAATTGAATTGCGATCGATGCGTCCCGAGGATGCGATTGAGCGATTGAAAAGAATCTCTCCCAACGATGAGAATCACGCGAGTGCACTTTTGGAGACCGCTGCACAGCGTTATCGAATTTGGCAAAACCAGACTGGCAGCGAAACGTCTCTGAACGGTTTGAAGAACGCGTGCGGCGAAGTCGATTCGAGCAGTTCGTCGACGGCCGGCCAAAAGGTTCGAGCAAGTTTTCTTTTGATCGACGCGCTGTCCAGATTGGCTACACCGGACTTAGCGCAAATTGATGCTTTGATCCAACGTTCGACTTCTCTGCTGAGTCAAATCGAGGATGACAAGATGGTTCGGGCAGAACTGTTGTACTATCAAATGTGGCTTGGGCCGCAAACCGCTGATGGAACGGTAGCGTCTGGCATTGCGGAGGAATTGGTCGAAGTCGGCAAAGGAACTCGTTTCGAGTTACCGGCGTTGATCCAGCTTGCTCAACATCGAGACGCGAAGCTGTCAGAAACCAAAACGGATCCAAATGAACTGGCTTTGGCGATCGACATCTATCGGCGGCTGTCCAGTTTGCTGGGTCAGGACGAAGAGAAGCTGAAGTCATCTGCCAACGCGCGGGTTGCATTCGCGAGGCTGGGCGAACTTCAACAGTTGGCTGATCAGTCGCTAGAAAGCGAACGTACTTTTCAAACGCTTGTTGATATCTTTCCGGGCAACGCCAAGTATTTGCGGAATTTGGCGGTCGCGAAATCTGATTCGCGATCCGCGAAAGAGATCTGGCAGCGACTGGCTTCCGGAAGTGACGCAGGCAGTGAGCTGTGGTTTGAATCCAAATTCGAGCTCGCAAAAATTCTCGCTTCGTCAGACAGACAATCGGCGATTCAGATACTAAAGCAGACGATGCAGCTCGGCGGAGAGATTCCCGAACCGTGGCGTCAAGCGTATGAGTCCTTGCTCGATGATCTCAGTCGCGGCGAGGATCAGTGATGTCCGATGATGATCAAAATTTGAACGACGAATCGTCGACGAAGGATTCGCGGCTTGAGGCTTTCTTACGCCAAGCAAGCGCGATCATCGCAGCGGAAAAAGGGCTCAACAATGCTGCCAAAGCAAAGCTGGACGCGCTCGCAATGCAGCTCCACTTGCCTGAAGAGTTGTTTGAAATCGGACTTAAGAAGCTGCAGGATTCGAATTCGCCGATCGGTGATTTGACCGCTTACGAACAGGGGTTCCTCGATTTTCTGATCAAGGAGTTCCGTCAAAAGCCGAAGGGCACCGTGCTCTCGATTTCGATCGAAGAGAAAGCAATCGCTCACGCGAAAGAGAAATTCGAGATCCCGTCTCATCGGGCGGAGAAGCTGATTGCGTTTCAAACAGAAGCCAGCGGATTTGGGCGACTGTCACGATCTGATGCAAAAGAGTTTGGTCGTCAGATGATCGTTGATCACGTTGGCGAAAAAGTTTCCTTGGATGAACGAACTGAGAAACGAGTTTTTCGCATCGGTCGACACTGGGGTTGCTCAAAGGAAGAAGTCGAACAGCTGATCAATGAAAAGTTTGCTGAAAATCATCGTATCGCCAAAGCTGAACGACGCCGCCCAATATTGCTTGGGTTGGCGATGTTGGGCTGTTTCGCGCTCATTGGGGCCGCATCGTGGTGGCTGATTTCCAACCGAGAAATGATTTTCGAAAATCCTACCGTCAAGAAAGATCCCATTCCAGTCGAGCCGATGCCAGATGACGAGTCATTCGATTCTTCCGAGACTGCATTGAGGGCGAAGGATGTGCTGTTTCCGAAGTTCGATGATTTGTTGAGGTCGGAGAATCCTGAAACACGAGCCAACGCAATCGCAGATGTCGCGAAACAAATACTGAATCCCAGAGAAGGTTTAGAGGGGCAGCTCGAAGCGATTAAACATGTCTACTTTGGCGAGTCCGACCCAGCGGTCGCCAACCGCTTTGTGCAGGAAATTGACAATGCCCTAAGTTCGGAGCCAAGGACGAACCGGAAAGGTGAGCTTGGTGTGCCTTATCGTGCCGCAGAGATCGCGTTGAATCTTTCCAATGCGAAGGTGAGTGGAAATCAAAACGAACAACGAGCAGATGCGTTGGCTCAGGTGCTAAAGAATCGAACTGGAGTCAAGTGGAACGACAGCGTTGGACTGGGATTGAGTTTAATTGACTCAGCGATTGCAATTCGACAATGGAATCAACTGATTCAAAATGCGTGGACGTCTCCGGGGCGGTGTTCGTTTCTGGTTGAACCGTTATCAAGTTTGACGCAATCGAAGTTACCAGCCAAGCCACACTCGCAATATGTAAGTCGAAGTGTCCGCACGATCATCACGGCTGACGCTGGTCAGTGGCGGAATATGAAAAACGCAATTCGCGATGCGATCAGCACTGCCGATGAAGTTCAACGAATCGAATGGCTTGACGTTTGGCTCGATGAGTTCGATGGTACGAAGGGATTTCGAGAATTTTCTGCTCCACTATTGTTTGCCGGCGTTCAGAAAGCTGTCCTGACGATGCGAGACTACGAATCACTGATTCGGTCGGAGCGGTCCGGTTGGCGAAACAGGCAACTCCGCCCTGCCCTTTTGCGGCATCAGAAAATTGATGCCGCGATCGAACAGTTGCGGCCCTACTTTTCATCGCGTGCCAACTTTAAGGCAAATCCCGATCTTGTGTACCAAGCTGTTTCTGCGGCAAACCTCTGTCTCGAAGCGATCGCGATTACGAACGACGGCAGAGCGGGCGACGAATCGGCGTGGAGCGACGTTGACGTGCAGCTCGAAAGATTCGATCAACGGTTGAGAGATTTTGTCTTCCTGGAAGAACCGCAGAGCAATGATGCTCCAAGAGTTTCATCTGCTGGTTTCGATACGACGGCTCGCGACCGAACGCTTCGCACCTTTTCTGATCTTTCGGACTCCAACCAGGCGAAGCGACTTTCTGCAATCGAACGACTTCCAAAAATTGCAGCTCGATTCGATTCGATTCCACAACCATTTGCGACGGCACTGGCCAACTATTTGCTTTCGCCAATTGAATCTGAAGAGTGGCTGCGAATGCAACGCGTTTTGCCAGACCTTTCCAGGTGGCCGCGGCTTGTGATGGCGTTGTCAGATCGATTGCCTGATTCCAACGCACCGATTGACCAAGTCATGACCATGTTCACTGTGCTTACCGGCGAGCGTTTGGAGATCAGCAACGGTGATTGGCGCAGCAGACTGGCAGACGAACTGGTGGCGTTTGCTCACAAGTCACTGATGCAGGATTCGGTCGTTGATCCAAGCTCTTCAGATAGCGATTGGGTTCGACTCGAAAAATATCTTTCGTCATCCTACTATCGTCGAAGCATTCTGCTGGGCGGAAACGGATTGGTCGACGATCGATCGGCATTGAATCTTTCGAAACGATGTGCCATTGCGTTCAGTGATAACGCTCCTGCAACGAAACGTGCGATTGGCCTAATCGAAGAGTCGACGGAAAACGAGATGCAGCAAATTTTGCTCTGCAATCAGCTATTGAGCGGTCAGAAGAAATTGAGCGAGCAGGATTCGATGGGGGCTCGTTTGTTCGATAGCGAACTAAGTCTGTTGATGAAGTGGAATCGCGAGCGTGAAAATCAGTTGAAGGGGATCATGAATGAAAACTGAATTCATCATTTTGCTTTTCGCGTTTTTCATTGTGTCATTTCAAGACGTTTCCAATGCTGATGTAGTTTGGCTAGTTGGCGAAGAAAAGCCCTTTTACGGCATCGTCGAATCCAGCGATGCGAGCGCGATAAGTTTTCGCCGAACGACGGACGGAACGACGTACGAGTTAGTTTCGTTTGATCACAAGTCTGTCGAATCCATTGTGACGAACTTCGATTCGCTGCGTTTGGCCTCGCTGCTGCCGGAGGACTGGCAATCATGGATCGAGTACTCGGAGGAGCTAATCTCTCAGAAGCAGGATCCAGTCGCCCGCAATCTAGCTATGCGTTTGCTGGTGATCGTGATTGGAAACTCATCGGATGTGAACCAACGTGATGCTGCACTGGCTGACTTGATTTCGCTGGCGAGGAATGCTGATGAACTGAAACGGCTAACCCAGTTACGGTATTTGGAAACGGGAGTTCGGCAATCAATACAAGCAGAAGCGTCGACCGTCAGTCTGCTAAGCTCAAGCGATCGGATGGCAGCAATCGAAGTGGTACAAGCGATTCGAAACGGGAAAGATGTAAGTTCGCCGATTCGTGATGCGAAACTGAAACAAACGGTCGATTCGTTTGCCGACGTCTGTTCGTGGGAAGAGCTGGTTCAAATTTCGAAGTCGAATCGGATCGGAGATCAACAGCTTCGCCAACTGGTTGCGTTGGAGTATCAGTTACGCACGAACGACGCGGCGCGATCGAGTGAAGATGCCGCCAAAGTTTCGTGGCATTTGTTAGCGAATCGAACGGAGAAGAGTTCAATCTCATTTCCGACGATCGAAAACGTGACAGAGTTCAATCCCAATGAAACGCGATTTGTCGACGGTAAGTGGAGTCAACGCTAAACTAGCGGGCTAAGCAGTTGACAACTATCATTTTCGCTGCCGTTTATTGCGAGCCTTGAAAGCGTCTTTTCGTTTCTTGTCACGAGCCTGCTTCTTTTCCGATTTCGCCGCCTTTGTTTTTTCCAGCTCAATCAATTCTCGTTGCACCATTTCTGGCGTCTCCATCGTGATTTCGCCAAGCTTCCCGCTGCGGAATTCGGTGATCAGAATTCGAGACACGCGTTCGTAGTTCACAACGGCGTTCTTACCCAAGCAACCACGTTTGTGTCCGATCGCGTCAAACAGCTCAACGATGTCGCGCGGTCTTGAATCGAGTCCGTATCGTTCGACCAATCCGCTTGGGTAGTGTGCGAGCAAAAATTTTCCGGCGTAGACAGCAACTTCCTCGTAGTCGATCGCAGTATCCTTGACCGAGCCTACTGAAGCGAGTCGATAGCCAGTGTCTCGGTTCTCAACGTTGGGCCAGAGCATGCCTGGCGTGTCGAACAGCGAAATGCCTTCGCCAATGTTGATTCGTTGTTGGCTCTTGGTGACCGCAGGCTCGTTGCCAGTTTTCGCAATCGATCGTCCGGCAAGCTTGTTGATCAACGTGGACTTACCGACGTTCGGAATGCCAACCACCATCGCTTTGACGAACTCCTGATTGGGAATCAACTTCAGGCAAATCGACTTGATGCCAATGATCTGCGGAATGTTCTCCGTAGTGATCGCTTTCGCACGCACGCCATCCTGAGACTCGAACCACTTCTGCCAAACCTTGGTGCGTTCTGGATCCGCTAGATCGGACTTGGTCAAAACTTTCAGAACTGGTTTGTCACCGCGAATCTCTTCCAGCATCGGATTTTGGCTACTGTATGGAATCCGCGCGTCGAGGACTTCGATCACCATGTGGACTTTGGGAAGGCCGTCACGAAACTGATTGCGGGCCTTGTTCATGTGGCCCGGAAACCACTGGATTTTTTCGCTCATGGAACTCTTCGTTGGCAAATAAAAAAAGCGGCTGCGTAAATGCAACCGCTTTTAGTTTAACAGTAAGTGAGTCTAAATCGGCCAATTACTTGACGTGTCGATCTAGGAATCGTTTCGCAGCGTCGCGTCCTCCCCAACCGAAGGCGATCGCAATCGCAACGCCCAATCCACCCAACAATGCCATGAACGCAGTGTTAATGATGGTTGGTGAAACGCCGATGTGCTGCAACGCGAAGCCGCCAGCGAAGACGAGAATCGCTCCTTTGGCAACGGCTGCCAACATGCTTGCGTTTTCCATGCCTGAAGCTTTGATCTGATTCGCAGCAAGCGTGGAGAGGAACATACCCAGTCCCAGCATTACCAACGCAACGAACAGTCGAACAGCGAATGCAGAGAACGTATCAACATGAGCGGCCAATGGACCAAGCTCCATCATTGGAAGTGCTTGAGTCAAAGCCATCAAAATGATTCCGCCGAGAACTACTTTGCCGCCGATTTTCGAAGGCGTTTGCGTTGGGCTCATGTTCGAAACATTCAGGCCAAGTTTCTCAGGGACTTTATCGAAGCCGACTCCGCTGAGCAACTCTTC
>CAZORS010000243.1:6153-7462 GCA_964582025.1 uncultured Pirellulaceae bacterium | reverse complement strand
TGAATCACCATCATCAAGTCCGGCGAACTCTTGCGAGTCGTGACGCCGATTTGGCGAACTTCGGCAGGAAGTTTAGGCTCGGCAATCGAAACGCGGTTTTGAACCAGAACCTGAGCTTCGTCGATGTCCGTTCCTAACTTGAAAGAAACCGTGATCGTCATTGAACCGTCAGCCGTGGCTTGCGATTCCATGTAGACCATGTTGTCGACGCCGTTGAGTTCTTGTTCCAGCGGCGTGGCGACGGTTTTTGAAATCGTTTCGGCCGTCGCACCGGGATAGCTGGCTCGCACGACGACGGTTGGCAATGCGACTTCCGGGTATTGGGCGACAGGCAGTTGGTAATATGCCAGTCCGCCAACTAACGTGATCACGATCGAAAGCACGACCGCAAAAATCGGGCGGTCGATAAAGAAGTGAGGAAACTTCATGATTAGTTACCTCCCTGATTTGGTGCCGTTGGAGCTGATCCGTTGATGTTTGCAGGCACTCCATTGGGAGCAACTGCCGGTCGCCGAGAAAGCCAATTCTCCGGCTGAACGGGCTGGTATTCGTCTGGCAGTTCGCCGTTTTCATCGGCTTTGATGTCTTCTGTTTTCGGTTCGACAGATGCTCCGGGAAAGATCCGTTGTAAACCGCGAGTCACAATCGATTCGGATCCGTCGAGACCGTTACGAACGACGCGAAGTCCTTTGACGATCGGACCAAGTTCAATCGTCTTGCGACCGATCTTGTTATCGCCATCAACGGTGTAGACGAACTTCTCCGATTGATCGCTGCCGATCGCGGCGTCGGGAATCAGGACAGCCTCGTAACGACCGCTGCCGGGCAAGCGAACTTCTGCGAACAATCCCGGTGTCAGCGTGTTGTCGTCGTTGGGAAAGATGGCTCGGCCACGCATCGTTCCAGTGTTGGGGTCGATTTGGTTGTCGACGAAGTCCATGTGGCCAACGTGTGGAAAGCCCTTTTCATCGATCAGTCGCATGTAAACCGGGTTCTTAACATCGCGTGAGCTTTCGCGTTTTCCTTCTCGTGAAAGCCGCGCGTATTTCAGGAAGGCTTGTTCGTCGGCGTCGAAGTAGCAATGAATCGGGTTTGTGGAAACAATCGTCGTCAGCAATGTTGAAATCGCCGATCCGCCGCTGATTAGGTTTCCTTCTGTGACCAAACGTCGACTGATGCGTCCGCTGATTGGGGCTCGAATCTGTGTGTACTCGACGTTCAGTTCAGCGGCTTCGATATTTGCTTTTGCTGATTCGATGGAAGCCTGCGATGTCGCGATGCCAGCTTTCGCCGATTCGATCTTCGCGTT
>CAZORS010000243.1:4541-6053 GCA_964582025.1 uncultured Pirellulaceae bacterium | reverse complement strand
TACTCGTCCCATTCAACGATCGGCATCACCAGCGGCGTTGCGACGGTGACCGAAGCGGGTGGCTGTGACGGAGGACCGGACGCGGATTGATCTTTGGAGCAACCGGCGATCGCAATTGCGACGAGGATTAACGGAAGACTTCGAGTGATTCTGTTCATGTTGATCGACTTGTCTCGGTAAGTGCTTCGGTAAAAATGAAAGTTGTCCGCACGAGTTCGCATGTCGGATAGTTCAGCTAACCTAACGCGGAAAAGGAAAGCTAAACGGTTATGGTGCATCATTCATGCCGGAATGATGGGCCGCCTCGCAAACAATCGCTTCGAGCAATAAAAATGCGAGATGCGATTCCGTTCGTGTCACGCGTTCGTTGACGGTTTAGCGATTTGAGTGATGTCGAATTCGAGATACTCAGCCAACGGCAATTGCTCCAACCATGATTCAGTCTCAGCTTGATCTGCGGCCCGAATCGTAAGGAACGCTTTCCAATTAGGCGTCCCAAATTCTGCGGCTTGGAAATCGAGTAACTTTCCCTCCCGCTTCCAATTCGCGATCATTGCTTTTTCAGCGGGGATAAGTTTCGTAAACCGTTCGTCGACTGGCTTCTTAATGGACGCGGCAACGATAAAGCGTTCTTTGACGTCAAAGCCCCAGTTTGGAAAGTCAGACATTGGCGGAAGCTGCCGAGGAGCTTCTTCAAACAGTCCTTTAAGCCTCGTATCCAGAGCTTGCAGATCCGCCGCACGTCCCTCATCTGAATTCCTCGCCGGAGACCAAGCGACGAACGGATCCAGTGGAAGGATTCCGTTAAACCAAAAGACACCGTGTTGAATTGGATCAAGCACAGAATCGAGCGAAGGGTTCAATCCCCATCCGCTGTAGACGTCTGGCCCGCCACCGGTCGTCATCAACACCATGCCACGTTTTTTCGATTTGCCGACACCGTTTTCGTAAAGCTGGCCTCCGCCGTAGACTCGTCCCGCGGCAAAGACACGATCAACCCATCCCTTCATGATTCCCGGCATGCCAAACCACCAAAGCGGGAAACTGAAAATGACTGCATCGGCGGATTCGAGTTTTTGGATCTCGGCTTCCACGTCAGCGGCGAAGCCTTCGTTTTCTGTTGCGTGAGCTTCTTCGGCTTGTTGCTTGAGGTAGTCACCATCTTTGACGCTTGTGAAGTTGCGTCGATCGGAAACTGGATTGAAGCCCATCGAGTAAAGGTCCGACATGACAACGTCGTGACCTTGGGACCTAAGCGATAGAGCTGCTTGATTTGCAAGCGATGAGGAGAAGCTCTTTGGTTCGTGATGAGCGTGGACAATTAAAACGTTCATTGGTTTACCTATGCGGTTTGTTTGTAGTACCGGCTTTAGCCAAAAGGCACGAAAGTTAGCGATGGGCGTGCCAAACGGACTTAATGTTGGACTTGCGAAACGATTGCGGCTGGAAGCCACAACCACGTACGAATGGGGATACTCGCCGACTTTCGACCTCTTACAGCCAATCTGCGAA
>CAZORS010000243.1:0-4441 GCA_964582025.1 uncultured Pirellulaceae bacterium | reverse complement strand
CAGCTGTAAGGGTGGCGGATTTGCGTGGTATTCCCTTTCGAAAGCCACTTTTGGCTGTACGACGAACCAACATTCAGGAATGAAACGATGACACTTTCAATCGAAAATAAAAACGTATTGGTAACCGGTGCGAATCGCGGGATTGGCAAAGCGATCGTCGAAGAGGCGCTCCAGCGTGGGGCTGCCAAAGTTTACGCAGCCGTCCGCACGCTTGAGTCGGCTCAGCCATTGGTCGAAGAATATGGTGATCGAATCGTACCGGTTCACGTCGACATGACAAATGAAGTTTCTATTAAGGCTGCTGCCGAGACCGCATCCGACGTTGAAATCGTGGTCAACAATGCGGGCGTGCTGACGACAACGAGTGCAGTCGACGATAATGTGCTCGAATCGCTTCAATTCGAATTCGATGTGAACGTCTATGGCTTGGTGCGAATGGCCAAGGCTTTTGCTCCTGTCCTCAAGTCAAACGGCGGCGGAGCGTTCGCTCAGCTCAATAGCGTCGTTTCGGTCAAAACGTTCGGCCAGTTCGCAACCTATTCTGCCTCCAAAGCGGCCAGCTATTCGATCACTCAAGGTTTGCGGGAATCGCTGAAGGAACAAGGGACACACATCGTCAGCGTCCATCCGGGGCCGATTAAAACCGACATGATCGAAGCCGATCAAGACCTAAGTGCGATTGCGGAACCACCGTCGCTGGTCGCCAAAGCAATTTTCGATGCTGTTGAGAAAGGTGAGTTTCACGCTTGGCCGGACTCGATGGCCAAAGAAATCGGTGGTGTCTACCAGAGCTTTGCCGAGAACGTTGTCGAAGCGGATATGCAAGAAACGCCAGCGTAAGTACAAAGGCTTTGCCGGGCGATTGTGGTTGGTACAATCGTCTGGCATCAAGTCTTAGTTTTCTTCATGAGGTCAGAATGCCCGAATCTCCACTAACGCGAGCCACGTTGCTGCTGCGGCTGCGCGATCAGGGAGACGGAGATGCATGGAGCGAGTTCCTTCGCGACTATGGTCCGATGCTTTATCGATTCGTTCGAAGTCGCGGATTGCAAGACGCAGACGCTTCCGACCTTGTTCAAGATGTGCTGCGAAGCGTCGGCATGGCGATCGGACGGCTGGAATACCAAAAAGAAAAAGGTGGCTTTCGTGCGTGGCTGTTCACGATCACTCGCAACAAGTTATCAACGTTTTTTGCGAAACGAAAACGGATTGGTCCAACCGCCAACGATACGGCTCAGTTCGAACTTCTCAATCAGGCCGCCGACCAACGAAGCGAACTGGACGATCAGTGGGAACAAGAACACCAAAAACAATTGATGGCCACCGCAGTTGAAAACATGAAACCACAGATCGAACTGAAGACTTGGGCTGCGTTTCAAATGACCGCGATCGACGGTCGGTCAGCAGCGGACGCTGGGAAGCAGCTGGATATGAAAGCCGGTGCCGTCTACGTGGCTCGCAGTCGAGTCACTGCAAAACTGAGAGCCGAAGTCGAACGCTTGATAGCGGAAGAGGAAGTTTAAGATGACTGCGACCGCACCATGCCCAAATAAGAGCGAACTGAGCCAATTGATCGATGGATCATTGTCGGAGAATGAATCCGTTCGAATGACGGATCATGTGGAAGTCTGCACAACATGCCAAGAATCTCTTCAAACGATCGCCAGCGGTGAGATCGCAGTTGAGAAGCTGGTGAGCGACTTGGACAATCTGAATCCGCCGCAAGAATCAGCTTATTGGAAAGTCATCGCGGACGTCGAGTCCGAAAGCCAACACGCACGATCCCGATCGCTGGCTGAGACGAGTTCGCCAGATGTCGCCAGCAATGAGAAAGTTGAGTTTGTCGAAGCCGATTCTCAGAAATCGGAACAGACTGCTCTGAGTTTTCTTTCCCCGTCAGACGACCCTGCGTACGTTGGACAACTGCACCATTTTCAAATCGCTCGGATGATCGGACGCGGCGGAATGGGGATTGTCTTGGAGGCATTCGATACGCATTTGCAACGAAGCGTCGCGATTAAAGTCTTGAATCCTCAGTATCAAGAAAACGATATTGCTCGGCAGAGATTCTGTCGCGAAGGTCGAGCCGCTGCTGCGATTTCTCACGAACATGTTGTTGGTATGCACCAAGTCGCAAAAGCAACGGACGATGGAATCGCGTACTTGGTGATGCAGCTAATCGACGGAGTTACGCTCGAAGGCCAATTGAGCAGTCGCCAGCCGTTTCAGCCTCATGATGTTGCCCGCATCGGCATGCAAGTCGCCGCTGGATTGTCGGCTGCTCATGCTCGTGGGATGGTGCATCGCGATATCAAGCCAGCCAATATCTTGATCGAAAAGGAAACGAATCGCGTCAAGCTTACGGACTTTGGACTCGCTCGTGCGACCGACGACGTGAAGTTGACGCAAACTGGAATGGTGACAGGTACGCCACTGTACATGTCGCCCGAACAAACGCTTGGCGAAACTGCTGATGAACGTAGTGACTTGTTTTCGTTGGGAGCCGTGATGTACGAGATGGCGACGGGAAGTTCTCCGTTTGAGGCTCCGACGGCCGTCGGTGTCATGAAGCGAATTATGGACGAATTGCCAACGTCGCCCCACAAAGTGAATGCTCTGATCGGCAAGCCACTGTCAGATTTGATCATGTCTTTGCTGGCGAAGAAGCCAGCTGACCGTCCCGAATCCTCATCAGCCGTCGCCACGGCTTTGGCTTCGATCGTGACTCAACATGGCCCAATCTCTCCGCTGCAAGTTCCTGCCGTTGCAGCAACGGAAGTCAAGAAACTTTCCGGAACGTATCGACGATCAGAACGACGCTGGGCGATGGCGGCTTGGCTGGCTGCAGCGGCTGCGATTTTGATCGCAACGATGACTTATTTTGTGCTGCGACCAGAAACCGGGGATAGTTTTCCGTCGGTTGTCCTGTCTGGAAATCCGGGAACCGTTTGGTCAGTTGATTTTTCTCCGACCGGCGAAACACTTGCCGCGGCGATCGAAGATGGCAGCGTCCGCATCTGGAATATTGCCGATCAATCGTTGGAAAAGAGCTTCAACGCACATCGCGGCATCGTATGGATGGTTGAGTATCATCCGACTCGCCCGATTGTTGTCACAAGCGGCGACGACAGCACGATTAAGCTTTGGAATGCGGAAACGTTCGAGTTGATCAAAGAATGGAACGCGACCAGCGCCGTCAGGAGCGTCGCTTTTTCACCCAACGGTGATCGGATCGTCGCCGGTGATCGAGAAGGCGTCATCCATGTTTTCGATATCGACAGTGGCGAATCGGTCGCTACGCACAAACACGCAGGCTCCATTTTTGGCGTCGACTACTCCGCCGACGGCAAATTGATCGCAACAGTTGGCAGCGATAAAGTGGTTCGAATCTTCGATGCAGAATCGTTGACCGAACGACAGACTCTCGCCGGTCATGACGGCCCGATCTATTCCGTTCGCTTCGCAGGCTCTGGACCGCTGTTGTCATCAGTTGGCTGGAACAAGAATGTTCGAATCTGGAACAGCGAGACGGGTGAGCAAGTCCAATCGCTCAGCGGGAGCGAAGGAGACGTATGGGGCGTCGATTTCTGTGGCGGCGGAACCCACTTGGTAACCGGTGAGCAGGAAGGCGCCGCTCGCGTTTGGGATCTCGAATCCAATCAAATCATCGCTACTCTTCGCGGACACCAATCCGCCGTTCACAACGTCTCACTCGACCCAACGGCTCACCGCATCGCCACCAGCAGCCGTGACGGTACGATTCGCGTGTGGGATATGAGTAGCGTCGCTGACGAATAGAGACTGGTCCACGTCACAGTCATTTGATCAGAATCAATCTACTTGGCGTACTAGTTCTAGCTAGCTAGCGTAAAAAACATGTTATGCGAACCTATGGAGCGGGTTGGGTGTCTCCACCCCAATACGCCCGCAAGCAATCCGGTAGGGAACCCGCGATGACCGAACCAATCAAATTCTACAGCACCGCCGATGAATACGGTGAAACCTCCAATTTCGCGGGATTCCCGATCAAGATTGGCAAGAAGATGTGGCCAACGACGGAACACTATTTTCAGGCCATGAAGTTCAAGGACAAATCGGATCAAGAGAAAATCCGCAAGGCGAATTCGCCGATGCTGGCGGCACGCACGGGACGAGACCGAAAGCGGACATTGCGGCGAGATTGGGAGTCGGCGAAGGTGAACGTCATGCGCGAAGCAGTGATGGCCAAGTTCACGCAACATGACGAACTGCGCGAGTTATTGTTGGCAACAGGGGACGCGAAGATCATCGAGCACACGGCAAACGACGACTACTGGGGTGACGGTGGAGACGGCAAGGGGAAGAACATGTTGGGCCGAATCCTGATGGGCGTCCGAGCGAAACTGCGCGAAGAGCAGGACGGCTAGGTTCGCATAACGGAAGGTTTTTACGACACCGCCCT
>CAZORS010000242.1:0-7485 GCA_964582025.1 uncultured Pirellulaceae bacterium | reverse complement strand
CTGCAGGACGTTCGGGAAATGATGCAGACCTTCATCAATGACCTCGACGCAGTGGAAGCTACTTTAGCGAAAGTCGAATCTGACAAAGTCAGGCTGCCGATTCGAGTAATGCAAGTTAAGCTCGACTTTGATGGCGATGGAAAAATTTCCGAGAAAGAATCCCTTGGGCCAGTGCTGATGCAGTACATGAACGGTCGAAGAAGAGCCAATCCTGAACAGGTAAAGGCTCTGGCGGATTTAGCAATCAATTTTGATCGAGCCGACGTTGACTGGTTGCGTGGGTACTGTTGCCTGTTGCGGTCGATGTGCGAGATTGCCCTGGCCTATGACGAAACGGAGTTTTGGAATGTTGTGGCTCACCAGCTTTTCGAAAAAGGGCAAACACCGCATGACTTTTTGATGGAGGAAGAAAAATCCAAGAACGATTTCTATATTGAAATTGTTGACCTGATCGCTGGCGTTCACAACATCCGGTTCCCACTGAAGGAGCCAGAGCGACTCAAGGTGGCTCACCAGCATTTACTTGATACGATCAAGCACAGTCGTTCGATGTGGAAGCAGATCAACGCGGAAACGGACGACGATCGCGAGTGGATTCCGTCGCCGAAACAGTCGACTCCTTTTTCCGACGTTCGTATCACCCGTCGCATGACAGATTCGTGGGAGGATTTTCTTTATGAGGGTGAGCAAATCCTCAAAGGTGAACTTCTGATTCCATTTTGGCGTGGCACTGACAAGAAGCGGGGAATTGACTTGCGCAAGGTGTTTCACGAACCGGAAAACTTCGATCTGGTGTTGTGGGTTCACGGTAGCGGTGCGACGCCATTCATCAAGCAAGGTGAATGCAGCAAGCCGGAAACGTGGAACGAATTTCAACGGGTGTTCCGTGGCAACTTCTTTGGATTCGCGGTATGGTTCAACTGATACTGGTTATTAGTTAGAGAGAGATCCGTGCCCTTCATCAATCAAATTGAACCCGACAATGCCACGGGGCGCCTCAAACGGATCTACGATGCAGCGATGAAACGCGCCGGCTACGTTGCGGGCATCATCAAAATCATGTCGCAGGATCCACGGAGCGCCGAAGGTTCGATGGGATTCTACGGCTCACTAATGAAAGCGAAGAACGAGCTTTCGCCGACGCGTCGCGAGATGCTGGCGGCGGTGGTCAGTAACGTCAACGATTGCTTTTACTGAACATTGTCGCATGCGGAAGACTTCGGTCAGGAGTCAAGCAAGCTGGACGTCGCGGAGAAGTTGATTTGGGATTACCGTACGTGTACCGATCGCGAGTTGGACGCGGCGGATCGCGCACTCTGCGACTACGCGGTGAAGCTGACTTTAACTCCGGGAAGCGTGAACGGCGATGACGTTGACGGGTTGAGAGAGTTGGGGCTAAGCGATTCTCAAATCACGGTTGCCGTTCAAGTGATCGGCTACTTCAATTACATCAACCGCGTTGCGGACGGTTTAGACGTGGAATCGGAGCCGTTCATGGATCGCATTTCAAAAGAGAAATGGTTGAGCGAAAAAGCCAAGTTTGCGTAGGCGACTGAGGCCCTCAGTCGCGCGACGGCGCATCGTCTCTGAGCCTGAGACGACGACGCTTTTGACTTTTGCAAAAACTACAACCCCAGACGTTTGGCGATTTCGTCTTTGACCGCACTCGCATCTGCTTTCACATAAGACGGCGGGTTCGGAAGCTCGCTGGCGATGTCGTCCAGTTTAGATTCGTGGTATTTCACTTTGAAATCCGTGAACTTCAATCCGTGAGCCGTACTGATCACGACGGTTCTTTCACTAGGTTTAATCTCTCCAGACTTGACCAGTTTTTTCAGCACAGCCAACGCGACGCCCGTGTGCGGACAACAATACATGCCCGTGACATCCGCTTGGGCAGCGGCTTCAGCTAGTTCCCGTTCGGTCGCTTGTTCAACAACGCCGTTAGTTTCCTGAACGGCTCTGACCGCTTTGTTGTAACTGACCGGATCGCCGATGCGGATTGCATTGGCTAACGTTTCACCAGCCGTGACGGCGACTTTGTCTTTGAATCCATTTTTGTACGACTGATAAAACGGATCGGCTTTCGCTGCCTGAGCTGCAACCAGCCGAGGCATCTTTGAAATCAATCCAAGATCTTTCATCAGCATGAAGCCCTTGTGCAGGGCGCTAATGTTTCCGAGGTTGCCGACGGGAATGATGATCCAGTCTGGAACTTCCCAATCGAACTGCTTGACGATTTCAATGCCAACAGTTTTCTGACCTTCGATGCGAAGGCTGTTCATCGAGTTCGCCAGGTAAATTGATTTGTCCTGAGTTACCTCTTTGACGATGTTCATGCATCCATCAAAGTCGGTGTCCAGAGCCAGAACATGAGCTCCATTGGAGACTGGTTGAATCAGCTGAGCAGTGCTGACTTTTCCAGCGGGCAAGAAAATGATCGCCGGGATCCCAGCGTAGGCAGCGTAAGCCGCAAGTGCAGCGCTCGTGTCACCGGTGCTCGCACAAGCAACCGCTTTGACTGGATTGCCTTCCATCGACATCATCTGTTTGACGACGCTGACCAGAACCGTCATGCCAAGGTCTTTGAAGGATCCTGTGTGGCTGTTGCCGCAGAGCTTGATCCACAGATCCGGGACTCCAAGCTGACGTCCCAGCCGTTCAGCCCAAAAGAGATTCGTATTGCCTTCGCACATGCTGACGATGTTTTCGTCTTTGAGCGATGGAACAATCCACTCCTTCATGGCCCAAACACCACTTCCATACGGCCACTTTGTCGTGCTGGAACGCGAGTCGAAGAGCTTCTTCCACTGGTAGGCGTTGCGAGTTTTTAATGGCTCGCGTTCGTGGTAAACTTCCAGCAAGCCGCCAGTTTTCGGACTGGTGTAGATCACGTCATAGATCGAGTGTTTTCCTTCGCCACTGTCGAAGCAACGGAAGTAAGTTTGGGCATCGGTCTCGGAGCTGGTTGGTTCGTTGGCGACTGTGGACATGGTTCGGCAAATTGGGTTGGGTAGCGATCTGGTTGAGCATGACATTATTGCTCATTTCGGCAAAACCTGCATACGTTAATTAGCTTCATTTTGCGAACGCTAAGGTGATTGGGTGTGTCAACCGTTCTGAGCAATTCGCCCGGGAATCGGCGATTTGACGCGTTAGCATGAATATTTTCGATCGCCTTTCAAATAAAGACACAAGTATGAATCAATCAGACCCCGCAATTCACAACCGTCGAGCTTGGGATTCGCTGGTTTCAAAAGGGAACCGCTGGACGAAGCCTGTTTCGGCTGAGGAAATCGCCGCCGCACGTGCCGGACATTGGAGCATTGTGCTCACACCAGAGAAGCCAATTCCGAGCGATTGGCTGATGCCCGTAGAGGGCAAAAAGATTCTGTGTCTCGCAGGAGGCGGCGGTCAACAGGCTCCGATTCTTGCCGCCGCAGGAGCTGAAGTCACGACGCTGGACAATAGTCCCGGACAGCTTGAGCAGGATCAGGTAGTTGCAAAACGGGAAGGTCTGACGATCGGATCGGTGCTTGGTGACATGCGAGACTTGTCAGCATTTAGCGATCAGTTCTTCGATATGATTGTGAATCCATGTTCGAACTCATTCGTTCCAAATGTGAATCCTGTTTGGAAAGAGTGCCATCGTGTTTTGAAGACTGGCGGATCGTTGATGGTTGGATTCATCAATCCACTGACGCATATTTTTGACTACGACAAAATGGAAGCTGGCGAGTTGCTTGTGCGTCACAAGATTCCGTACAGCGACTACGATTTGCCCGAAGAGGAAAAGCAGGTTCTGATCGATCAGGATGAGCCACTGTGGTTCGGTCACAGTCTCGAGGATCAAGTTGCCGGCCAAATTGCGGCCGGATTTGCGATCACAGGTTTCTATGAGGATAAGTGGGCTGAGCTTAAAGCGTTGTCAGACTATATTGATCTGTTCATCGCGACACGTGCGGTGAAAGTTTGAATGTTCCATCTTCCGTTTAACGGCAAGCCGTAGGCGACTGTGCTGCATGTCGACACACAGTCGCCTGCGGCTTGCCGATAAACGACTAAATTGCTGAGTCGCCACATCAAAATGGAATCCACAACCGCGAACCAAGCAGTCCCTCAATCCCAATGGCAGCAGCGTGCGCAAAATTACTTGAATGATGTAAGTCATTGGACGGTTCCGTTTCGCAAGCGTCGCCGCAAAGGGAACTCACATCCAGTCGATGATTTCCTTTTCGTCTACTACCGCTATTCATCCGGGCAACTTGAGCACTGGCATCCCGGAGCCAACGTTCGGCTTCACTGCCCCGGTGGAGTGCCGAATCACTTTTCGGAAAAGCACTATCAAACCGATGGCGATGTTGTTTACGCTGTTCCAGCATTGATGGATGACAAATCTAAACGTCGGCTCCAATGGACGGTCGACATGCTTCGCAAAACCGAAGCACGAAAAGGGAATTTTTCGTGCCTTGGATTGCACGAATGGGCCATGGTTTATCGTGGCCATGAAGTTCGTCACGAGAAAACGACCCCGCTGCGATTGCCGCAACATGAAATTGATGCGATCGTTGAATCGCGACCTCTGACCTGCACGCATTTCGATGCGTTTCGCTTTTACGCCATCGATGCCAAACCACTCAACAAAGTCGAGCCAACCTTGGGTTCGCGACCAGAGTTGGAACAGCCTGGCTGCATTCACGCCAACATGGACTTGTACAAATGGGCTTTCAAATCCATGCCGTGGATTGGAAGCGATTTGCTGCTGCGATGTTTTCGATTGGCACTTTACGCTCGTGAGATCGACATGCGAGCCAGTCCATACGATCTTTCTTCCTACGGCAACTATGAGCCAGTCCTAATCGAAACGGCGGCGGGCCGCTCGCAATATGAGCGACTCCAGCGACGAGTCGCAGAACATGCGGCGCCGCTTCGCCGTGAACTGATCGAGCAACTTGAATCCTTGCTTTGAACGGCATTGTCGCGTTCGTAACCAATTGCACGCGGTCTTGTCTGGCCTTTTTCTGCGTCGTCGATGCTAGAACTTGACGCGATCAAAGGAGCCAAGACATGCAATCCTTGCGGGAAACCGTGAGGCTTTTTTAAATCGTCTCGAATGTTTTCGTGAATTTTCGGTATCCTGTGAGAGTATCTTTTGGCGTACTCAAGGAACCGAACGGGCAAAATCATGGACAAACTTTGTTGCTTTCTCGCTGTGGCTTTTGCTCTGCTTTCACCGCAGTTTTCAAATGGTTTTTGTCAGGAGGAAGTCACAGCAGATGTTTTTCGTAGGGCCGCCCGAAATGGCGATCTTGAAACGGTCAAGAAAGGCATCGAATCCGGAATCGATGTCGATGCGAAATCAGCCTATGGGGCGACAGCGCTGTTTTTCGCCTGCGATCGCGGACAGGAAGAAGTCGTCAACTATCTGCTCGAACAAGGAGCCGACCCAAACGTCAAAGACACTTTCTACAAAGCGACTCCGGTAACGTGGTCGACGATGCAAGACAACCAGAACATCACACTTAGCCTATTGGAGCACGGTGGCGACTTTGAAGCCGTCTTGATTCGCGCGGTTACAAGCGTTGACGAGGGATTTGCGAAAAAGATCATTGACCTCAAACGCGACGAAAAAGAAACGCTGGTCAAAGCTCGCGATGCGGCACTGCGGATCAAGGACGAAGATCAAAAAGAAAAAATGGTCGCGTTGTTCGCAGACCTTGAGCTACCGGATCCCGTTGTCTTTACTATGTCCCAAAAGACGCTCGAAGCACTGGTTGGAAAATATTCCAACGACAAGATTTCTCTTGAGTTCTTGCTGGACGAAGGGAAGCCAATGATCTCTTTCGGCGGCGGACAGGCAATTGAAATCGTGCCGTCGAGCGAATCTAAATTCACGGTTGGCAGTGGAGAAGCAACTTTCGAAATGTCCGATGGTAAAGTCAATGCGATAGGCCTTACGATTAGAGAGACCACTTACGACTTGAAACGCGGCGGCAAAGCCGTTGAAAAGTCTGATGACGAACCGGCAGAGACAATTTCTGAATTTAGGCCATCGAGTTCCACGTCATTGGCCGCAGACGCAAAAATTTCATCAGTGAACTGGCCAGGCTTCCGTGGTTCGGGATCACGAGGCGTTGCTGAGGGACAGAAGCCTCCAACCAACTTTCATGTTGCTGCTAAAAAAGGAGGCGAGCGAGAAGAAGATGCTGCTCCCGAAGAGAACCAAATGCTGCTTTGGCAGACACCCGTCGCAGGTTTGGGGCTGTCTAGCCCAACGATCTGGGAAGACAAAATCTTTATCACAACTGCGGTCACTGAAGGCGATGCTGGCGAGCTAAGAACGGGACTTTTCGGCGACGTCGATTCGGTTGAAGAAAACCAAGAATACGAGTTCAAGCTGCTTTGCTATTCCAAAACCAGTGGAGAAAAACTCTGGGAACGAACGGCGCACAAAGCAAAGCCGGCTGTCAAACGCCACTCGAAATCATCGCACGCCAACCCAACCGTCGCGACCGACGGCCAGCATGTCGTTGCGTTCTTCGGCAGTGAGGGGATCTATTGCTATTCGCAAGATAGCGAACTGCTTTGGGAAAATGATTTCGGTTACCTCGATAGCGGGTGGTTCTACGACAAAGACTATCAATGGGGATTCGCGAGCTCGCCAGCGATTCACGAAGACAAACTGTTTGTTCAAGTAGACATTCAGACAGGTTCCTTTCTCACTTGCATGGATTTGAAAACGGGTCACGAAGTTTGGCGGTCTGAAAGAGATGAGATACCTTCATGGTCCACGCCATTGGTTCATAAGTTTGACGGCCAGACGATGGTTGTCACCAACGGAACGAAATCATCTCGCGGTTACGATGCAGCAACAGGAGAGGTTATTTGGAGTATGAAAGGAAATTCGGAGATCGTCGTTCCGACTCCAAACGTTGCGCACGGTTTGATTTTTGTATCCAGTGGCTACGCTCCGATCCGTCCAGTCTACGCGATCAAGCCCGATGCAAAAGGCGATATTAGCCTTGAGCCAGATCAGAATACGAGCGAGGGCGTCGAGTGGAGTGTGAAGAACGGTGGACCGTATATGCCGACGCCAATCATCTACGGTGACTATCTATATTGCTGTGCCAACGCCGGGATTTTGACTTGCTTCGATGCAAAGAGCGGCAAGAAGGTCTACAAGAAACGACTCAAAGCGAGCGGTCGGCTCGCGTTCACCGCGTCGCCGGTCGCCGCGGATGGGCACTTGTATCTGACTGCTGAAGATGGCCAAGTGTTGGTCGTCAAAGCTGGTCCGGATTTCGAAGTCGTCGCCACGAATCAGCTCAATCAAAAGATATTGGCTACGCCCGCGATCTCCGAAGGCGCAATGTTTTTTCGAACGCAAAATAGCTTGATCGCCGTTGGGAAACGGATTACTGATTAGGCATTGCCTAGTGCCGCGGGAACGAACTGGCATTGCTTGAAAAGCTGATTTCCCGGATT
>CAZORS010000241.1:0-7546 GCA_964582025.1 uncultured Pirellulaceae bacterium | reverse complement strand
GGGCTCGTATTGTCATGCAATTGACTGCTAAACTGGTTGGACGGCGAAAACTTCTTCAACCTGTATCTGAGATCCACGCATGACCACTTCACGACGCAAGTTTCTCAAATCGTCGGCCGCAGCGGCAGCTTCGGTCACCATTGTTCCACGCCATGTTCTCGGTGGCCTTGGCTACACTGCGCCAAGCGATCAGGTGAATGTTGCCATCATCGGCGCCGGTGGTCGTGGCTTCCAAAATGCAAAAGAGCTCATGAAACTCGAAGGCGTCAGGATCACCGACGTCGTCGATCCGGCCGAGAATTGGGATCTCGAAAACTTCTACTACAAAGGTGTTGCCGGCCGACTTCCGGTCGCCGAAGCGATCGACACACATTACGCCACGAAAAACAGTCCGCACAAATGTCGCCACCATCAGGACTATCGCGCGTTCTTTGATAGCAACGATGCCAAAGATGTCGACGCAATCCTTTGCGCGACGCCAGACCATCTGCATGCTTTGATTTCTTTGCGGGCGATGCGTGAAGGCAAGCATGTCTACTGTGAAAAACCATTGACCCACAACATTGCCGAAGCACGACTTGTTGCCAAGGTCGCCAAAGAAACTGGCGTCGCAACGCAGCTTGGCAATGGTGGTCACTCCAGCAAAGACGTTCGTCAAATGGTCGAATGGGTCAAAGCCGGAGTGATCGGAAACGTGACAGAGTATCACGCGTGGGTCCCGGCAACGCGATGGACTCCAACGATCAACTCGCGACCTGAGAAAGCCATGCCGATCCCGAAAGGACTCGACTGGGATCTGTGGCTTGGCCCGCGCGAGAAAGTTGACTTTCATTCAGCCTACGCTCCCGTCGCGTGGCGAGATTTCTGGGACTACGGCCTTGGAGCCATGGGAGATTTTGGCTGCCATGATCTTGATGCTGCGGTTTGGGCGCTCGACCTTCCAACGCCGACCAGTGTCGAAATGCATCCAGCGGGCTTCATGGACGACACCATCATTCCTCACGGCGAACTGGGCTACTTCGAATTCGTAGCTCGCGGAGACAAGCCGCCCGTCAAAATCACTTGGTACAGCGGCGGGCCGAAACCGGAAAAGCCAGACGTCATGGGAGATGCTGAACTGCCAGATCGCGGCGTCATGTTCGTCGGTGATAAAGGTCGCATCATGGATCGAGCCTATTCTGCTGGACCGGAGTTGCTTGAGCCGGAACTGAAAGAGAACTTCAAGGAACCAGCCTCAACGCTCGCCGCCACCAACGGCCACCATCAGGATTGGATCGATGCCGCCCGCGGTGGACCAGCGGCAAGCTCGAACTTTGAATACGGTGCCCATCTGACGGAGATCACATTGCTGGGTGTTGTGGCGTTGCGGCTTGGCAAGAAAATTGAATGGGACCACGATACGATGAGCGTCACAAATTCGGACGAAGCAGATCGCATCATTAAAGGAAGCTATCGCGCGGGCTGGGAATTGAAGTAAACGCCAATGGCCAAAAAATCAGACTCCAATATGGGTTCGAGTGGTTCGTCGCAACCAACTGCTCCAGAACAGACGCTGGCTGAAAGAGCCCGAACGCTGATGAGTGTCGGCGGCGCGAGTAGTCTGTCGACGATGTCGGTAAAGCATCCGGGCTATCCATTTGGCTCCGTTATGCCATACGTGGTTGACGATTCCGGCAGCCCAATCGTGCTGATCAGCCAAATGGCGACGCACACGAAGAACTTGCGAGCTAATCCACGAGCGACATTGTTGGTTGCAGGACAATCCGGATCGTCGCTCGGTGCTGCGAGGATTTCTGTGATGGGAGACATCGTTCGGGTGGAGGCATCCGACGAAGAAGGTGTCGCTGCTCTGTATCTAAATGCTTATCCGGAAGCCCGTCAGTGGGTTGGCTTTGGCGATTTTGGTTTCTATCGCATGACGGTTATAGACGTCTACCTTGTCAAAGGATTCGGCGTCATGGGTTGGGTTGCAGCCTCTGACTACGCCGCGGCGGAACCGAGTCCGTTGGCATAGTCACCGTCATGGGGCGGCCAATTAATTTGGCCGGTTTCCGTAGCTGGGCTGGCAACAGTTCAGGGATCCAACGACATAGCAGGCCCGAAGTCTTGCGACTCCGGCTACCAAAAAGCGGCGTGTCAAAACGTGGTTTAAGTATTCCACCGTCCCGAAACGAAGAACAACGTTGTCAGCAAAAACGCTAACAACTCGGAGAGTTGTGCGGCAATGACGCTCGATCTCCGAATCGAAAGCGGGAATTGCCTAGCAATCTTCACAAGCCAATTCATCAACTGATCGCCTCCGGGTCTAATCAGCTCCCGACATCATCGATCACGCGACCGTCTTTGCAATGACGATGCGACCGATGTGCTATCACGTCTAGATTCGCTCGAACCGGACGTAGCGATCATTGTTCCACCAGACGAGTGGCCATCGCCCTGAGCTCAAGCCAGATGTTGGATGTCGGCAAGACAGATTGGACCGTGTAAAAATTTAACGATTGGGTCGTGATTTGTGCTAACCCTTATCGCTTTGAGAATTTACAACGAAATTTCCGATGATAACAAACGGACTCGCTGCAAAAGGGAACCACGAAGTAAAGCGAAGCGGGAAGAACTGGAAGAGGCAGTTGGCACTATTAACGGTCGATGCAACTGACCACGGCACTGGCCAGCCCGATCACCCCAACGAAGACGAACAAGAATGGCCAACCAATCGATCCCTTCGCGAAGGCGTCCGTTCAAACGACTAGATGATGCTGCGCAGGGTTTCGCTGGGCTACGAGATCTGACGACAACTCTATGGCTTCCCGGCGATCATGGCAGAGTAAGGTCCGGCGAAGGAAAGGGCCAATCTTCCAAAGCTTTTGAAGTAACACATGTTGAGTTCACATCAATGAGTCGCAATATAGTTCTGTCTTTCCCGATTGCGGCGTGTACCTTTCTAACAGGCTGCAGCGGAATCAATCCATTCCAACGCCATACGATTCAGCCGGCAAACGCCACCTCTTTCGTCGCAGCTAAATCAAAAACCGACAAAGCGGTTCAGCTTGTTGACTTCTCGCAATCCGATTCTGAAAATGTAACGGAAGGCCTGATTCCATCGACTTATGATTCAGCTTCACTCAACGAGAGAAATTCTGCGCCCGCGTTGGACATCGCTCTTGAGCCAACCGACATGGGACAAGATGTCAGTGGCGAATTATCGCTTGATCAGGTTCTCGAGTCCGTCAAAGAGTGCTACCCAGAAATTGAAATTGCGGTTGGTGAAATTGAAACCGCAAACGGAAAGGTTCTTTCTTCATGGGGTGAGTTTGATCAAGTCGTGACTGGACACAGCATTTCCCATCCTCTCGGATTTTATCAAACGTATCGAAACGGAGTTGGAATAAATCGCCCTCTCTATAGCGGCGGCGAAGTCTACGGAACGTATCGAATTGGGGACGGTAATTTTGAGCCGTGGTTTGGTGAGCGAGAAACCAACGAAGGCGGTGAAATCAAAGCCGGTTTCTCTGTTCCCCTGCTAAAGGATCGTGCCATCGACAAGCGGCGGGCAAAGCTACTCGCCTCTGGCGCGCAACAAGAACAAGTCGAATCGAACGTTGAATAACGTTTGCTTCAGTTTCAACGATTCGCGACGCAAGCTTACTGGGACTGGCTGGCATCGGGGCAAGCCAGTCAAATCCAACAACGACTGCTGAAACTTGCCCAGGCACGAGTTTCGGCGATAAAAACGAGAGTCGAAAAAGGCGACCTTGCGGAAATCGCGCAGATCGACAACGACCGTTTGATTGCGAAACGTAAGAACGACCTAATCAAAGCCCGACGTTCACTTGAGAAAGCGGCGATCAAGCTGTCGATTTTCTGGCGAGACACCAATTGCGAACCGGTGATCGTATCCGAACAGCTTCTGCCTCAGCTGTTTCCCAGATCAATACAAATTGAACAGGGGCAGTTGGTGCAAGACATCGAAAATGCGTTCGCCGTTCGACCAGAGCTACTCGAACTACAAGCCATGCGCCGCGAAGCATGCATCGATCGGCAATACGGTGAAAACCTGACGCTTCCGAAACTCGATATCAAAGGATTCGCCGGCCAAGACGTTGGTGGCGAAACCAGCAGCATTGGGGACAAGACTCCGTTTGAGCTGCAACTGGGAGTCTTCTATGAAGTCCCACTCGAGCGACGCAAGGGGCTCGGAAAAATCCAATCTGCTTCGGGTAAGCTGACTCAGATCGACGCCAAGATCCGTTTCACGAGCGACAAAATTCGCGCTGAACTTCAAGACGCAGCATCTGCCGTCAACGCGGCGGATGACCAGATTCAACAATCGAAGGAAAACCTGCGTCTAACGAAAAAGTCTTTGGAACTTGGTCGCATTTCTTTCGAAGAAGGCGATATCGACTTGATCACCCTCAACATCTACGAAGCCGCCGTTGCCGATGCCGAACTTCAATTGCTCGACGCTCAGTACAAATACTTCTTCTACCAAGCAGTTTATGAAACTGCCCGAAGTGGTTTGGCTTTCGAGCAAGCGGCGGTTCGCTGAACCGGGAACTCAAGGCATCCTAGAAAGGAATGTCGCCTTCGTCGTAGGACTCCGCAAACGCATCGTTCGCCGATCCAGCGTCTGCAGACGCAGCAGCTCCGCCACCAGAAACGACTTTGAAGCTGAAAGCTTCTGCGGACAAGAAATACTTCACTTCGCTTTGAGCGTCGCGTTGCCATTTGCGGCCAGAAAGCTGGTAGCTAATTTCAACTTCATCGCCAACTTTCATTTCATCAACGGTATCGCAGGCATCGCGTAAAAATTCGACGGGCACGTAGTTTGTAAACCGGCCGTTGTCTTTTTCCAGTACGACAGTTCGCTTGCGAAAACCTTTTTGGCCGAATGTTTTTGTTTCTTCGATAACGTGGACGATGCCGCGAACAGTTGACGATTCACTCATTTTAATTTCGGCCTGCGGGTTAACGAGACAGGCCGCCCTGTACAATTTGGTTTCAATTATGACAATGTTGTCGGGCACCATTTGAGGCATTGTCCGACTGATTGTCAAACCTATAACCCGTGAAACATAACATGCCAAAGAAGATTGACTGGAGCTACCACCGCCGTGGCTGAAAGACCTGCACAAAGACGCAAGAGTTTCTTGCGAACGCTGGCATTGAACCAAAGGTCGAAGTCGATGCGAAGAAAGAAACGCATCAAAAAGATGACGCAATTGGCGTTCTGAAAAAGGCTTCGACCTTGATCTCTGCCAAAGGGAAGAAAGTCGTCGAAGTTAACCTGAAGAAGACGGACCTGAGTCAGGACGAGATCCTGAAACTGGTGCTTGGCCCGACAGGAAACCTTCGTGCGCCGACGCTGTTGGTCGGAGAGAAGATGGTTGTTGGGTTCAACGAAGAGATGTACCAGACCCTATTTGGGTAATCACCAACACAAGGAAAACTTAAATGTCCGATTTGGATGAAGCTCTCAACCTTGTAGTAACCAATTTCCGCGGAGCAAAAGACAAAAGTGGTGCGCCGTATGTGCTTCATTGCATTCGCGCGATGATGTCCGTGGAATCCTTGGACGCCAAGATGATCGCCGTGATGCACGATTTAGTCGAAGATACGCCTGTAACGTTGGAACAGCTTCGAGAGAAAGGCTTTTCGAATGAAGTGATTGATGGTGTCGATCTAGTCACGCACAAGGACGGCGTTAGCTACTCGGATTACGTCGTCGCAATCAAGAGCAACCCGCTCGCGACCGAAGTGAAACTTGCAGATCTAAAGGACAACACGTCACTAAACAGAGTTCTTTACCGCGAAGAAAAAAGCTCCAACGATTGCGCGAGAATCCAGAAGTATCTGCTGACCTATCAGTTTTTGACCGATGTGATTGACGAAGCCAGTTACCGCAGGCGAATGGAATCCATCTGAAGACGTTTCCCAGTTCATTCAAATACAAGCATGATGGGGTTAGCCGATAGCCTATTTGCTGGTCGGGTCATCAAGCCCCGAAGCTTTGCGTGGCACTTCACTCGCCTCAAACATCAGCGATTCGACTCGAGCCTTCAGGATTCGCAACGCCCGATCGGCTGGCATCTTTGAGACGATGTAGTGAGTTGCAAATGAATCGGCGAGCGTTTCTTCATTGCCTAAGACCGGCAAGCACGCGGCTCGCAATAACGAATCCCCTTCAGGGCCGACAATGGAAATGATTCCGTTCTTCGGAACATCCTCGTTCATAAATCCAAGTCTGGACGCTGTTTTCCGTTTCGAAACTGAGTCATCGCAAGTATAAATGTGCCTTCGATTCGAGTTACCTTCTATTAACCATCATTGAAATGTCTCTAGTAGTACAGAAGTTCGGCGGAACCAGTGTCGCCAATAGTGAAAAGATCCTCTCAGCGGCTCGCAAAGCCGTTCGTGCTCATCAACACGGCCACCAGGTCGTCATGGTCGTTAGCGCGATGGGAAAGAACACCGATACGCTGGTTGCCCTCGCCGCTGAGATTAACGAGAAACCGCCGGCACGTGAGATGGATATGTTGCTGTCGACCGGCGAACAGGTTAGTGTCGCGTTGATGGCGATGGCGATTGATTCACTAGGCTATAAAGCAGTTAGCTTGACCGGCGGCCAAATCGGAATCAAAACAGACAGCTCCCACACGAAGGCTCGCATTCAATCGATTTCAACCGATCGCATGAAAGAGCTGCTTGATGAAGGCAACATTGTCATCGCGGCAGGCTTCCAAGGAATCGACGACCAATTCAATATCACGACGCTCGGTCGCGGCGGCAGCGATACGACGGCTGTCGCACTTGCGGCAGTGCTCGGCGCGGATCAATGTGAAATCTATACCGACGTCGACGGCATCTACACGACCGACCCTCGAGTCCTTCCTGAAGCATGCTTGGTTCCGCGAGTCTGCTACGACGAGATGCTGGAGTTGGCGAGCCTCGGTGCTGGTGTGATGCACAGTCGTTCGATTGAATTTGGTAAAAAGTTCAATGTTCCGATTCATGTTCGAAGCAGCCTAAGTGATTCAGCCGGTTCACTGATTGTCGATGACGCCGACACTGCAGGCTTAGTCGTTAGCGGTGCCGCGTTGACTCGCAACGAAGCGATGATCAGCGTGATGGATGTTCCCGATGTGCCTGGAACGATTCACAAAATCTTTGCTCCAATCGCGGCGAAGAAAATCACGGTCGACATGATTGTTCAAAACGTCAGCGATGACGACACGACCAGCATTAGCTTCACCGTTCCACGCGACGAAGCTGACGAAACGGTCGCGGTCATCGCCGACACCGTCAAAGAGCTTGGCGGAACGCTTGCTCCGGCGAATAAGGACGTGTCCAAAGTCTCAGCCGTTGGATTGGGAATGGCCCATGAAGCCGGCGTTGCCAATCGAATGTTTCGTGCACTTGCTAACGCGGAAATCAACCTCGAGATCATCACAACCAGTGAGATCAAGATCTCGGTCCTCGTTGATCGCGGCAATGCTCTCGATGCATTGCGAACGATTCATGGCGAGTTCACATTGGATAAACTCGAATC
>CAZORS010000240.1:0-7668 GCA_964582025.1 uncultured Pirellulaceae bacterium | reverse complement strand
ACGCAGTTTCTTTGATTGAAACGTTACGTTCCGAAGCTTGGTCATCTTGATGACTCTGGGTGGGGTAGGTTTTCAACCTGCCAAGTAGATTCATATGGCAGGTTAAAAACCTGCCCCACTGAAACACGTATCGACCTTGAGCCGATCCTGAATGACAGAGAAACAAACCGATTCGAATCTCGAAGCAACCGCTCTGCGATCGTTTCAATTCAAACGGGCCATCATTGGTGGCATTTCACTCGCCTGTCTTCTGATGGCCGGATTGCTCTACGCTGCATCGCCAGATCTCAACAACATTTTGCTGGCGACGACAGCACGCATCGGTGTCGTGTTGTTCGCAATCTGGCTTGCGCTTCCACAGCTTCGTGGCATCATGTCGAAGCTTCCAGCCGTTCTGCCGATTGTGGCACTCGCATTAGTCATCCTCTGCGCCGCACGCCCAAACCTATTTCGTATCGTCGGCTCATTAATTGTCATCACGACGGCTTTGCTTGGGATCTCGAACTGGATCAAACGATTCACGACCTAAACCGATTCGCCACGCAAACGAATTGCATCTTGTTCGTAGTGAATGCCTTTAACCGCACAAATGCCCTGCTACGAGTTTACCTATTTCTTAGGGGCGACTTTCATCTTCACCTGCGGTACGCACATTGTCGCGTGAACGGCTTTTGTTGGAGAAGGAGTTCGATGCTTTATCCAGTGCGCGACTCGAATTCGGCAATTCCCCAGACGCAATGTTTGCCACGATAACTGGAATGATCTTCAAGTAATGTTTCAACAGCACTATGCGAGGATGTTCCTCGCTCCAACCCTTTTCTCTACTCGCTTTCAATTCAACTGAATACCGGTAGGTTTTCTTGTACGCACGCCTTCCAATGGCATCAATTCGATTTTGCATATACTGTTGTCTCTCAGATCGATTCAATCCAAATGGAATTTGATCCTGAAGCAAAATCCAATTGAGATCGTTCACGAGTTGTGCCTTCTCCAGTTCCATCAACTCCTTGTGCAGCAAGTCTATTTCTCTATTCTTCTCTGGGAATACTTTGGGCCCTCCAGATTCAATACCGCGAAGAGTCGCTTGCGCAACTTCCTTTTCAAGTTGCTCCGCTTGTTTATGTTTCTCATTCAGAACCCTCTTTTCCGCGAATTTCACTTCCTGCAAAAACTCTCTCGTCTCCAGGATCGCTTTGTTTGTCACAACAACGGAAGGATGTCGGGGGCCAAATTCTTCAAGCAATGACAAACGATAACGTTCTTTGCTTCTTAGAGCTTCCATGACCTGCCAAGAATGCGACGGTGAAAAGGGAATGACATCCGTGTTCTCATCAGGCAGTTCTCCGATCGCCGGACATTTCCTCAACAGTTGCACCTCAATCCTGGCGAACAACGGCACATCATCACCCGCCGCATTCCGAGCTGACTTTCGAAGCAAAGCATACAGGTCCCCAAGCTTGCGACCTCGAACATCAATCGGATCGATTTCGGAATGCACAAGTTCTGATCCTCCATTGATAATCAGAGGATATAGAAGACGCCCGCTGGTCGGATTCGGTTCAATCAAGTCTTCGACATACACTCCAACAATATCGCCAGGTTGCAGTAAGTGATCGTCCCCAATAATCGGCGGATCGATTACAACGGCCGAAACATCTGATTCGGTGTCGTCAGTCAATGAAAAGTGTAAATCGTCTGTATCGACACCCTCATTCCGAACAACGCGAACGATTTCCTTGCCACCTCGTTTCATCGCGATTGTCTCACGATTAATCTCAACTGAGTTTTCATCACTTATCGGACGCAGTTCGTACACCCCCGACTTGATGTCAATCGCCTGTTCCGTCTTCAAATCGACAACTCGAACCGCTCCACCAGAATCTACAATCTCAATTTTAATATCAGGATCACTGGTCTCGATGACTAGGCGTCCGTGATCCGTTGCGATCCGTATGATCTGAGGTGAGTAGAACCCAGCGACGCACGCGGCGAACAATGCAACGATCTCCCACGCGAAACGCTTCCTCTTCGAACCGGCGACCCCAAGCTTCTTTGGCTTTATCGTTGGCGTGAATTGCCACTGTGACGGTGAACTGAGAATCGCCTCCGACACAACCGAAGCTTTCGGCGGTCTAGCATCCGGCGACTTTTGCAGAAGATTCATCACCAATGCTGAAAGGTCTCGTGGAACTTTGCCATCGATCTCATGAGGGTGTTGCGGCGAGTCCCGTTGCACGGCTTGCAACATCGCAAGGATATTGTTGCCTTGAAACGGCAACACGCCGACCAGCGTTTGATAGAGCAGACAACCGAGACTAAACAAGTCACTCCGTGCATCCAAATCTGCTCCGCGAGCCTGTTCGGGAGACATATAACAAGGCGTTCCGGCGAGCATTCCGGTAAGGGTGAGCGAAACTTCTTCATTGGTTGCTCGAACCAAACCGAAGTCCAGAATCTTCACATCGTCGGACCCTTCTTCCAGCCAAATATTCGCTGGCTTGATGTCGCGATGAATCAATCCTTCTTCATGAGCCGCGGCAAGTCCCGCAGCAATCTGACTTCCGATCTGGCGAACTTTACCAACGAACATTTTTTCACCGCTCGCCATTCGAGACGCCAACGTCTCTCCAGGAGCCCACTTCATCGCGATAAACGCCATGCCGCTTTCAACACCGATTTGATAAATCGAAACCACGTGCGGATGGTCCATCGCAGCGGTTGCTTTTGCTTCCGCCAAAAATCGTGCTTTGGCAGAATCGCCGAGCGACGGTCGAAGGATCTTTAATGCGACTTGTCGATCAAGGTTCGTATCGGTCGCCAGATAAACGACTCCGCTACTTCCGGCTCCCAGTAGCTTTTGGATTCGAAAAGGACCGAAGATACCAAGTGAATCCTGGCCTTCTTCATTCTTGAACGCGGCATGAACTTCGGAGGCACGCGCGGCGAGCAACGATGAATTCGCAACTCCGAGATCATCGCCAGGTGGATTGGACTCCGACCAACGCTTGCACTTATCACGAACCAATTCAATCGCCGCGTCATCGATCTGGCTGGCTAACTCATTTGAATCTTCCACACTGCGTGACGATGATTCGAAATTAAATGCCTCCTCGGCCAGAAAATCAAACGTATCGAGGCTGCTCAGATCTCGCAGCGTTTCGTTGCACGCCTGACAACCAGAAAGATGCAACTCGAGGGTCTCGATCTGACCCTTATTCATGTTGCCAACAAGAAAGTCAGATAGCTCGTCCTGTTTCGGGCAACGTTCCGTGCTTTGCATTGCAGCTCTCTTTCAAAGACGTAAAAGCAGAAGAATCACTCTCTACTTAAGACTATGCGCCTGCCTCCAACGTTTAGCATTTTTGAGAAAGATAATTTTTGAATTATTCGAGCAGCCCTTCCAACTGCTCGCGAAGCAACTCCAGAAACCGTGTTTTTGCCGAGTAGACTGTCCAAACGCTAATTCCATGTCGCTTCGCAATCGAAGCCGCATGTTCATTCGTCAACACGAAATCACGGACCGCCGCCCAAGTCGCTGGTTTGAACTCGGGCTCAATCAGATTCATCGCTTGAGCCACCAATCGACGCTTGTACTCGAAGTCCCAAATCGACTGAGCCGACTCTGCTATCGCCTCCAAGTCAGACTGACCAACGTCTTGCATTGCCAACATCTTCTTACGGCAATGCTCGCGATGTCGATTCAACGTCACCGTCCTCAACCAACCTCGAAAGCTCTTCGATTCATCGTACTGAAACGTCGGCAACTTCTGAAAAACAATTGCCAACACTTCCTGCACAAGGTCAGCCGCATCCTGCGAATTCAACCCTGTCTTTCGAGCCCAGTAAAAAAGAAGCGGCGTATACAGATCAACAAATCGATCCCACGCCGCAGCGTCATCCGCAGTCCGAAGTCGTATCAAAAGGCTTTGCGAAGTGCTCTGAATCATCGTTCCAATTTGTAAAACATTTAGCACACCGGCAAATTGAGAAACTCTTTCGCGTTGCCGTAGCAAATCCGCTGGACCATTCCGCCAACCAATCCAAGATCGTTTGGAAGCAAGCCTGACTCGATTTCCGATCCTAGCAGATTACACAGGATCCGTCGGAAATATTCGTGACGAGTAAACGACATGAAGCTGCGAGAATCTGTCAGCATCCCGACGAATCGCGAAAGCAAACCTGTATTTGAAAGCGTGTTGAGCTGCAACAACATGCCTTCCATCTGATCGAGATACCACCAGCCTGATCCAAATTGCATCTTGCCCGCGGTTCGCCCGTCCTGGAAGTTTCCAATCATCGTACTAATCAAATAGTTGTCACTTGGATTCAAATTGTAAACGATTGTCTTGGGCATTCGATCTTTCCGATCCAACGCGTCAAAAAACAGACCCATCGTTCGCCCTTGTGGGTAGTCTCCAATCGAATCACAGCCAAGGTCGCGACCAGCGAGCTCAAAAAGTCGCGTATTGTTGTTGCGAAAAACGCCAACGTGGAATTGATTCGTCCAATCCTTTTCATGATCCAGCTCCGCCAAAAACAGCAGCATAAAAGTTGAAAACGAATCGTGCTGACCTTTGCTTGCCGCATTGCCAGACATCGCCGCGTCGAAGATGGATGCTGCTTCACTCTTCTCACAGAACGCTGCCGGCACGAATTGGCATCCGTGATCCGAAAGTCGTGCTCCCATCGAATGAAAGAAATCATGTCGAGCACGAATCGCGTCAAGAAAACCTGAAAACGACTCGACAGTCACACCGCTAGCCGACTCCAGTTTCCCAACCCACTTCTTGAACTCATCAGGCTGATGAACGAACAGCGCCCAGTCTGGACGAAACGCAGGATAGACCCCGACATCAAAACGATCGTCTTCTGTGATTGCTGCGTGATGCTCGAGCGAATCGGTTGGATCATCCGTAGTACACAATGCACGGACATCGAACTTTTTTAGAATGCCACGAGTCCGCAAATCATCTCGAGATTTAATTTGCTCGTTGCATTGATCCCAAATAGACGCTGCGTTTTCCTCCGACAGTAATTCATCGATATCGAAAAATCGCTTTAGCTCCAAGTGCGTCCAGTGAAACAGCGGATTTCGCAGTGTGTGCGGCACGGTTTTGGCGAACGCAAAAAACTTCTCTTTCGCCGAAGCATCGCCCGTGCAGTGCGACTCCGGAATGCCGTTGGCTCGCATCGCTCGCCATTTATAGTGATCGTGATCGATCCACATATCGAAGAGATTGTCGAAACGGCGATTTTCGGCAATGTCTTGTGGCGACAAATGATTGTGGTAATCGATGATCGGCTGCGTGGACGCGTAGTCGTGGTAGAGCGTTTTAGCAGTCGAACTTTGCAGTAGAAAATCGTCATTGATAAACATGGCCCCATCATACCTAAGAAACAGTCTGACGTGCAGTTAACAGCGCTGAAACTCGCGATTCAATGTGTCATCCATCGACATGGTGGCATTGGCAGAGTTAATCACTTGGAGTCAAATGTTGACTGCAATCGTAGACCCGAATTTTAAGACCCGACATGCCCAAATTTTTGCTTTTGACTTTAACGCTGGCCGCTCTGTTTGTCGCCGGATGTGAAAAGTCGGAATCCTTGACGAAAACGGATCCTGACGACCCGCGAAGAATTGCCAGGGAGTCGGATCTCAATTCAGCAATAAAAAACGGCTCCTCTGCTGAATCTGCTGCAGAAGGGAAAACGTCACAAGTCCCTGTCTCCGATCCAGCTTCGGATGCGAAGAATCCGGCCATCGCCAATTCAGCGGGCTCTGCTACGCGAAGCTCTGCCATTCCGAAATCCTCCGGCAAGGTCCCGTTCAGCCTCAAGTTTCTTTCTTGGAATGTTGAATCCGAGGGATCTGATCCGGCGACAATCGCGAAAGAGCTTGCCGAACTTGGCAGCTACGACTTGATCGCGTTGACCGAAGTGCTACCCGCCGCGGCCAGCGGTTTCTGTGGCGCCCTCGGTGAAAACTACGACTATGTGATGACCAAAAGCGGTCGAAGTGATCGCATGATGTTGATCTACAACAGGAACTCGCTGGATTTCGTTCGACAATTCGAACTCGACGACATCAATTTTAAACGTCGCTACCGCAGTCCATTAGTGGGCCATTTCAAAGAGAAACTGTCTGGCAAAGAACTGCTTGTGATGGTGAATCACCTTGCTCGCGGCAAACCTGAAGCCCGCCAGAGTCAAGCTGAGAAACTCGTCGAATGGGCGCGTGACCAGTCGATGCCGATCATGGCCCTTGGCGACTACAATTTCGACTACGAGTTCGACACTCGTAAAGGCAACGAAGCGTTTCGTCTGTTCATGAAGGATAATATTTGGCAGTGGGTGGAGCCAATCGAAATGATCGACACCAACTGGTATGACAATCCAGAGGAACCTGACGGCAAAGACGACTATCCGGGCAGCATGCTGGACTTCGGCTTCGTCGCAGGATCTGCGAAAGAATGGACAACCAGCTGCAAAGTCATCGTTCGTGAAGGTGATTTCCCCGACGATGAAATGACCAGCGACCACCGGCCATTCGAGTTGATTGTTTCCGGACAGTAGGCCGATTCGCGCACATGATTCGCAGCAATGATTCATCTAACGCACTCCACACCGCGCTGTTAATCTTCGCGATGGCAGTACTGTCGGGATTCGTAGGCTTTGTCCTTGCCGGGAAGATGGGGCTGATCGGCGCTGTGCTGCTGACGCTGTTCGGTTTGGCGGTTGGTTCACGAGCTTCTGCTGGCCTCGTATTGCGAATGTATAAGGCTCAACCAATCCATCCACAGCAAGCTCCCCAACTGTTCGAGATCTACGACGAATTGTGTCGACGAGCGGAACTCTCCCCGACGCCAAAGCTGTACTACATTCCCTCCAAAATGCCAAATGCGTTTGCTGTTGGCATTGGAACCTCGTCGGCAGTCGCGTTGACGGACGGGATTATGCGAATGATGAATCCGCGAGAATTGGCTGGAATCCTTGCTCATGAGCTTACCCATGTCCGCTGCCGCGACACGTCGGTGTTGGGAGTCGCCGACATCTTTTCCAGAACGATTTCCGTGTTGTCACGAGTCGGATTACTGATGATGTTTCTTTCCTTTGGCAGTGTCGCAGCAAGGTCGGGCATACCGTTTTGGACCACCGGCGCGATTTTGTTCTTTTCGCCGACCGTTGCAGTGATGTTGCAACTGGCTTTATCCCGAACTCGAGAGTTCAACGCCGATCGGGGTGCCGCCGAACTAACGGGTGATGCTCATGGACTTGCGTCGGCGCTCAAGAAGCTCGACCGAATGACACACAACGGGATGCTAGGAAAACTGCTGCGCCCCGGACAGCGGCGACAGCAGCCCGCGATGTTGCGAACTCACCCTCCGACCGAAGATCGAATTGCTGCACTGATGGAAGTCGCTCAGGAGCTGGCGTCGGAAAAACTTCCGGATGAAGTGATCCCACGCGAGCGTCGCATTCCGCCGGTCGACAAGCAACGTGTTCGACAAAAACCAAAGTATCGATTTCTGAGTGGGCTTTGGCGATAGTTATTGTCGCACAGCTCTCCGAGCTGGTAGCGGGCGGAGTGAGACTTTTGCGATGGGAAAAGCTTTCGATGGGAAAAGCTTTCGATGGGAAAAGCTTTCGATGGGAAAAGCTTTCGATGGG
>CAZORS010000239.1:0-7670 GCA_964582025.1 uncultured Pirellulaceae bacterium | reverse complement strand
TCGGTTTTCCATGCCGAGTGCATCCGGCGTTCTTTATTTTGCCGGTGCTGTTTAGCAATGCATTTATGACACCAGGCCTTAATGCAGGCGTTGTCGTTCTGATTGTCGCAGCCGTGTTTTTTATCGGGATACTGGTCCATGAGCTTGGACACACTTTGGCATTTCGATATTTCGGCGTCGAGTCAAGCGTGGTGCTCTATTGGATGGGTGGATTGGCGATTCCCGGCGGCGGGACCGGATCGTGGAGCGGCGGTAGAACCAGAAGCCTGAAACCAAACGAACAAATCATCGTTTCTTTGGCAGGCCCAGTCGCGGGACTCCTGCTGGCACTTTTCTTCACAGCGATTCTTGTTGTGTTGTCTGGCGGCATACACATCAACTGGCTAGGACCGTTTCCAATTCCGTGGGAAAACAGCACTGAAGGTACTATCCTTGCTGACTCGCCCTCATTGCTAATGTTCATCCGGGCCAGCATCATCATCAACATCATCCTGAACCTGTTCAATCTACTCCCGGTTTATCCACTCGATGGCGGTCAAATCGCGAGACAACTGTTCGTTAAAGTCGACCCTTGGGCTGGCGTTCGCAAAAGCGCCATTCTTTCGATGTGCGTTGCTGTTTTTGTCGCGTTGGTTGCATTGAAAAACGGCGACACGTTCATGGCCATCTTTTTCGGCTACATGGCGTGGAGTAACTATCAATCGCTCACGATGGGTGCTGGCGGCGGTGGCCGCAGACCTTGGTAGCCAACCATGAGTATGAGTCCGGCGGAGCGTGATGCTGCTTTCTGCGTGACCAATGCCAAAGCCAGTGTTTACTCATATTGGATCAAAACGTTATCCATCACTTAAAGCGTGACAAGCTGCTTGAATTGATGTATTCTCAGGAACCGAGTCTGCATCGCAATAAACGGGGCATGCGAGCAGATGCTTCGATAAGGATGACTCTGCTATGCCACGGATCCCAACCAGTGTCTTCGTCGCACTGATTCTTTTTTGCTCAACTCTTCCACCGCTGATCGATCAAACTTGTCGAGCTGCCGTTCTTTCCACGCCAGACGTTCGAGAAGAAGTTCAAAATGCGGACGAATTTTTTGATCAGCAGCAGTGGTCAAAAGCGAGAGCTTTCTACGATGCGATCAAGGCATCTGACAGTGAGACGAAGCGACACGTCACTAATCGAGCGATCATCTGTTCGCTGGAACTTGAACAACGAGACGACGCTCTGCGGCGCGCGGTCCAGTTTAAAGACTCGCAACAACTTCAACTTGATTCAGACAGGCTTTATTGGCCTCAACAACCAGGGCCGAGGCTCGTTTCGCTGTTGAGCAACATCGAACATCTCGAAGTGTCACGAAAACTGTTGGGCACGATTCGCGAAAAAGTCGCTTCGGATAAACGCGAGGAGTTTGAGAATCGCCTTGACGAAGAATTAATATCGTTCAATTTTGATTTACTGAAACATCTTGATCCGGATCACATATTGCCCGAGCGGTACTGGGGGTGGGACTCGGGCTACGAGAGAATGGATTGGTGGTGGGAAGATGTTCCATCGGCTGGCGCTGATCGCCGCCACTATCGCCACGGACGAGGTGTTCCGGCGAGCAGGAATCAAGAGCCAGTGTTTTTGACGGCTCCTGTGGAATTCGACTCAATGCTCACCCGTGCAAAGAAGATTTTGTTTTTGCTCAATGAGATTCAGAGGCTCGATCGCTCCAAATCAAAAAAGCACTTCGCTCGGACGCTGCTTCATCGAGCAGATTTGAATCGACGTTTATATGGTCCCATCAACGATCCTGCATGGCGTGATGCTGTCTTCTACTACCAGTATGCCAATCGTCCGACCTTTGCTCGAAGACCCGACGAAGCGAATCAAAAACCGCTGCGAGACCTTGAAGACGATGAAGCTCGACTGGTTGTGAATCATAAGCTACGAGTGATCGTGCTGCCCGAAGCGGAGAGTCCTATTGCGATTTGGCGTCGGATAGAAACGTCATATCCGGAAAGCGAACTGGTTGTCGAAGCGATGTATCGGCGAGCCTTGTATCATCAGAATCGGCGACAGTACTCGAAAGCCAAAGAACTGTATCGGCGGATCGGAAAAGACTTTCGCGAACATGATCGAGCCAAAGATGCGAAACTTCAAATCGCGCATATTGAGAGTGCCAGCGTTGTCCTAGGCAGAACCGGCGTGTATTCAAGCGGCGCTGAGCCAACGTTATGGTTCGCATCGCGCAACACGACAGGGGTCGAGTTTACTGCTCGCAAAGTTGACCTCAAAGCGTATCTAGTCGATCGCGAAAAGTCCGGGCATTGGTCAGAAATTGCCTACCTTGGCCACAACATTTTTAACGAATGGAGTGACGACAACGAGGAGCTGGAACCTTTTGTTAGCGACAAGAAATTCGCACAGTGGATCCAAGCTACTCCTGCTTCTGACCTCGTCGAATCCCACTCAACGCCGTCACCGTTGAAAGCAGCTGGAGCTTATATCGTTGAGGCGAGAGTTCCCGGATCGAAGAATTGCTCGCGTGGCCTTGTCGTTGTTTCAGGAGCTACGATCATCGAAAAGAGAATGCCCGGAAAGGTTATGATATGGGCAATTGACTCGAACACAGGAAGACCTCTTGCTGATCAAAATTTGAGTATTGTCAGTTCCAAAGAACGTCACCAGTGGAAAACCAAGCAAACGGATTCGGATGGTGTTGTTGTTTTTGAAGACGACGTCGATGGTTTCGTTCTATTGGAAACAGATACAGGCGATCTGGCGTTTTCTGAAATCGATGGTGTTAACGAACTATCCGAAGAACAGGTTGGACATTCAGAATTTGCCATTACCGATCGTCCTCTGTATCGCCCCGGAGACGAGATCAATTTCCGATTGTGGTCACGTAAAATTTTGAATCGGAAGTATTTGCCCGCCAAGCCCGGAACTGAGATTCAGGTTCACGTCGAAGGGCCAAGCTATGACGATCGGTTCAGGACATTCAATCTTGTGACTGACGAATCCGGAAGCGTGTCGGGGTCGTTTCGCCTCAATAAAGAAACTCCCTTGGGCCAATACAGCTTGAAGGTTAAACGTCCCAGCGAACGTTGGCGACGTCCTGCTGGCGCGTTCCGCATCGAAGAATACAAAAAACCTGAGTTTAAAGTTGACGTGACTCCGCCCACCGAAACCGTGCAACTTGGCAAACCGATCAAGGCTGTGATTAATGCAGAGTATTATTCCGGAGAGCCAGTTTCTGGCGGCAGCGTCAGATATCGCGTCCTCCGTCGTCGCCATACTTCTCGGTACGCCCCGCCAACGAAATGGGACTGGTTGTACGGAGTCGGGTTTGGCGACTACGAATGGCTGTACCCCTGGTTGGGTGATCAGATGGCGACTAACGAAACTGATTGGTACGAAGAAGATCAATGGCGATTCTCCTACGGCGATGAGCAACCAGCGGAATTGGTCTCTCAAGGAATTGTTCAACTGGACGCGGAAGGATACGCCGAAGTGGTTGTCGATACGTCCAAGTTCAATCGTGAATCTGAACACCAAGTAGAAATGATTGCCTACGTCACTGATGAAAGTCGTCGCAGCATTAAGGGCACCGGCCAAATCGTCATTTCGCCGCAACCTTACTCCGTGTTTCTGAATCTGGATCAAGGCTGGTATCACGCAGGTGACAAAGCAACATTGGAAATCAACGCTCAAACGGCAAACAAGATCGGTGTGTCGACGACGGGAGTTCTTTCGCTCTACGAAGTTTCGTCAAGGAAAGATTCAGACAACGGAGAGGATTCAGACGAACGTCGCGCGTTTGAGAAAAAGATCGTTCAACAATTCGACATCAAAACGGACCAACAGGGAAAGGCCTCGATTGCGTTCGACTTGCCAAAAGAAGGACTATACCGGGTTGAATTTGCATCTGGCAAAGCCGGAAAGGAGTCGGTTTCCAGCACAAAGACCATTTGGTGTCATGGCACGAAGTTTGACGGCAGAGACTATCGATTTGGTGGATTGGAAATCATCCCCAACAAGCGAACGTACAAGGTCGGCGAAACGGCTCGAATCCTGTTTAACACGTCGCAATCCAACGCGCGAATCATGCTTTGGGATTCAATGGACAACAGCAGTTTTCTCGATGTCCCATCGCACTGCAAAGTTCTCGAAATACCTATTGAGCAACATCACGTTCCGAATTTTTTCGTCGAGGCGACTCTCGTTCACAGTGGCGAAGTCTTCAATGAAGCGTGCGAGATATACGTTCCTCCCGTCAACGACATGTTGCAGATCGAAATTAGTCCGGATCGACCGACATATCGACCGGGCCAAAACGGGAACGTGAATGTTAAGGTCACGGATGCCGACGGAAATCCGGTCTCTGGCTCATTGGCACTTCGCGGTTACGACAAATCACTGACGTACATTCAGCCAGAGTCTTCGTTTCGCCCAAAATCGCTCGTTGCAAAGCGGCGGACAACCTACTGGAACGACGGCATCACCTCAACGATGGGCTCCCAGTTGTTTGGAGTCTCTGGCAGGTTTACGTGCCCGGAGTTCCATTTGGAAAATGGGGACGAGCCAAAAATGGGTGGGATGGGAGGAGCACCTCCCAGCGGAGGCGATCCCTCGGGTGCAACAAAGCGTTCGACAAGTTCACGCCGCGGCGGCACGAATCCATCAACCAAGGGTTATTTTGACAAGGAGCTTGTAGAGCCAAAAGTTCGTTCGAACTTTGCCGACAGCGCAATCTGGCTCCCGGATCTGAACCTCGACAAGGATGGTGCTGCAAAAGCTGAAATCAAGTTTCCCGAATCATTGGCGACTTGGCGGATTCAGGGCTTCCTTGCAACAGGGGATAAAACGCAGGTTGGTGAAGCTGTTTGCGAAGTCAAAACCACAAAAGACCTTTTGGTAAGGCTCCAATCCCCTCGGTTTTTCACCGAAGGTGACGAAGTCGTCCTCAGCGCGAACGTGTACAACGGACTTGCAGAAGAAAAGACCGTCTTTGCCGAACTGAATATTCCTGAATCGATTTTTAAGTCAGTCGCTGTCACAGAGACTGCAACCAAAACAGATGGAAAAGGCATTCGGATTCTGTCGGCGAGCGAACGCATCAAAGCAGGAGAAACACATCGATTTGACTGGCCTGTGAAAGTCTTTTCCAGCGGCGTTGCGACGATTGGCGTCAAAGCTCGAACGGATGTTGAAAGTGATGCCATGCAAATGGAGTTTCCGGTTTATTCCCGGACCGTCCTCGAATCCATGTCACAGTCAGGGTTCTTTGCTGCGAATGAAACGGGCTCCAAAGAAATAGAGTTCGATTTTCCTGACAACATTGATTCCTCGAAGGCGAAACTGGAATTCACATTTGCGCCAACTCCAGCAGGTGCCGCCTTCGAGGCACTTCCGTTCTTGGCGGGATATCCGTACGGCTGTGTTGAACAAACGATGAGCCGCTTCTATCCGACGGTTCTGGCCGCCGATACGCTGAAGAAGTTGGGGACGGACTCCAAAGCGCTCGCGGAAAAGATGGTCGCTCGCAATAAAAAGCTTGCGCGGAAAAAAGACCGCGCTTCCGTTTTGGATGCTTATGAACTTGAGCGAATGTCGCAGTCAGGCCTCAACCGACTATACAAGTTTCAGCATAGAGACGGAGGCTGGGGATGGTGGGAGCACGATGAATCGTCGCGATATATGACAGCCTACGTGTTGTTGGGGCTAAACGCGGCCGCGGATTCGGGTGTCGATGTTTCTGAGTCCGTTCTTAGCGATGGCGTTCGCTATTTGCTTTATCCGAAAGCTAATGCTGGCGCGAAACTCCCAGACTCCGTCGATCGCAGGTGCGAACAGGCTTTAATTGCCTATGCTCTTTCACTCAAGGGATCAAAAAAGCAAACAGAAGCCATTGCAAAGATCCGTCAAAAGGCTGACAAAGTTTTTTCCAATCGCAAAACGCTGAATCCGTACGGGCGAGCACTGCTGACATTGGCGCTGCACAACAACGGAATGAAAGAAGAAGTGGAAACGATGATCCGCGAAATCATCAACGATATCCAAACCGATAGTAAGACCAACATGTCTTGGATGCCAACAGCCAAGCAGCAATGGTGGCGTTGGTACAACAGCGATGTGGAAACAAACGCGTGGGTTTTGCGAGCACTGGTAGCTCTCGATTCAGACAAGCCGCTCATCGATCGAATGGCAAACTGGCTCGTCAGCCAACGCAAGAACGGGACCCACTGGCGCAGCACTCGAGACTCGGCATTGGCTGTCCACGCACTTGCTGATTACATGCTGATGATGCAAAAAAATCTGGCGGATGACTATTCCGTCCGCATCTTCGTCGACGGAAAACACGTGCGAGATATCGATGTGAGCTGGCAAAACATGCTGGCTCTGGAAAATCGCGTGACGTTAGCTGACAAGACGCTCGCAGGTGGCAAGCACCAGATCTCTCTGAAGAAAGATGTCAATGGTTCGACATATTTCACCGTAACGGCTCAATACGAAACGGTCTACGATCAGATACCATCCGCTCAAAACGACGGACTTCAAATCAGCCGTCGGTATATCCGCGTTGACTCAGGTGCAAACGATAAAGCTTATACTCGAGAGGGAGATGAGCCCACAATTTTGGCAACTGGCGACAGTTTATCGATTGGCGATGTCGTCGAAGTTGAGCTTACCGTTTCCTCTTCAGGCAATTTCGAATACATGGCTTTCGAAGATCCCAAGCCAGCGGGTTGTGAACCTGTTCGAATTCGCAGCGGCTACGGTTGGGGCAACGGTTTTGCATCAAACGTTGAATTGCGTGACTCCAAAGTCATCTTTTTTGTAAAGCGGCTCCGCGCAGGCAAGCACGTGATCAGATACAAACTGCGGGCCGAGGTTCCCGGCAAGTTTTCAGCAATGCCTACTACTGGTTTTGCCATGTACACACCAGAGATTAATGCTCGCAGCGATGAAGCTCTGATTCGAATCGACGATCAGAAGTAGACAGCCTCGAATTTTGATGTCGTGATACCCCGATTGCACGAGATCGTCTCCCGCAAACAGCCCCCGATAAAATATTGCAATGCCAGCCGCACCCGTGCGTGATAATCCCGCTCACAATAATGCAATGTGTCGACACGCTCGAAGAAACCAGCCACTATCAGTTGACACAAGGGATTCTCGATTTCCCGGAAAAGTACTGGAAGCATTTGGTTGAAGAGTAGGTTGCCACATTCGAAAAGATAGTGCCATATTTCGCTGGCGACGGTACAATGAAAGAGTCGAATCTATCCTTGTGGCCCGTTTAAATTCATTAAGTCGTTATGTTTCGAATTGTTGGCATCGCAATTTTGGCTATCGTGCTTTCGGGTATCAGCTGCGAAACCGCAATGGCATGCCCGACTTGCAAAAGTGCACTGCACAGTGGACTGGCGTTGGGCTACGCGATCAGCATCCTGTTCATGATGGCAATGCCGTTTCTGATTTTCGCATTTTGGATCGTGACCATTTTGCGATTGAGAGCCGGATCGCCCGCGACTCATCCTGCGTTGGAAACGGCGCAGGATTAATCAGCTGTTCAGAGTACTGAGTACTGAACACTAAGTATCGAAGGGCCCCCCATCAGCGCAACAAAAAACCCGCTGAAATTCAGCGGGTTGATGTAATGAGTTTTAGCGTAAATGCTA
>CAZORS010000238.1:0-7687 GCA_964582025.1 uncultured Pirellulaceae bacterium | reverse complement strand
ATGCAGGGTTCCGCCATGCAGGGTTCCGCCATGCAGGGTTCCGCCATGCAGGGTTCCGCCATGCAAGTCGGAGCAATGGCTCAAGGCAGCATGTCGCGAAACGGCGCGATGACTAACAGCATGCCGCAAACTGCTACGACTCATGGTGGCGTGATGCAAGGCGGCGTGATGCATGGTAATACAATGCAAAGCGGCATGGTGCAAAGTGGCATGGTGCAAAGTGGCATGATGCAAGGTGGTATGTCTCACGGTGGCATGACGAAACACAGCTTGCCTCAGAGCGGAGCCATCATGCAAGGTCAGGCAGTGCAGACTGCTCCAATGACATCGACTCCACAAGTCGGCGGCATGGCAAGTGGTTCATTCGGCACACCAATGAATTCCGGTCCTATCATCACTTCGACTCCAATGACCAGCTCATCGGTCATGTCGGCTCCCGTTCAGACGGCTCCAATGACGACCGGAAACGTTGGCTCAGTTGGCGTTGGAAGCGGTTACATCGATGGCTCTTCGATGGGATCATCGCCGATCTACAGCGGTGTCATCAGCGGGCCTGTTTCTCAAGCAGACTGTGCTGCTCCTGTTTATTCTGCACCTGTCTACCAGCCGACTTCGTACGCTGCTCCAGCGACGGCACGCGGTCGACGTGCTCGCCCGAGATCCAACTATACCGTTGGAGTTTACGGACTGACATTCGAACGTGACTACGAAGACAATCGTTTCCTAGCTCGCAACCCATCCGGTGATACACTGTTCACCAATGACGCTGACGACGGATCGTTCAACGGTTACGGAGTCAACCTTGCTTCGCGCAACGCAGGTGGCGGTGGATTTGAAGTTGGCTACTGGGCGTTTAACCCCGGCAGAAGTGTTGGAAGTCTCTCTGGAGCCAACGTCGCCACAAACATTCGCGGTTTTGATCGCTTGTTGCACGTCTCTTCAGGTCGCGACTTGCTGGACGTTTACTCGAACACAGTTGCTCAAACCGTTGTTCGTGAGATGGACATCAACAACCTTGAAGTCAACTTGCTTCGCAACGGCGGAACTTTCAACACCCGTCGAAATCGCTCGGGTTTCTACGAGCTTCTTGCTGGATTCCGTTATTTCGAATTCAATGAGACCTTGCAGTACACGGCATCGATTGACAACACGGTCTATCCATTAGTTCCGTCGGATTTCTTCTACAACCTACACGCTGAAAATCGCCTGCTGGGTATGCAGTTGGGTGCTCGTAACGAAGTTGGTTTGGGTCCGAAGCTGCGACTTTTCTCAGCCGTCAAAGGCGGTGTCTTTAACAACGACATTCACACGCTCCAGAATCTTACGGATGCCAATGGTGAAATCGCACAAGTTAACTTCGGCACTGCCGCTGGACGCCCATTCAGCTACAGCGACGATAAGAACGACGTGGCGTTCCTTGGCGAACTGGACCTTGGAGTCCTTTATCAACTGTCATGCCGTGCTCGAATTCGAGTTGGATACCGTGCACTTGGCGTAAGCGGTGTTGCACTCGCAGCCGACCAGATGCCGTACGACTATTCGGATCCAGACGAATTGTTGCGAGCCAACAGCAACGGAAGCCTGTTGCTTCACGGTGGATACTACGGTCTCGAGTTCTGCTTCTAAGCGAACGAGGCAAAGTTGAGTCACAAACGAAAACGCCACGTCAATTGACGTGGCGTTTTTTTTGTTTCGTCAAACGTTGATCACTATGACGTCTTCAACGGCGAGATCGTGCAAATCATTTTACGTGACTGCTGCGATGGGCGGTTTTCGACTTTTCCGAATTCGGAAAGCTTCTCAATGATGCTCTCCATGACTTTGCGACCTTCTTCAATGTGGGCCATCTCGCGACCGCGAAACAGAACCGTCACTTGAACTTTGTCGTTGTGCTTCAGGAAGCCAACGGCTTTCTTAACTTTAAAGTTGATGTCGTGTTCACCTGTCTTGGGTCGAACACGAATCTCCTTGAGCTTGGTCTGATGAGCCTTATTCTTTGAAGTCCGCTTGCTCTTGTCGTACTTAAACTTTCCAAAGTCCATAATACGGCAAACGGGCGGTTTGGCTTCCGGTGCGACTTCGACTAGGTCGAGTCCTTGCTCTTGGGCTTTCTTGAGAGCGTCTGCTGTTGAGATAACTCCTAACTGAGTTCCGTCCTGGTCAATGACTCGGATCGGGGTGGTTCGAATCGATTCATTGATCCGGTTCTGCTGCTTCTTTGCGATTGTTGGTTCCTCATAAAAAGTATTGAAACGGCTGCGGAAGATTTCAACGGCTCCGCAGCTCCCTGATTATTGGTTAGTTTACATTCCTGCGTCAACATCGGCGTGACGAATCGGCGAATTTCGTACAAATCAGCTGGCGAAATGACGCCTACTTTGGCTCATCAGGCGACTCGTGTCCCCGAACGGTTTTGTCGGCAACTTCCTGAACCATCATCGCGATTGCTTCGGTGACCGAAATCGCACCGAGGTCGCCCTTGTAACGATCGCGGATCGAAACCGTTCCGTTTTCTGCGTCACGTGGCCCGATGATCAACAAATATGGCAACAGATCAAAACGCCCTTCACGGATTTTCGCACCGAGTTTTTCCGAGCGATAATCGTCTGTGATTCGCAATCCTGCAGAAATCATCTGCTCCTGAACCTCACGAGCATATCCTTCGGCCTTATTGCTAACGGTGAGAATCCGACCCTGCTCAGGAGCAAGCCACAGCGGGAAAGTGCCCGCAAAATGCTCGATCAGGACGCCGATGAAACGCTCCATCGATCCAAACGGAGCTCGATGGATCATGACCGGACGATGTTGCTTGTTGTCCGCACCGGTGTAGTTCAAATCGAACCGAACCGGCAGGTTGTAATCGACTTGGACAGTTCCCAATTGCCACGAACGCCCAATGCAGTCCTTCACCACGAAGTCAATCTTGGGGCCATAAAACGCAGCTTCGCCAGCCTCTTCGGTGAACGGCTTACCCAAAGACTTGGCGGCGTCGCGACAGGCTGCTTCGGCTTTGTCCCAATTCTCGGGGTCACCAACGTACTTGCCCGAATCGGGATCACGAAGTCCTACTCGAACGCTGTAGTCATCCATGCCCATCGTCGCGAATACAGTTTTCACCAATTCCAGACAACCGCGAACTTCATCGGCAACCTGTTCCGGAGTCACAAACAAGTGAGCATCATCCTGTGTAAATCCACGAACTCGAGTCAGTCCACCGATCTCCCCCGATTGCTCGTAGCGATAAACGGTTCCGAATTCAGCCAGTCGAATCGGCAAGTCCCGATAGCTGCGCTGCTGCGAATCGTAGATCTTGATGTGGTGCGGGCAGTTCATCGGGCGAAGAAGATAACCTTCGATTTCGCCGTCGTTCATTTTGTTTGAAAGCTCGCCGCAAGTGCAGCCTTCAGTCGCCAGCGTTGCCAACTGATCTCGATCGACTAGGGCAGGGTACTGACTTTCTTGGTAGTACGGAAAGTGGCCGCTGGTTTTATAAAGATCCAGCTTTCCAATGTGCGGTGTGAAAACCTGATCGTAGCCCTGGCGTCGCAAGTGTGCTGAAATGAAATCCTGCAACGCTTGACGAACGAAGGCACCTTTGGGAGTCCATAGAATCAAACCCTGTCCGACCATTTCATCAATGTGAAACAGCCCCAGCTTTCGCCCGAGGACTCGATGATCGCGTTTCTTGGCTTCTTCGAGCGCTTCTAGATGCGCGTCGAGTTCTTTCTGGTTGAAGAACGCAGTCGCGTAAAGTCGCTGAAGCTGTTCGTTATCTTGATCGCCTTTCCAGTAAGCTCCCGCGAGCGACATTAGCTTGAAGGCACCGATTGTTTTGGGCGTCGGAATATGAGGTCCGCGACAGAGGTCCAGAAATTCGCCTTGCTGATAAAACGAAAGCGTTTCGTCTTCGGCCAAACCTTCGGAAACGTGTTCGACCTTGAACTCTTGCTTCATGTCCTTGCAGATCTGAATCGCGTCGTCACGTTCTTTCACAATCCGTTCGAAGGGCTCATCGAGATCGATCAGTCGCTTCATCTCTTTTTCGATTGCCGGAAAATCTTCCTCGGTCAATGGCGGATCGCATTTGATGTCGTAGTAGAAACCGTTTTCCAGCGACGGCCCGAACGCAAGCTGACAGTTGTTTTTGATTCGCATCACCGCGCGAGCCATCACATGAGCACAACTATGCCGCAGCGTTGCGAGTGCTTCATCGCTCGGGTTGCCATCCCGTGTCTTGGTGATCAGCTTCATGCTGACCGCTGCACCGTCAGGTATCGTGTGATCCAGCTTGACCGGTTGATCGTCGACTTCGGCCCACAGCGTCGCTTTCGCAAGGCTTCTGCCGATACTTTTGGCGACTTCTTTAACCGTCACCTGAGATTCAAATTCTTTTACGCTGCCGTCGGGGAGTGTGACACTTACCATTGGATGAGTTGCTTTTTTCGGGTTGAGGTTTGGCCGCAGCTACAAATTGCGAGCACAAGCCGGAGAGTATAGGTAGTCAGACCGGCATCTCAAATGTCGGTTCGGGCTGGCTTTGGGCAATTTTTCATTCCCGTCGACTAATTCTCGAGACTGGCTCACTTTCTCAAGTCCAATTTAGCCGCGCGCAGAGCCGCAAAAACGCAGAGTTCAATTCAATAGCTCCGTAGTCAAAGAGCCCTGTTTGAATGCATGCCGTTTGTTCCTATTGACCGCATGTCCTCTGCGTCTTTGCGCGCGGCATATTCCATATCGACAAACTGCCGATAAGTCAACTACTCCCTTTAATCACCCAAACCATTAACAAGGCGGTGAATATCGTCTTTGAGATACGGTGCCCCAAAATTCAACAGTAACCCCAACTTGAGTTCCGCGAGTTTTATGTACGTCAACGTTTGTTTGCGATGAACAGGTTGAGTCTTCTCGACAGATTTCAGTTCTACCAACACCATCTCATTGAGGACCAAATCAGCTCGGAAGCTCTCATCAATCACGTGCCCATCTCATGTGACAGGAACAGGAACTTCGACTGCAACCTTCAAGCCAGCTTTCCTTAGCTCGTAAGCGAGTATTCGGTGGTACACCGATTCAAGCAATCCGGGCCCTAGTGTTTTGTGAATCTTGATGGACGCATCGACCACGATGCCAGAAATTTCATTTTCATTCATTGGTTTACTTTCTCAAGTTTAAATTTAGCCGCGCGCAGAGCCGCAAAGACGCAGAGTTCAATGCAATAGAACAGAAATCGATGCGTCATTATTGGTTGTTTGGCATTTGTTTGCATCAACACAACACCGCATGTCCTCTGCGTCTTTGCGTCTCTGCGCGCGGCATACTCCGCAGCGACAAACTGCCTCAAACCATATTGTGAGGATCAATGTCCACGATCCATTGAATGTCGTCCATCTCCTTGATGGAACATTTCGCTTGCACGACGATGCGCTGGATGGCGTTCTCCTCGACCGCGCCGAGCAACATGTGATAGCGATACATGCCGCGGAGTTTCTCCAACGGCGCAATCGATGGCCCGAGCACACTTAGCTGCAATTCAAGTGCATCGGCCGCTGCATTGATACACTTGGCGATATGATCGGCCATCTGTTCGACTTTGGCTTGAACTTCACCGCGAATCACGATCCGCGCCATCTTGCCGTACGGCGGATAATGGAACTCTTCCCGCACCGGAAGCTCGCCGGATGCAAAGTTAATGTAGTCGTGCCGAGTCGCGCAGATGATTGCTGGGTTCTCCGGACTGAAAGTTTGAACCAAAACACGGCCTCCGCGTTCGCCGCGACCAGTACGTCCAGCAACCTGAGTCACCAAACCAAACGTTCGTTCCGCCGACCGGAAGTCCGGTAAGTGCAATGCCGTATCGGCGTTGACGACTCCAACCAGAGTCACATTCGGGAAGTCCAAACCTTTGGCGATCATCTGCGTGCCCAGCAAGATCTTCGTTTCGCCATCACGAAATTTCGCAAGCGCCTTTTCGTGGCTGCCTCGCTTTCGCATCGTGTCAGTGTCCATCCGCATAATCTCCACGTCGGGAAACAGGGTGCGAACTTCGGCTTCCAGGCGTTGCGTTCCTAAACCCGAAAACCGAATCGCATCGTTGCCGCAATCACTACAGCGTCGCGGTTCGGGAATCGTGTGATCGCAATAATGGCAAACCGCTTTCTTGCCTTCAACATGATGTGTCAGCGGAATCGAACAGTCCGGACAGTATTCGACTTTGCCGCAAGACGGACACTGAATCCGCGTTGAAAACCCACGACGATTCAACAACAAAATCACTTGGCCACCATCGCTCAGTGCCGCCGCCATTTCTTGCCGAAGCTTCTGACTGATCGGGCTGAAGCGTTTTCGCTTTCCAGGAAAATCGGTTCGCAAGTCGATCGTCGCAACGTCGGGCAGCGGCAGATCCAGCACGCGATTCTTCAACGACAACGTTTCGAACTGCCCCGTCTGGGCTTTGCGCCAAGACTCCAGCGAAGGCGTCGCACTGCCTAACAGCAGCGGAACGTTTGCTGATTCGGCACGCCATTGGGCAACGTCACGAGCATGATAACGCGGCGTATTGTCTTGTTTGAAAGAGTTATCGTGTTCTTCGTCCAACACGATCAGTCCAAGTCGCGGCGTGGGAGCAAAAACTGCACTGCGAGCCCCAATGATGACTTGCACATTTCCTTCTGCGATCTGTCGCCAATGCCAAGCTCGCTGAACACTGGTGAGATGCGAATGTAAAACGGCGACTTTATCGAAACGTGCTCGGAATCGAGTCCGCGTTTGCGGAGTCAGACTGATCTCGGGGACCAGCACGATCGCCTGTCGTCCGTATTCGACGACTTGTTGAATCGCACGAATGTAAACTTCCGTTTTGCCGCTGCCGGTGATGCCGTGCACCAGAAACGTTTGATGTTCTTCGGCGTCAATCGTTTTGGCGATCGTGTCGAGTGCAGCTTGCTGTTCGGAATTGAGTGTTAGATTCTCAGTTCGTTTCTCTGCCGGGATCTCGTGAGTCTTCTGCTGGACTCGGCGACTTGAAGAGAGAATGTGGCCTTTTCGCCTGAGTGTTGAAACGGGACCTTGAGTGCAACCGACCGTTTCTGCCAGCTCGCCTGGAGTCCAATCTTGATTCGACGCCAACATCGTTTCGAGGATCCGTCGCTGAAGTTCCGTCAATTTTACTGATTCCAGATCGCGGGCAACATCAGGATCGACAGACAGGAACAACATCTCACGCGTTCCCGAATTTTCTCTGGCACCAACTGGGACGACCGTTTCGATCACGGTGCCAAGCGGACTGATGTAGTATTCCGCAATCTGTTGAGAAAGCTTCAGCAACGATTCGTCCAACAGCGGCTTCGCATCCATCACGCGACTGATGGGTTTAAGCCGTTTCGGATTAACGGTCCCCGCTTCAGGATGGTGCGGGCCAATCACGTCGATACAGTAGCCTGTCATCGTTCGGTTTCCACGACCAAGCGGAACGACGACGCGAACGCCTTTCTTGACGGAAGTTTCCAGATCAGCCGGGATCGAGTAGTCGTACGGCCCAAACGGTGGGGCAGCGAACACAATTCGGGCCGCCAACCAGTCGTCCTGATCGTCCAACTGCCATTGCTCTGGATCAGTCTCGAAGAGTGATGATTGTTTGGGGTCAGGCATGAAGAAAAAAGCAGCGTTTAGAAAGCAGAGTTCAGGGGCA
>CAZORS010000237.1:6578-7749 GCA_964582025.1 uncultured Pirellulaceae bacterium | reverse complement strand
CGGCCAAGCGCACGGAATTGGTTATCGAGACTGCGCGACACCAGTACTCCGACCAATACAAAGCACTTACGAAAAACTTTCACCTTCGTTACGCTTCCAACAAGTAAACGCGTCGCTTTCGGCTGACAACTTGACGTCGCATTTGTTGATCGATGAAAGAAAAAGCAACAAAATGATGTAGCTTGTTTGGGCTTATCTCCATGCTTGATTAAAATTAGGAATCTAAAACAGTCTGACGATTTACCAAACCAAAACCAATGATGGACTCTCGCAGCGACAACGAATCACCTGACAGCTCAGAACTAAGTTTCGGTGACGTACCAATCGATTTTGGTGAGTTGCGGAACTCTCCAAGTGACTCAAAGAACTTCCCAAAAATTCCTGGCTACCAAATTGTCCGTTTGATTGGCCAAGGTGGAATGGGCGCGGTTTACGAGGCGGTTTGCGACAAGGAATTGGAATCTAGCGTCGCGATCAAAACAATCTTCATTCAGAAGTTTCAGTCGGTTACGATTTCTGCTCGCAAACGATTCGACCGCGAAATGGATTTGTTACAAGGACTGAACCACCCGCATATCGTCCCTGTTCTTGACCGAGGATCCTACGAACGCGAGTACCAACAGATACCGTTTTTCGTTATGCCGCTCTTGAAAAATGGAGACTTGTCGACAGCGTTAGAAGATTTGCCAATTGTCGATCGCGAGCATTTGCGAAAGTGGGTTCAACGGCTCTCTGGAGCCATTGAAGGGCTTTCGTATTCGCACGGACAAGGAGTAGTACATCGCGATTTGAAACCGCGAAATCTTTTCGTGGCAGACGACGGGTCGCTATTGCTGGGTGATTTTGGTTTGGCCAAGATTCTCGAAGAAGACTCGGAATTGACTTCGACGATTGGCCACATGGGGACAACGCCGTACGCCCCGCCAGAACAGCTGTTAAGTGCGAAATTGGCAGATGAACGTGCGGACATCTATTCGCTTGGTGTCATCTTGCATCAGTTTGCGTGTTTTGGAAAACGCCCATTTTCACCAGAGGTTCATTCTGAAAACAGCTCCAGTGAGACTGATTCTATTGCTCGCTGGCAACGGAATACAAACCGAACGCCGCCTCGGCCAAGTGATCGAGAAAAGCACCTCTCCGATTCTTCTTTCGATTTCATTGTCCAAAAGTG
>CAZORS010000237.1:0-6478 GCA_964582025.1 uncultured Pirellulaceae bacterium | reverse complement strand
GGTGAAGCACGCGACTACGAGATTCGTCGAATGACTAATCCGCAAAAGGAATTTGCAGAGTCGAACAAACGTGCTCAGGAGATCGGGCTAGAGCTGGGCCTTGCCAACTCAGATTCTCCGAGGGACCGCCATATTCATTGGTGTATTCAACGAACCGCGGTGTCAGCTAACGACGGAGTCGCAGAATACCTAGTACACCTGCGGGAGTTGGATTCGTATGTCACGGATTCACTTGATTTCGCTGCCGACGACTCAAAGGAATGTCTATCACTGGCGGTATCAGATTTGTTGCGAACTTTCCAAATGCAATTACGCGCATGCTGGCAGCTTGGAGGGAATGAGCACAAAAGAATCTTCGATACGGAGACTATTCAAAAAGAATGTTTGGACAGAATGATTTCGTTACGGAAATCCGTTGGCAATAGGATAGATGCGGCGACACAACGCCATCTTGCGCTGATGATTTTGCTGGCCGAAACAAACGCTAGGGGGGAAACGTCTCAACAGGTTTGGGAACGCTTTTCAAAGCACAAAGATGAAATTTCAGCATCTCGTCTAGTTGCTGATGGATGCAAACAATTACATACGTGGTACGTAGCATGGTACGTCTTCGAAAATTTTTACGAGGCAGCTGTTGAGCTTGGATTGGACGCGAAAGACAAAATGCCAATTGTTGATGGTTGGTATGACGTAACGGTTGGCTCCCCGGTCCCAGCGAAATCGCAGAATTTCACATATGCGATGGACGTTTTTGATGTAATGGACAGAAGAGCAGACCTGTATCGTGACTTGGGTGAATTTGAAAAGGCGAGACATTGCTATGAAGAAAATCTAAAGGAAATAGAGCCTATGAAAAAGTTTCATCCGTTCGAATCCAAATCATGGGATAAAGCTGAACAGTCGTTTTCATCACTTCGGAAGCTTTTCGAAAGGACAAATGACAAGGAGTCCTTGTTGCTCAATTTTGACCGTGAGCAGTCGCATTATCGGGAGAAAATAAGGTTGCTTGAATCCAATCCAGACAAATTTTCGTCAAGCAATTTGCCCCAAAGCAAGTTTGAACTGGCTGAGTCTCTCTTCAACAAGGCGAGAATCGTGGATGCAAGCGAGCAGCAACAATTACTGGTCGAAGCTTCGGAAAATTTATTGGCAGCACTCGAAATCGATTCTGAATGTTCAGAGGCTGAAACACTTTTAAACGCGATTCGTGCTTTGCAAAAGTGACGTAAGTTTCCAAGAAAAACAGCGCCGACAGTAACTTGCATAAATTCAAATCAAATTCTCCGCTTCGAGGTTTATCTTGAACAATAAAGACATCGAATCTGAACGAGTTGTCTATCCGGCTGACACATTCATTCTGACAAGTGTTTCAGTTGAGAACCTTGAATTAAGAAAACGATTTTTGCCAAGGTCGTCAGACTCCGTTTTCAAAGCCTTCCACTTGGGAGACTTGAAAGTTGGTGAGACCGTCATCGGGTCGAGACTGCCGCTCAACCCTGACGACGGGAAGCTGCTTTTGATTTCAGATCGAATTGAAGCTAAGCACTTAAAAATTGAAAAGTCCCCGTATAGCTATTCATTCACGGATTTGGATACGGTGCGAGGCTCGAAGATTATTTTGTATCCAACCATAAACGACTACATTGAGCTTGGTTGCAGTGATCGAACCGCACCTCGAATTTTGGCTCTTACTGTTCAGAATGTCGATGCTGGATATGCGACCTTTCAAACAAGGAAGTTGGAGGAAGAAATTCATAAGGTCGAGATGGAAACGAAATTACATGTCCAACTCGATACGGCCAGTCAAGCTTTATCGATCGGGCATACGGCCATCGAATCTGACATGCCTCTTTTGACGGTGCGAAAAACACTGAGAGGATTGGAAAAAATCATCTCAATCAAGTCGACCTATGCAGGGAATCTCGCAATCGGATTCAAAATTGGCGGCCTAATGAATTCAAATATCAGGCGTCCAAATCAACTCCGAACTTCGGTCGAAGATTTCGATTTTGTATTTGACGACCAACAAGGTTTGACATTCCGCAACAAGATTGAGTAGTCGGCCCATTCGATGCCGTGAGCAGAAATCAGCCTTCTTGAATGGCTACGAGAAATTCAATCTCAATGCTGCTCCAATTTCGCGATTTGAGGAATCTTTGAAATCCTCATGGAACTCTACGTCAGCTGGAAACTTCCTTACATTTTCAGATTGCAGATTCTTAGCAAGAAGCAGGCGGCATCTAATTTTTGCGAAAAACCAAAGGTTGATCCGTCACAATTGATTTGCCGGAGATATTGGGAGTAATGGTCATCGACCAAGTTTAAATTCGGCCTTCATTCGTCTTAAAAATTGAAAGACGACGAATCAAGCGGCGAGTTTCCCAAGTTTCAATAGAGAAGGCGAATCGTTATGAACAAGTTTTTACTAGTCATTGTTGGTATCGTGTCATTTGGTGGTGCGGAAGTTTTTGCAATGCAAGTTGATGTTGATTGGACCACTTCTGACCAGTCAGTCGAGATTCCAAACGGGACATCCACAAATTTTAATGCAACGGGATCGCTCGGTATCGGAGGGACTTATGATGCGATCATTGCCATCGACTCGTCTTCAAGTATGCGTGATCCCGCTGGCGCAACGGCTTCAAATGGTGGTACTACAATTGGTGATTGGGTCTATTCCGCTGCGGAGTCCATTGTTCAATCACTAGACCATCGAATCCGGGTTGGCGTTGTTGAGTTCAATCGAAGCGCATCGCTACACAGCTCCATTGATCAGCTCGGAGCAATTTCGGGAGGCATCACCCACCGTCAGAGCTTGATTGACTCATTCGACAATATTGACATTGGAGGATCGACAAATCTTGTTCGGGCAATTTCCACATCAGCTAACAGCCTTTTGGCAGCTCAGCAGAACCCTTCCATCGAGCAAAATATTATCCTTGTCTCAGATGGAATACCAACATATGCAGACGGAAATGGCAGGCGTCAAACTCGACAACACGTGCGAGATGCTGTGAGCAGTGTTTTTGATATGGGAATCGAATCAGTGCATACCATCGGCTTTCCCAACTCCAATTCAGAGTTTCTTGAAGAATTGTCGGTACTTGGAAATGGTTTATTTGCCGACGGTTCAAACCTCGGAAATTTGAACAATGCTTTCGCGGAAATCTTCAACAGCATTGAATCCGTTGAAAGACTGGACGTGATCCTGCCCGATGGAACTGAGTTGTCAGATCTAGATTTTGACTTGGATGGATCATTCGCCATTTCAGGTGACATTTACCGGGGCGAGAACATTTTCACCGCTCGCGTCACGTCGACGACTGGTGTCGTCACGGAATCCCGTTTGACTGTGACCGGGTTTTCAGCGGTTCCAGAGCCAAGTTCCGCACTCGGAATATTCTCGCTCGGATTAGGCTTTGCAACAGTACGGCGTCGCCGCGAGAGATTGCAGATTGCGGGCTAAAACAACAGAGAAAATGTGCTAGAAGCCTGGGCTAACGAGAGTGTTGGCCCTTTGGCCGTTGGCAGCGAAACGACTAGTGGTTACGAATTACTGCAAGAGAGCGTAGGGGTTTTTAGGTAGGTTTTTAACGCGTTTAGGCATGCGGTCGAGATTTTCAAATAAAGTTGAGTTTCTTTTGTCACCCGCGCAGTTGGCTGACTATTGGAGGTAGAGAAAAGAGTTGAACACTTCTTACCCCAAGCCAAATGCAATTCCCATGACATGCCAATCAAAATACTCAACAGCTAAGTCTATCCTCAACAAGTTCTTCGGCAGCATCCCTCGAAAGCCCTCGAAACGTTCTGCCAGTCGACAAGCAGGTCCGAGTTACGACACGCTCGAGGGACGAAACTTGCTGGCGAGTATATTTTTGAATTCTTCAGCGGGCGACCTCTATGTGGGAGGAGATTCTGACAACAATGTCGCTCTTGTTTACGAAAACACTGCTGCAAACCGCGTCACTGTCACAATGGATGACATCCAATCTCGATCTTTCGACAGAACTGATATCAACCGAGTCATCTTTATCGGACTCAATGGAAACGATACGTTTACGAATCGATCATCAGTGCCCAGTCTGATCTTGGGCGGGAATGGAAATGACAAGCTGTATGGTGGATCTGAAGCGGACAGGATTGTCGGTGGACGAGGTGACGATTTCATCGATGGTGGATTTGGGAATGACTCGCTTGTCGGTAGCTTTGGCAATGACGAAATCGAAGGCGGCCTTGGGAACGACAGGATTTTCGGAAGTGCGGGTTCCAACACGCTCCGCGGTGAAGGCGGCAACGACGTAATCTACGGAAGCGATGAACGTGACAGGATCTTTGGTGGAATTGGGGCGGATCGCATCTATGCCCTCGGCGGTGACGACTACATCAATCTTGGTGACGGAGGTATCAGCGGTACTTCTAACCTTGATTTTGCGATTGGTGGTGACGGGGACGATTACATGACGGGTGGTCTTGGCGTCAACGTCTTTTATGGCGGCAATGGCAATGACGAAATCAACGGAGGCACCTATGGTCGAAACAGAATGCACGGTCAGCATGGCAACGACAAACTGTTCGGCGGACGAGATCGAGATTACCTCAACGGAGGTTTCGGAAATGATGAGGTCTATGGATCCGGAGGCAACGACTACATGATCTCAGGATTCGGCAACGACAAGTTCAATGGCGGAACTGGAATTGATATGGTCAAGTTTACTGGGGCCAAAACAAACTATCGAGTTACTGGGTCTTCTGAATTCACGATCCGCGATCAGCGGAATACAAACTTTGGAGATGGAGTGGATACTTCGCTCGGCGTGGATTTTTATGGCTTCACCAACGGATTTTTCACACCTCAGCAGTTGAGCGTAGGTGGAAACAGCGGATCAGGCGATGAAAGTGGGCCGCGGGAATATCTCGATTTCAACCAGTCTGGACGCGCCAACGATAACGATACCACGACCAACAGCCGCAAACTTTACAGGATGGAAACGCCATCATCAGGAAGCTACCGTGTCAATCTTGGACCACTGGGAACCACATTGAGAAACCCAATTGTTGAAGTATATACGAGCGAAGGCCGATTTGTGGCTCGGGGTAGAGCAAACTCTCGCAACGCTGTGGACTTCCGCTTCAATGCCAGCTCCTCCGAAACCTATCACCTGAACGTTTCGGGCCAAGGGACCAACGGTTACTTCTCGTTGTTCGTCACGCGATAGTGCACACGAATCGTTGCACCAATAGCCATGGACAGGTTGTTCCAATAAAGCGTTCGAGTTTCTTGCTCGAACGCTTTTTTCTCGTCGCCACAATCTGACGAGCAGTTCAGAACGTCGATGGGATTTCGCCCCCCCCGAATTATTTGGCAATAAATGAAAAATGCACGTCACACAACAATTGAAACGACTATTGGAAGTAGAAGCAAGCGATGGCTTGTTCGAACCCAATTCACATTTCAAAAGGCGTTTCCCGATGATCACTTTTAAGTCCATAATCCTTGCTTCAACTTTTTGTGTCACGGTTGGTTTCATAAGCCACAGCCAAGCCGATGCCCAGATGTTCCGACGCTTTGCTAAGTCGCAAGCGCATGGAACGCAGCAATCACAACTGTTTTCAGCTCGCCAAAACCGCGGACTGTTCAACGCAACACCGGAACAAAAACAAAGGCGTCGTACATTGTTGCTTGCAGTGGCGTCTGGAATGTCAGGTTTTGCGGGCGCAACCGCTGGATACGACTGGGGTGCATCGGCAAACCAAAATACGGCCACGGGTAGTTCGGCAATTCGCAATAACTATCTACAGTCACAGCGAGCCACTTTCAATCGAGGCTACTCGACTAACATAGACCATGCACCAGTGATGTGGTCGCGGTGGTAGCACCCAACAAAGAGTTTCACGTTTAAGTACGCACCCACACATGCGAGTCTGCATTGGGGTGAACCTTTTTTGGTTGCCATCGAAGACTTCCTGCAATAGTTTTTAGTCAGAGTATAGAATCCAGGACGCCGGCAGATAAATTAATCAGTGAAGGTTCATTTTTGTGAGTGAATGAAGAGCGCATTCAGGATTAAATTGAAAAGGTTGGGTGACGATGTCGAACAATGAACCGAACTCTCATATTAGTCGCATCTTGACAAACCCTAACGTGTTGAAGGATCCCAACAGTTTCTTCGACGTTTACCAAATTCCAGTCCGAAAGTTCTTTTCTTGTCTGTGCCGTGATGCCGTTGAGACGGATGAGCAATTTCAAGACTTCGCTCTCAAATTTATGTCTGGAGCGTTCGATTCTTTTAAGCCAGAGAAAGGCCGATTTCGAGATTACCTCAAGGCCTCACTTCGAAATCAAGTGGCTCGAAACTATGGAAAAAAGAAGAAAGATGCTGTCCAGATAACGGATGAGATGGGCGCTACTATCTTTGACCCGCAAGCCCAAGTGCCACTGAATGCCGCTTTGCAGGAGTTTGATTCAAGTGAAGGAGAG
>CAZORS010000236.1:0-7805 GCA_964582025.1 uncultured Pirellulaceae bacterium | reverse complement strand
GGAAAGTTCCAAAAATCAAAACCGATGCCGAGGGAATTGCGAAGATGCCGTACCCCAAGATGCTCTCGGATGAGTACACAACAGGAGAGATGACTTGGAGCGTTGAGCATCCAGATTTCGTAAACTATCGACGTGACCATTCAGTCGATGACGACCCGGCGGAAATCACCATGGAGCGAGGATTCCGTATCGCCCTGACGGCTGTTGACGCCTCCGGTGAGAAAATCAAAGAGAATCTCTATGCGGTTGCGAGCTTTACTGGCGGTGGGGAGTGGGAGGTCAAGAAAAATGGAACGCTGGTTTCCAGCGTGATGAAAAAGCAAGATGGCATCTTGCGAGTCGTCTGCTTTGAGGAAAACAAGCCAACGCTCTTCAGTGATGAAATTGAAATCAAGCCCGGTGACAAGAGCCGCGTTTTGCTCAAAGACATCCAGCTCTCGTTAGGTTGCCGAGTCGAAGGGCGGCTTAATGATGAAGTGACGCGTCCGGTCAAGAATGGATATGTCATTGCCAATATTGTGAAGTTGCCTAACCGCGCGGCTAACCTCTTGGGTCGAAGGCCGAGTTGGCACTGGTCCGACGAGGCCAAGATCTCTGAAGACGGCACGTTTGTTTTTGAATCGCTACCTGCAGATGTTGCGGTGCAGGTGATCCCGATATGTGATGGCTGGGTGCCTGCAAAACCCAAGGCCGAAGAAGTACTTGCCGCGATTCAGTCCGAAAATCCTGATCAGGTTAAGAGAATGATCGAGGCTTTTTCAGCGACTCCACAAGTGTTCAAAATCGGTGACGGCGAAATAACAGCCAACCTGGAAATGGTTAAGGGATTCTCCGTTCGGCTTAAAGTCGTTGATCAAGATGACGAACCACTAAAGGGTATAGATGTCGGCACCGCTCCAAACCAATACTGGTTCAATTCAGGCAGTCAAATACTTGGCGATTCTTATTCAACGCGATCAATGTGGCAGCTGAAGCAGGATGGCGTGGATTTAATGACGCACTTTAAATCCAGAGAGCGACCCTATTTTGGCAAGACTGACGAAGAAGGGATGTTCGTCTTCAAAAACATGCCGCCCGGTTCACACGACATTAGTGCCCGCACAGAGGGTTGGGAGATGCCAAAAGATCCAATGGGCAGCCGCTTTGGGAAACGGATTCAAGTTCGAGATAACGATCGGAAGATCACGATCAAACTTTACCCGAAGGGAAAGCTGCCCAAAGTCGATCCCAATTCTCAAACTCCACTTTCCGACACCGTGAAACAATGGTGGGACCAATTGATGGAGTCAAACAAAACTAAATGACGTTCTTGAATCCAACTTGGTTGTTCGCACTTCCTTTGGTGTTGATCCCGATCCTGATCCACTTGTTGAATCAGCGTCGTCATCGCACCGTTGATTGGGGCGCGATGCAGTTTCTACTTTCTGCGAAACGCATGTCGAAAGGCATGGCGCGGTTGAAGCAATGGATGATCATGGCGATGAGAATGCTGGTGATCGCCGGATTGATTTTCGTCATCACACGTCCACTTTCTTCCGGATGGGTTGGCTCACTGACCGGTGGAAAACCAGAAACCGTTGTCATCGTGCTCGATCGATCCGCCAGCATGCAACAGCAACGACTGCAAACCGGTCAAACAAAACTTTCACTCGGCAAACAGAAAATATCGGAAGCCTTGATGACGCTCGGTGGCACGCCGTCGATCGTGTTGGTCGATGGGTTTTCGCCCAAGCCAATCGAACTCAGTAAGCCAGACGATTTGCTCGACTTGCCAGCCGCAGATCCCACCGAAGCAGAATCGGATCTGGCGACGATGCTCGACACGACGCTGGACTATATCAACGACAATCAAACCGGACGAACAGACGTCTGGATTTGTTCGGACTCGGGAGTCAACGACTGGCGGCCAGAAAACACGCGATGGAAAGCGATCAACAGTGGGTTCTCGAAACTCGAAGGCGTCAGATTTCATCTCCTGAATTTTGCTCAACCGGTTGAATCGAACCTCGCGCTCAACGTGACGCGAAACGATCGAGTCGATTCGACAGGAAGCTCTGAATTGGTGATCGACTTCACGGTCGAACGATCCGGCGAATCTTCGATCGCTGGAGACGAAACGATTCCCGTCACGTTCAACATCAACAGACTTCGTTCGACGCTAGAAGTAAAAATCGAAGGCGAGATGGCTTCGGTCAATGGGCATCGAATCCCAATCGATCCAGAGCTAAAACTCGGTTGGGGCAAAGTCGAATTGCCGCTCGATGCGAGTCCGAGCGATAACGATTGGCATTTCGCTTTCGCGCAAGCGTTACCACGGAAGACGATTGTCGTTTCAGATTCGGCGAAGATACATCGAGCGATTTCGCTGGCGGCTTCAACTTCAATTGATGCGAACTCAGCCTACGAATCGAAAGTCGTCACTCTCGATCGAGTTGGTGAAATCGATTGGCAGGAAACGGCCGTGATCGTCTGGCAAGCTGACCTTCCCGACGAATTGACGGCGAAGCAGATTAAGCGGTTTGCAGAGATGGGTCGCACGGTCGTGTTCATGCCACCGGACAACCCAAATGACAATTCTTTTGCGGGCGTTCGATGGAAGCAATGGAGTTCTTTCAATGCTGAAGGAGAACCAATCAGCTACTGGAACAATCGATCCGGCTTGTTGGCAAAGACGCGAAATGGCGACGCGCTTCCGGTGGATGAATTGCGAGTTTACCGTCATTGCGGCGCCGAAGGGGAACTGTCGGTGCTGGCGAAACTGAAAGACGAAACGCCAATTCTCTCCCGAGCCAACAGCGATGCGGGCACGATTTACTTTCTGGGCACTTGGCCGTCGGCAACGCATTCAAACCTTGGCCGTGAAGGTGTGACTCTTTTTGCGATGGTGCATCGAATGATTGCCGCCGCTGCCGAATCGCTTGGGGCTGCCAAACAATTTGAAGCCGGAACCATTCCGGCGCGGCAGGCAAACCAGTTGCCGTCTTTGACGATTGATGGCGATAACGAATCGGTGCAGCTGGCAGAAAGCAATTCACTCAGATCTGGAATCTACGGCAACGACAAACAGTTGATCGCGCTCAACCGATCCGAGTCAGAAGATCGAAACGAAACGATGACTCGCCCTGAGTTGGACGGGATCTTTGCAGGCCTTGATTATCACGTCGTCGACGAACAGTTGACCAACAACGCTTCCTTGGCCAGTGAAATTTGGAAGCTGTTCATCGTGCTGGCGGGACTCGCGTTGTTAGCCGAAGCCGTTTTGTGTTTGCCGCCGAAACCAGAAGCTGATGCCGCAGCGGTCACCGTTGGATCAGCGTCGCGACGGAGGGCAGCAGCATGATTGATTCGCAATGGTTCTCCGTTTCGCTGACGCCTTTCATGACGGCGTTCGCGATTTTGTTGGTGATCGCGGGTGCTGCTGTGTCTGTGGTTGCTTTGAAGCGAACTGGCTTTAAGCGATCGCAATGCGTTCTTGAGCTAATGCGTTTTTTGCTGATTTGCTCGGTCGCGTTGGTGGCGTGTCAGCCCGAATGGTTGCAGCAGTTTTTGCCCAAGTCCGAACCAACGCTGCTGGTTTTGTGGGACCAGTCCAACAGCATGACCACAGAAGATGTCGTCAATCCGGACCAGCCGGCTGCCGCAGCGATTTCGCGTGCCGCAGCGATTCGCGATCTGGCGGCTCCAGAGTTCTGGGAACCCCTTGCGCAACCAAACGAAAATGGCGAACAGCTCAACGTGGTGATCGAACCGTTTTCCTCGACACTTTCGGAATCCCTCAAAGGAACGGACATCAACAACGCGTTGAATGGTCTCAACGAACGATACGACAATCTGCGAGCCGTCGTTTTGATGTCGGATGGCAACTGGAACGTTGGTAGTGCTCCCACCGAATCGGCGACTCAGTTGCGGATGAAAGACGTGCCGGTGTTCGCGATTCAGGCCGGAAGCGAAGAAGCGTTGCCGGATTTGGAAGTCACTAGCCTGGATGCTCCAACGTTCGGCGTGATCAACAAACCAACTCGGATACCGTTTTCAATCAGCAGCACGATGGCACGTGAAGTACCAGTCAGCGTTTCGCTTAAGTCCACCGACGGTGATCGATTGGAAGAGACCTTCACCGTTCCAGCTAACGGCACGCTGCAAAGTGCTTTCGTCTGGCGTCCGAAAAAGGAAGGCGAATACGAACTGGAGCTGAACTGCCCGGTCGTAGCGGATGAGAGGATCGAGAACAACAACGTCTTGAAAGCTCCGATTTCGATTCGTAAAGAATCTTTGAAAGTTCTGATTGTGGAGTCGTTTCCGCGGTGGGAATATCGATACCTTCGCAACGCACTGGTGCGTGATCCGGGTGTGGATGTGAAATCGATTCTCTTTCACCCGTCGCTCAAATCTTCCGGTGGTGGAAAGGACTATTTGAAAGAGTTTCCTCAGAAGGACGAAGAGCTTTTGAAGTTCGATGTCATTTTGCTGGGCGACGTGGGAGTTGAGAAAGGTCAGTTGTCGCTTGAAGACTGCACTCGCATCAAAGGTGTCGTCGAGAATCAGGCGACGGGGCTTATTCTAATGCCGGGTTTTGGCGGTCGACAGCTTTCGCTTTTTGAAACCGATCTGAAACCGCTGTTCCCGATCATTTTTGATGCTCAGCAACCCAAGGGTTGGGGCAATCGCATACCTGCCAAATTTCAGTTGACCGAAGCCGGCGTTGGAAGCTTGCTGACGAAACTGGCCGATTCAGCAGAAGCAAACGATTCGGTCTGGCGAAGTCTTCCCGGGTTCCAATGGTACGCTCCGGTACTGCGAGCAAAAGTCGGTTCGGAAGTGCTGGCCGTTCACGCGACGGAATCAAACGACAACGGACGGATACCGTTGTTGGTTACCAAGACATTTGGGTCCGGAAAGATTCTGTTCATGGGAACCGATGGTGCTTGGCGTTGGCGTGAAGGCGTTGAAGATAAATATCACTATCGGTTTTGGGGACAAGTCGCCCGCTGGATGGCGTACCAGCGGAACATGGCCGGCGGCGATGCGTTGCGGCTTTTTTATTCTCCGGATCGTCCCAAGACAGGTCAGACGTTGACGCTTAACGCGAACGCGATGTCGATCTCTGGCGAGCCGCTCCAATCCGGAAATGTTTCGGTGCAGATCGTTGCTCCGTCGGGCAACACAAACAATGTGAAACTCTCAGCCGCATCATCGGAAGATCAATGGGGACTGTTTTCAGGTTTCTTTGTGCCGGAAGAAAATGGACCTCATCAGGTCACGGTCAACTGTGAAGAATCCGGAGCCCAACTGCAAACATCGATCAGCGTTCAGGGTTTGGAACGCGAACGGATCGGGAAGCCAGCTGACATGACTTCGCTGAAAGAGATAGCTTTGGTGACCCGAGGCGAACTGGTTTCGGCGGACAAAGCAGCAGGGCTTATCGAATCGATTCAAAAACTGAAATCACCGGAAGCACAAATCAAACGGCTGCGTATTTGGGCGAATCCGATTCTGGCGGGCATTATTTTGTGCTTGCTGTCATGTTTCTGGATTGGCAGAAAACTTGCCGGCATGATTTAGTGTTATATATAAAGTGTAGCGAACAAAAATCTGGAACAACAAACAGGCATTTACTATGAGTGCGACTGAAAAAGCCAGACTGGAATTACCGCCGAAGATGAAGTCGAAGTTGGTCAAGTACCAACGTCGAATCTGGGTGGTGAAGCTCGTCGAAGGATTGTGTGCTGCGGCATTGGGACTGGTTCTGTCTTGGATGGTCGTGTTTCTGCTGGATCGGTTCTACGACACATCGGCTGTCGAACGAACGGTCATTCTGTTAAGCGGAACCATTGGACTTGCGTTGTGGCTACCTTATGTTTGCCATCGCTGGATCTGGAAAAGCAGACGACTCGAACAGGTTGCACGGATGTTGAAAGTCAACCATCCACGGCTTGGTGATTATCTGCTGGGCATCATTGAACTGGTTCACGATTCAAATTTTGAGAACAACAGTGAATCGCTGACACGTGCGGCTCTTGCTCAAGCCGAAAGAGAAACCGCAGACAAAGATTTTTCGAGAGATGTCCCTTACGCCAAACATCGTCGCTGGGCCATGATCGCCGGGATCCCTTTGTTGATTGCGTTGACGGTTTGGATGGCAGTCCCCGCCGCAAGCGCCAACACGTTTGCACGATGGTTGATGCCGTGGAAAAACATCGATCGATTTACGTTTACACAATTGGAATCGCTACCGGATCAATTGATTCTTCCTCAAGCGGAAACGACCAAATTTGAAGCAGTTCTGACGGAGGACTCTCGTTGGAATCCCGATTCAGCCTCAACGTGGGTCGGCAGCCACAAAATCGAATCGAAACAGGCCGACGGGAAATTCGAATTCTCTTTGCCGCCGTTTCAAGAATCCGGAAGCATCAAAGTTCGCGTCGGCGATGTGCTCAAGCCAATCAAAGTCGAACCACATCCTCGCCCGGAGCTGGTTAGTTTAACAGCGGTGGTTGATCTTCCTGACTATTTGCAACGGACGGAATTGGTTCGAACTGAAATTCGCGGAGGAGGCCTTTCCTTTCTTGCCGGCAGCAATGTTTCGTTGGAAGCCGGTGCCAGTCGATCGCTCGATTCCGCAGCCCTTGATGGTGATGCCGTCAGCGTTGAAGACAAATTGATGCGTACCAGCGCGATCGCGATGAGCAACGATCGCGAAGTTGAATTGTCGTGGAAAGACAAACTTGGTCTGTCGGCGAAAACGCCGTTGAAGTTAAAACTCAGAGCAACAAAAGACGAATCGCCATCGCTGCTGTGCCGTGAACTGGACAAGAAACGCGTCATCATGGAAAAGGAAGTGCTTACCTTTTCGATCGATGCCGCCGACGATTTTGGTTTGAAGACGGTTGGCCTGGAATGGACTGGCGAGCCGGCTGCGAGTTCGGCCGCCGACCCTGCCGTCGGAGAAAAGATCGTTTTCGCCGGCAATCCGAATGCCACGCGGATCGACGAAGTGACCGCAACGTTCTCTCCGAAATCCCAGAACATCGAACCGCAGACGATTCGATTGAAGGTCTGGGCCGAAGATTATTTACCGGATCGTGAGCGGGTTTATTCGCAAGGTTACACCATCAGTATCCTCAGCGAGGAAGACCACGCGGTCTGGCTGACCAATCGAATGAACGACTGGCTCAAGAAAGGCATCGAAAATTACGAGCGTGAGAAGACGCTTTATAAACGCAACATTGAATTGAGGAATCTGACTTCTGAGGAGCTCGATCGTTCAGATACGCGACGACAAATCGAATCGCAGGCGGTTGCGGAGAAGGCTCAATCTCGACAGCTTTCAGCGTTGACCGAATCGGGAACGAAGCTGATCGAAGATGCGACTCGCAATGACCAGTTCAGTTCCAATCACCTTGAGACGCTGGCCGAAATGATGCAGCGACTGCAAGACATCCACGACAATCGAATGCCATCGGTTTCGGATTTGCTCAAGAAAGCAGCGGAAGCGGCGGCTTCAGCGCCCAGCCAGCAAACCGCTGCGAAACTTGGTGAAGCTGGTGAAGCAGGCGAAGGCGAACCAAAGAACGGCCAGCCGAACGCGAATTCAAAGCCAGGCGATCCGGCGGAGCAACCTGCTGAAGGCGGTGACTTAAAAGAAGGTGCGAAATCCGTTAGCGATGATCCTTCGCTGAAGACTCCGAAATCGAAAGGAAGAAAAGCGGAAGATCCGGATTCTGAGAAACCGAAAGTCCCTTCGATTTCGATGAAGGAATCTTCGATGGACGTTGAAGATCCAGACGAAGAAGAGGAGGCTGACG
>CAZORS010000235.1:5114-7812 GCA_964582025.1 uncultured Pirellulaceae bacterium | reverse complement strand
GGCGTCTTGGGCAAACCCGGAAACGCAGAGTCGACTTTCTGGTCATCTAGATCGCAGATGAAAAGGTTGGGAGCAGCATTGTCTTCGATTCCCAAATCAATTTTCGTCATGCCCATATCCGTCGCGACGGTCTTGGCTGCTTCCAGAAAATCAGCGACGGGAATCGTCTTGCCTTTGATGTTGAACGCGTCGCAGCCTTCAAACGGCAGCATACAAACCCCCGCAAAATGTGCTCCAACGTCTTCGACGTAGTGATAATTCTCGCGTCCCTGATACGGCATGCGAAACGCGACCGCATCTCCGTCAGCTGAGCCTTTGGCAATCGACTTGAGTGCAACGGTGGGTGCTGAAGTTTTACCGCGGTCGCGGCCTGGTCCGTAAGTCGTGTTGAGCCGCAACGATACGGTTGGAATTCCGCTGCGTTCATGAAACAGAGCCGCCAAATGCTCGCCCGCTACTTTCCAGACTCCGTAGTAGTTCGGAGGAGCCAGCGTTTCACTTTCAGGAATGATGTCACCGGCATACATGGAACGCTTGCCGTAAACGGCGGCGGAGCTGGCGAAGACGAATCGCTCGACTTTTATATCGAGTTTCTCAACCGCAGCAAAAAGATTCAGCGTCCCAGTGACGTTGATTTCAACACCCTTCGCCGGAGTCGAGTCGCAGTCGGGAGACTGGAGGGCGCCAAGGTGCATGATGCGATTAGGCTGATGTTCCTGGAGCGATTTCTCCAATGCAACGCTGTCGCCGATGTCTACCGAAACGAATTGGAGTTTCCCGGACTGGACAAGTTCATCCACTGAGTCCATAAACCAGATTTTCAATAGTTTCGGGTCGCCGGTTCGCGACGCGATGATGATCGAATCGATTTCCGCATTGTAGTTTGTTAATAAGTTGTGGATCGCGGAGGCTCCGATGCAACCAGTTCCGCCAGTGATGAAGATTTTAGACATTGGGTTTTCTGTTTAGGGAATTGAATCGTTTAACGTTCAGCCGTTTCAGCCCAGCGGGCGACACAGAATTCGTGCTTCCAGAAACTGTGTCCCCCTCCGGGCTGAATATCTGAATTGGTACAAAAACCGGTGCCTAACGACGCTTAACGACACCGGCAACTCACTCATGCTTCGGGTAATGATTTAGGCTTCATTGGCTGGCGTTGCGTTTAACGGGCAAACCGAAGGCGACTGCGTCTGCACGAAGTTCGTAGTTAATCCCTTTAGGGATGTTTCGCTATACGGTAATTTCCTCAATGCAAGACCACCTAAAGGCGGTCACTACAAACTACATGCAAAAAATGTATCAGACTTTGAGAATCGCTTTTGTCGTTTGAGCAGAGATTGAATCGTGCATGGCCTGCATTGCGTTCTCAAACGCGTACTCTTTCGAATACACATCAACGGGGAAAACACCGCGAGCGAGCAACGTTTGGGCGTTCTCGAAATCTTCTCGATTCGAACCCATGACGCCGGTCATCGTCTGGCCGCTTCGAACAAATGGAGTCGCTTGGAAAGTGACATCGCTGCCGAAAGTCGCGATCACACAAATGGTTCCCTCAAGTTGCACGGCGAGACCAGCCGTTCCAAGTGCAGGTGGAGCTCCAGAGCATTCGATCAGCGTATCAACGGTTCCCAGTTCGTATTCGTCTCCAAATCGTTTGCCGTCTAAGTCATCGATGCCGGACTTGAGTTGTTCATGCAGCGGTTTTTCAGGACTGACGACGATCGGAATGAATCCACGTTCTTCCGCGAGTTTCAATCTGACGTTGCGATCGTTTTCGATGCCGGTAACTGCAACTCGTGCTCCGGCGGCTTTGGCCAATTCGGCAGCCATCATGCCGATGATACCGCAACCGGAAACGACAACGTCGGAACCCGGTTGAATGTTGCATTTGCGATAAATTCCTTGCACGGCAACCGAAAGCGGTTCAGCAACGGCTCCTTGGAGTGCCGTCAAACCGTGACGCAGCGGCATGCATCGTTCGACGTTGACGACCATTTTTTCCGCCATGGCTCCATCGCGGTGGAACCCAAAAATCTTCTTCTTGCGGCAGTAGTTTGGGCGTCCACGTCGGCAGCCTCGACATTGATCATTGCCACAGCCCCGCATCGGTACGATACAGACCTCGTCACCGACTTTCAGATCGTGGGAGTCAGAATTTTCGGTGTCGGGGCCGAATGCGACAATTCGCCCGCTGCACTCATGTCCGATCGTTCGCGGCCGCTCGACCCAATCAAAGTTTGGCTTTGCCAGGCTGGCACTATTGTCAGAACCGCAGATCCCGACGTACAGCGGCTGCACGAGCACCTCGCCGGCAGTTGGCTCAGGAAGCGTAACCGATTCGACGGCGAGATTCGCCGTCAAGTCGTCGGCTCCGGGCTTAATTGGCGTACTACCGTGTAAACGAAGTGCATTGATGGTTTGGCTCACAGAGTCGCTCGCTATAATGAGAGATTAGAAAAGAGATCGACGGCGAAAGTGGTTTGACTATAGTCTTCATTCGCCAAAACTTTCCCGATAAGGCCAACATGATACTCGCACCAGTGAAATTTGAAAATAAACGCATTGCCCTCTGTGGCCTTGTTCTGCTGTTGGTATCTGTAATGTCAGCAACGAGCGTTTTTGGTCAGCAAGACGCCAAGCAAAAATTGGCGACGGACAAAAAAGTGGCAGAGAAGAAGCCGCAGAAATATCAGGGAAA
>CAZORS010000235.1:2601-5014 GCA_964582025.1 uncultured Pirellulaceae bacterium | reverse complement strand
CTTGATCAGACAGACATCTATCACTTGCAACAGGACGCGGTCAAATCCGGGAAGAAAAACATCATTCTGATTGTGTGTGACGGAATGGATTGGCAGACAACGCAGGCGGCTTCGATCTACAAAAATCAAAAAGTCACCTACACCAGAGGTCAGGGTGAAGGGTTAGCGTTTTTGGATTACCGGGCGCCGCAGTCGTCTTATGGATACATGGTGACCAGTCCGTATGCGAAGTCAGCCAAGTTTGATGTCAATAGTCAGGTTGTCGAATCCGTGTCCGATCCGAGTGGCGGATATTCGTCAGCACTCGGTGGCAAGACTCCGTGGAGTGAGCCGGCTGATCCGAGTTATCTGTTGGGGAAATCGGCCAGCAAAGGGCATAGCTATACCGATTCAGCCTCTTCGGCGACTTCTATGACGACGGGAAAGAAAACGTTTAACGGTTCGATCAACGTTGGACCCGAAGGCGACCAACTGACCACGATTGCTCATCAGCTTCAGGAAGAAGGCTTTGCGATTGGCGTCGTTAGCAGCGTTCCCATTTGCCACGCGACGCCCGCTGCAGCGTATGCTCACAACGTAAATCGCAGTGACTATCAAGATATTTCTCGTGACTTGTTGGGGCTGCGATCGGTGGCTCACCGCAAGGAAGCGTTGCAGGGCGTCGACGTGCTGATCGGTGGCGGTTGGGGAGAAGTCAAAAAAAACGATACGGAAAAACAAGGAACCAACTTCGTGCCAGGTAATCCGTATTTGGCTCAAGCCGATTTGAACGAGATCGATGTCGACAACGGTGGCGATTACTTTGTGGTTCAACGTCACGCCGGTGAAAACGGCGCGGAACTGTTGGCCGATGCGGCTTTGTTGGCGGCGACCGATGGCAATCGTCTGTTCGGATTCTTTGGCGACAGTGGTGGCCATCTTCCTTTCCAAACCGCTGACGGAGCCTACGATCCGACACGGGGGATTTCTCGAGCCGACCGCTACGAAAAATCCGACGTGTCAGAAAATCCAACGCTTGCCAACATCGCGACCGCAGCCTTGGAAGTATTGGAAAGTCGCAAGCAGAGCGGTGCCAACAAGGGAATGTGGTTGATGGTCGAATCTGGCGACATTGATTGGGCCAACCACAACAACAACCTCGATGATGCGATCGGCGCGGTTTTAAGTGCCGACGAAGCGTTCAGTGAGATCGTCGCGTGGGTCGAAAAGAACAGCAACTGGGAAGAAACAGCTCTGATTATGACCGCTGACCACGGCCACATGATGGTGCTGGATGACCTGAAGGCTCTGATTGACAAGAAGTAGCAGTGCGTTTTTGATCACCCTCCCATACTGATCACCCTCCCACTGGGAGGGTCGGAGCCTAAGCGACGGGGAGGGCGCGGGTGTTGAAGCACAGCATTGGAAAATTTCGTTTAACGGCAAGCCGGAGGCGACTGCGTCTGCATTCCTCGCACGCAGTCGCCTCCGGCTTTCTGTTAAACACAATGCCGTTAAACAATTTCGAAGATGGACTCATCAAACTACTTCTACGATTCCTTTTCCGCTTTTGCTTTTGCCTCTGCCTCGTCTCGAGCTTTATCCAACTCTTCCCAGCGCTTCTCCATCGCGGCCCGCCGGATTTCATCTTCTTTTCGCAACTGTTCCACTGTTGGCTTTCCTTCCTTCGCGTCGACCTTCCTGTCGGTAGCCGAAATCGCAATATAAACCTTCGTGTTCACCGGCGGAACGTTCTCCGTAAACGCTTCGAAAAGTGATCCTCGCTCCGCTTCGCTGCTCTTGATGGAGACGTCGATCATCGCGTCGGGTTGGTTCGCTACGTTGATCATAGGACCATCATCCGCAAAATACTTGTCACGCTTTTCGTACGGATCGTAGCTTTGAGAGCTTCCTCCAAAAACGAAGTCGCAAGCCATCGCTTTGGCCGTGTCCGTGTTTCGGATCATGTCCTGAGCTCGGCGTTTGATCAGCTTACCGCTGGCGTCCGTCCAAGAGACTTCGATGTTCATGATTGGCCCGTGGGCCGGATAGTATTCTTCGCCCCAAACCATCGGTTGACCGGGATTGATCTTCAACGCCAGCAGTATCGCATGAATTTCTGACGCTTTCGCGTGAACCGAAACGACGGCTTCATGTTCCTTTGTGTCCCGCGGACAGGCAAACATCTCCAGTAAGCCTTCCTGAATGCAAACTGCCCCTCGAACGATGACACGTTTGTTTTCCTTATCCGCCCAAATATGATTCTCTTCGCTCATCCGAGTCCACGTTTTAGGGATCTCGATTGTTTGTTTTTCGAATTCTTCGTTCTCTTTCCGCAACAGAGTGGCCAGATCCTGTTTCGGGGGCTGACTTGATTCCAAGCCATCGTTTTCAAGTGGGGATGCGGTGGCGGCCTTCGACGGGGCGCTGTCCT
>CAZORS010000235.1:0-2501 GCA_964582025.1 uncultured Pirellulaceae bacterium | reverse complement strand
GTCAGAAAAACCCAAAGTCAAAGCGCTGAAATTCGGTTTCGCGGTGTTATTATTGGCTCTTAATCCTCGTCAAAGACATTGCTAAATGATTTCCCAGAACCCCGAAAACTCATCTGAGTCGAAACTAGAAGGCAAATCGCCGCAGTCCAATGAACCAAAGCTCGGCGACGCCAGCGTTGATTCGAAATTAGATCAGTGGATGGATCGTATTTCAGATGACTGGATGAAAACGGTCAAGAAAGTTTCCAAATCAAAATCGCTGACGAAGGCTTCTAAAAAGACAGCCAAGCGAATGTGTTTTGGGTTGACCTCAGAGTTGGTCGACAAAGCGCAACCGTTGATCGCACACATTGGATCTGGAGCCAAGGCGACGCTTGAGTTTGAGCAACTGGCGAGCTTAGCCGAATCAATCTGCTCCAGCATTCAATCGATCGAGCACGGAGAACTGGATTCACATTCTCAGGAAGTTTTCGATGCTTATTCAAAGTCGAATGAGCATCAACTTCTGGCGGCATTCTCTTCATTGTTGGTTGCGATGAAACTGCGCGAGGCCGTGTTGAATGGGACCGATCTCCAGTTCGAGCGTATCATTCGTTCGCTGCAGAATCTTCAGTGTTGTGTCAGTGCCGCCAGCGAAGAAGATGCCGTGTTGCTTCATCAATGGTTGGCGATTGAACTGCCGATGGTCATTGCTTCGCAGCTTACTGAAATCAAAGTTTTTAAAAAAGAAGGAAAACAAGCTGCGAAACGATTTGTCGAGGTGACTCGCAATCTATTGGACTCTGACGGCTGGCCGGGTTCAAACTGCCTTACGCATTTCGGCGCCTTAGTCGCCAGTTGGACTCGATGCGTTAAGCTCGCCGAAGCATGCAAGTATAAACTCGGGTCGAGCTTTCTGGCACAATTGGAATGGGTGGCCGAGCAGTTCATTCGTTTGCACGGACCCAAAGGTCGCCTCGTGTTGTCTGGCGATAGCGCAACCAAAACGGATCCGGCATTTGCCGAATTCGTGATGAATTTGGCAGCCGCAGATACGCGAACGTTGGCGACGGCTGCTGTCAGCGGATTGCTCGGGAGCAAAGGCACCGACGTCAAAAAAATTGATATCAAATCATTGTCGGATGCGACTTGTGTTTCTGAGTGGGCTCAGTCTGCGATATTGCGAAGTTCGTGGAAGCCGAAATCTTCGGTCGTTGCAATTGATTTCTCCGATCCGCAGTGCCGAATTGAATTGGCTGCAAAAGATCGTCTGCTTTCCGGGATCCTTCAGCTTGAGGTTCGTGACGATGGTGAGCCAGTTGCATTGGATAAAACTGGATTCGACGTGGTCTGTGAACTTGACGACGAAGAAGTGAGCTATATCGAGCTGGAGATTCAACAAAGTGGCATCCAAATGTTTCGTCAGCTGCTGCTGTCAAAGAAGGATAAATTTCTGTTCTTCGCCGATTCGGTCAGCAAAAAGAACGCTGGAGAAATTGACTATCGATTGAAACTTCCGTTGGCCATGGGGGTCGACGTGATCCCTGAAAATGGGACGCGTGAAATGTATCTGAATCGCAAAGGAAAAGGGATTCGGTCTCTGGTGCTTCCGATCTCATTGCCAGAGTGGTCGGCTGAGAGATGTCGTGGTCTATTTTTGCCTGAAGAATCCGCGGACAATGGTGGCAAGTTGTTGAGTGTCGAAAAGTCAATTCAACTTCGATCAGAAGGCGGAGCACTTTACAGCCCTCTGTTTTTCGATCTGGATCCGGAACGTAGTCGTCAGAAGAGAACTTGGCGATCGCTAACGGTTGCCGAAAGTCTGAGTATCGTCAAACCCGAGGTGGCGTCGGCCTATCGCGTTCAAGTTGCTGAGCAACAATGGGTTTTTTATCGAGCGTTACAGTCGATCGGTAATCGAACCTTTATGGGGCAGAACTTCAGTGGCGACTTTTACGCTGGTCGATTTTTCAATGACGGTCTTGTGGGTGAATTGGTTCAAGTTGAGTAAGCGGTTTCATGGAAGAAAAATTCAAGTCCAATCTTGCAGAAGTCAGACAGCGAATCGCCGAAGCAGCGCTGCGCAGCGGCCGAACGGAATCCGATGTGACGCTCGTTGCGGTCACCAAATACGTCGACGCCGCAACGACACGGCAACTAGTTAACGCCGGCGCAAAGACGCTGGGTGAAAATCGACCTCAAGTCCTAGAAGAGAAGGCAAACTCACTTTCGGACTTGGACATCGAGTGGCACATGATCGGTAACTTGCAGCGCAACAAGGTGAAGCGAACGCTTCCGCATGCCACGTTGATTCATGCACTCGATCGAGACTCGCTAATCGATTTGGTCGCGAAAGAAGGGGCCGCGCGAGATCGGCAGGTTCGTTGCTTGTTGGAGGTGAACGTTTCCGGCGAAGAATCCAAACACGGATACGCGGCTGACGAAGTTGCCACGGCGATTGAGCGTGTCATCGCCCTGCCCTCCATTCGTTTGGAAGGCTTGATGTGCATGGCCGGACTTGC
>CAZORS010000234.1:2692-7823 GCA_964582025.1 uncultured Pirellulaceae bacterium | reverse complement strand
TTCGCTTGATTGTTGGAGTCGTTTGAATCGATGAATCGGCCAATCATCATTTCCAGATTGTTGGCGTCTTGATAATCTGGTTCGATGCCGACAAGCCTAGCCTCGAGGGATCGATCCAGATAGCGAGCCTCATAACGAAATTCTCGAAGCGGAGCAATTCGATCGACCATCGACAGGGTTTCGTTCATCCGCCGCATGTCGAGGTAGGTCAAGCCGTAGGCGTAAACTCCGTTGCGTTCTTTCTCCTGTTCGCCTGCTGAAGGTTTGATGCTGCGAACGATCACATTTCGAATGCCGAGTGCTTCGATGTTTCGCTGAGCCTCTTGCCCTGCTCCTTCGGCAATCGCGAGCATAATCACTACTGAGGCGACACCGAAAACCAGCCCAAGGATCGTCAGCAAGGATCGCAGCTTGTGCAGCATTAATGATCGCAGTGACATGCGAATCAGGGCGACCATTTTTGCGGGGTTGGAGAACATTCATCGTCCAAAACATGAAGCTGCAGCGAACGTTGGCTGCTGCTCCATTCTACACGAACCTAGGCGATTGGAAGAAAGGACATGCTGGGCTCGGACAAGCCCATTACGCCACGTCTTCAGTTTCGCAGCCGTTTCGACAGAGGCGCGAGCCGGGCAGTCCGATCAGCAGAATAGCGGACTCGACCACTTGAACTTTTCGGCTCAAGGACTGATCTGAAGCGGAGTCATCTTTGGGTTCTGCAGGTCTGATTGGCGGTTCCTCCTTCACATCGGTAACTTCCGTTTCAACCTCGACTTTCGAATTGCTGGCGTCAAAAAAAGTAAAGGAAGCATCGAGTTTCCGTTCAAAGTCAACGCGTTCGATGCGAGCACGAGACGAGTCGTTATCGCTTTCGAATGTTGATCCGAATTCGCGAACATGATCAGAGAAGAAGTCTAGTGAAAAATCATCCTCGGCCGTTTGGTCGTCCTTGCGTTGTTCGTCCAGAGACAAATTTTCCAGATAGCGTTGCTTGAATCGATGATCCAGAGAAGAGAATGCCGTGTCGATCTGTTCCAAGGATTGCGCGACCGAATTTTGCAAGGCGTGCGGACCGAAAGTTGGCTTCGCGAGAATGCCAAATGTTTCGGACGTCGCTGCTGACGGCAGAATAAGGGCAAACGTTTGTTGTTCACCGAGCATGCCGATTCGGGATTCATCCGAGCTGGAATCCAATTCCAACTGTTCTGTTTGTTCGATTGCCGATTTCTCTCGAAGACTTGAGTTGTAATAAGTCCCTTTTTCAGGCGTTTCGATTGGCAGTTCTTCAGCTGGCGACGAAATCGGAGTTGGTTCCGTAACGGGAATCGGAATCGTCTCTCCTACCTCGTTGAAATCCAAATCGTCGGCGGTGGTGTTGCTGTCAGTCGTGACACTGCCGTTAGTACCACCATAAAATTGTGAAAACGAGTCGAACGAATAACCAGAGGGTGCCATGAAGAGCGCGAGTTCCCCACGTATGAGTCTCTCTTCGCCGACACTCTGATTGCAACTTGTTTCGCTTTTCGTTTTTGAGGTCTCTTCAACGCATGTTTCCTCGGCGACAACTTCCACCGGTGCCCGCTGAAGTTCCTCATATGAGATGGCAAGACTGGTCAAACCGGTGCCCAGATCCCCAGCGAGCAATTGTCTTGATTCGAGTCTTGCGAACGAAAACCTTGCATCTAAGAAAAGTTTGCGACGTGTTCGCTTTTGTCGCTTGGTCCGGCGGTTCATTGAAGGTCCTCAGATATTGCCGTAACGGAAGTAGACGATTTTCTGATAGCGGATTCTGCCTCGCGGTGCGATTTTAGCAGCTGTCGATATCGCTTGCTCACAGGGGCAATATCAACCGCTGCCGATTGTAGCTCAATTGCGGCTTCAATTCTCTCGATTGCCAATTTCGCATTTCCAAGCTGAAACGCGATCAAACTTCGGTTGTGGAGAACGCCGGCGAGACGACTGCTGGTTTCAGGTCGTCCACGATTCTGCTTGATTGCTATTCGAAACAGAGTTTCTGCTTTCGAGAACGATTCGTCACCGAAACCTTTTGACTTCGACATCCAATCGACTTTACCTAGCGTGTTGAGTGCTGTCGCAAGTCGCTCGCTGTAGTTTTGTTTGCCGTTGGATCGAGGCTGAGCGCCTTTCCAAAATTCAATCACCTCTTTAGCAAGCTGTTTGGCTTCATCAAGTTCTCCGTTGCGGCAGATTAGGATCGCCAAGTTGTTTTGCATGTCCGCGACGTGAGCTCTATTTTCGTCGACGATCGATTTGCAGTCAGCCTGCTTCATTAAGCGGTCATTGGTTGCCTGTAGCGATTCGATCGATTGCCTCAAGAACTTGATGGCTCGCTTCGGATCGGTTTGGCTCAACAGTCCCACATAACTGTTGGTGACTTTGTTTTTGGTGGCGATGAGCTGATCGTCTTTGGAATCTTCGGGCAGCAAAGCAAGGGCTGATTCAAAACGCTCGCGAGCCACGTCCTGTTTGCCGAGCGCTTGATCCAACATCGCGGTGTTCGCCAAATTGGAAGCTCGGGGAATCGCGGCCGAGTCGAGGTCGCCCAAGGGCTCAAACTTTTCGATCGCCGTTTCGAAGCTAAGTGACGCCTGAGCCAATTCACCTTGTCGATGTTGCAGTAAGCCGAGTTGGCTGAAGCAGATTGCTTCTTCGAGTCGAGCATCCTTACGCGAAAGCGTTCCGAGTTGGTCGATTCCAGTTTGGTAATGTTTGCGAGCCTGATCGTCGTCGCCAGCGCGTTCGAAGAGTGCTGCAAGTTGAACCTGTGCTTGGGCTCCTTCGAATTCGAGGCCATTTCGGTTTGAGGCGTAGGCAATAAAGTCACGATAGTAGCCGATTGATTCAGATAGCAGGCCGGAACGAATCGTCTTGGTTTCCGGGATCGCCAAAAGTTGATCTGACATTTTCGATCCGAGTCGATCGACCGCTTTGTGAGCTTGCTGCAAATAGAAGCGGGCTTCCTGTGTGGCAACTTGTTCACGTTCACGCTGGTTGTAAAAAACGGACGCGATCGTGGTTGCCCCGACCGCCGTAAGAAGGAGGCAAGACACAACCAGTATGGCGGTTCGTTTGTTCTTGGCGATTGAATCGAAGATCCGTTCACTGGTGGATTTTCTTTTGGCCCGAATCGCACGGCCAGAGAGGAATCGATCTAGGTCAGCCGCCATTTCTGCGGAACTATCGTAGCGTTGCGACGGGTTCTTATCCGTTGCCTTGTTGATGATTGTTTCGAGGTCGAATGGAATTGACGAATTGATCGTTCGCATTGACTGCGGCTGTTCTGACTGAATCGCAGATAGTAGCTTCAGTCGATCGTGTTCCGCGAAGGCGGGCTGCAGTGTCAGTAGTTCATAGAGCGTGACGCCCAACGAATACACGTCAGTCCGGAAATCGACTTGATGGTTTCGTCCCGCCGCCTGTTCAGGGCTCATGTACCGCAGCGTTCCCAACTGATCACCAGCGGAAGTAAGGTTCGACGTTCCGCGACCGCGAGCCAATCCGAAGTCCGCAACCCAAGGTGTTCCATTTTGGTCCAGCAAAAGATTCGATGGCTTGATGTCACGATGGATAATTCCATGTTCATGCGCGTAATGAATTGCTTGAGCGACTTTGGTTCCAACCTGAACGACGCTCCGCACGTAATTGCGAGAGTGGATTGAAGCGACGGTGCTGAGCGTCGAAAGATTCACATTCGCTTCAGCAGTTTCAAGGGTCTTTTCAGATTCATTGCCTTCCGCTTGATTTCCCTTTCGGGTTTCACGCAACTGTTTGATCAGTTGAGCGATCGTTTGACCTTTGATCAGCTGCATGCTGTAGTAATGCACGCCTCGTTCGCATCCGACTCCGTAGACTGGGACAATGTTTGGGTGATGAAGCGACGCCGCAGCCTGAGCTTCGTTTTGAAAACGGGAAACTTGCCGCGGATCGAGGACAGCAGTGAATGGCAAGATCTTTAAAGCAACATCGCGTTGCAAGGAAATTTGTCTGGCAGAGTACACGATGCCCATGCCGCCACGTCCAAGTTCCGGCCCCAGTTCGAAGTCTCCCAATAATCGCTTTTCAGTATCGGGATTGCGATCAAAGTTGGCTTTCTGTTGACGTGCCTCACAGCCCAATAAATACAAACCACGCAACGGGACTTTAAATTCGTCGCCAATCTCGGGATGTGCGGCAAGGATCTTTTCGGCTTGTTCGTTGTCGCCTGAGTCCAACGCGTTCGAATAGCGATCGAAAATGTCGGCGAGTTCCCGGTCTGCGAATGGCATCCCGAAACTTTCATCGGAAATATCGCATGGGTTGAAGGAACGCGTATCGTTCAGATTGCCATCACCGTTTTCAATCATCGTGACGGTCCTCCAGTTGACTCATGCCCAGCCTGAGTTTTTCTACCGCTCGAACCCACATCATTCGCACCGCGCCGGAATTACGATCGAGCTTTTCTGCGATTTGAGAAAACGAGAGATCTTCGAAGTGCCGCATACGGATGACTTGTTGGTATTCAGGTGGAAGCTGGTTGATGGCGAAGGAAAGTTGATCCAGTGATTCATCTCGTTGCATTGGTGTGCTTGGAGAAGTTGCGTCTTGCTGGAGATAGCGGGCTAGTCGAGCCTTGGAATGATCCGCATCACCGATTGCTTGGTCGAGCGATCGCTGTTTGCGAACATCACGTTTGTCAGCAAGTACATGTTTCTCGATGGCAGTGGCAAGATTGTTGAAAAGGATTCGCCGCAACCAGCCAGTGAATTCTTCGATTGAGGTCCCTGAGAAGTTGCTGAAGTCTCGATGTGCTTCAAGGAGAGTTTCCTGCACGATGTCCGACGCGCTGACGCGAATTTCGATGCGGTCATCGAGGTGGCCGTGCGAAAGACTATTCAAATATCTAAAGTACTTTCGCAGCAATACTCCCAGAGAGCCGCCATCGCCGTCGCGGGCTTGCTGAAGTAAACCGAGCGTTGGATAAGAACTGTCACTCATGAGTCATCAAGGAAGAACCGAAGATGGTTGCATTGTAGTCGAATCAACGGCAACAATTTGTGTCGAATTTCGAAGATCGGTTCCGGGCCGATTTAGATTTGTTTTGTCACGGCAAATTCGTGAGGATTAAGAGAAA
>CAZORS010000234.1:0-2592 GCA_964582025.1 uncultured Pirellulaceae bacterium | reverse complement strand
TCTGACTTTCCGTTGGCCGCGCGAAAAAGATAACCCATGCTCACAGCGCCGGCGGCAAAGACCGTCGTGATGACAAAGATCGAACGAATCGTGAAAGTAGTCGATCGTGATCGTGGAGTTTTGGGTTTGGCGGATGACATGGCACAAGTCTACCAGAAATGATACCAGGCGTCTCCTAATATCAAGTTTCAACATCCGCGCCCTCTCCGTCGCTTAGGCTCCGACTCTCTCAGTGGGAGAGTGATGTTGTGCTACTGTTCGTCTTCAACACGGCGCATTAGATGTTCGACTTTAAGGACTCCCGTTTTGTCGGCCGTCTCGAGTCCGGCTTCCACGTAGCGAGTTGTCTTTCGACTGACCGGAGTCTTAAATCGATCTCCCTTTTGCAGGATCGGTCGGTCTTCACGCATCGACCCAAATTCGTGACTCTGGCCCGCGATCTGGCATGGGAACCAATGTCCTTTTCCCGTTTCATCTGCGAGGTAAAACTCTGGGTATGTATGTCCAGGAACCCAAACAGCACGAGCAGGAATTCCGCGAGATCGACAGATGGCAATGAACAACGCCGATAGCTCTTCGCAATCGCCATGGCCGCTGTCGAGCGCTTCTTGGCAGGTGTGGGGTTGAGCGTCGAACTTGTATCGAATGTTCTCTCGGACCCAACTGTAGACGGCTTCGACTTGATCCCAAGCTGGTTGGTCTTCGTTGTCGGCGAAAATCGTTTTTCCAATTTCGCGAATCTGCTTGTTGCGTGAATCGATAAACGGGCTTGGTTTGAGATACCCTTTAAGTTTGCCGGTCAATTTTTTGGCGAATTCAAATTGATTCGTGTCCGAAGGACGAATCGTATTTCGGCGCCGGACGCGATACCGCAAAATTGCTTCGGCGGAGTCACCGTTTCGAAAGATTGGAACGGCGAAAGCCATGATGCTGGCCGTCTTGCCCGAAAGTTTCTTGATGGTGATTTTACCGACGTTGTTCGACTTCGTTTCTTCGTAGAGTTCGACTTCCTGTTCTGGCCACGCGATTGGTAGCGGCGCATTGACGCGAGTTGACCTTGCGTAGCCGCCTGAACATGCGAGCCTGATGCCAAATTCCCACTTAACGATTTCGGCGTCAGAGTACCGATGCTGATAAGGCTTAGCTTTGTCCGTCGCTTCGGCAGTCGATTCAGTTTTCTCCTGCGCATACGCAACGGCGACCCATGACGTGCTGATGGTGCACACAAACAGGAGTGCAATTCGTCTGGCTAACATTTTCGCTCCTACTTCACGGACAACGGTTCACGAACAAACTTGATGATCTTTGGCTTGGAGCCTTTGACGGTTGCTTTAGCGGGGACGAACTTGAGTTTCTTTTTCTCGCCAGCAACCCTGTAGCTGTCGCCTTTTTGTAGGATCGCTCTTGGTTCACCGATTGCACCGAATTCCCGAATTCCAGTCACATTGCAGGGAAACCAATGTCCTTTTTCGTTTTGGTCGACCAAGTAAAACTCAGCGTATTGCGAACCGTCCACAAACACCATTCGCGCCGGGACTTTGTTGATGCGACACATCGCGACGAACAGGCTGACGCGATCCTCGCCGTTGCCAGACTTGTCGCGAAACGTGTCGACGCTGCCTTTCGCATCGCCAGCACGCTCTTCAATGTTGGCGCGAATCCAATCGAAAAGCCCTTCAACTTTCACCCAATCGGATTGGCCGTTGTCAAATAGTGCTTTCGCTTGCTTCTTCATTTTCGTGTCACGAAGACTGATCTCCGGGCTTTCGCCAAAGTAGGACCTAATTTCGCGAACTCGTTTTTTAGGGATGCGAAAGATTGATGTGTTCTTGGGGGCAATAATCTGTGAAGTCGAAACTCGGAACGTGACTAGGCCAATCAGCTTTTCGCCGGCAGCAACATCTGAGATGCGAAACCTCATCATCTTGATGTTGCCGAGATCTTCCCAGCTGATGTCGGTGATTTCAGAAGGTAGTTCTTCTTCGTGAACAGAAACCGTTTGTTCTGGCCACTGAACAGGAACGGGAATTCGACAAATGACATTGCGGACGGGTTTTGAACCAGTGACCATCACGACGCCGACCCGCCAATTGACGACCGACTGTTCGCCGAACGAAATCCCACCTTCGATTTCACCAACTTCTTCGGATTCGATTTTGACTCGGCCAGTCGAGTTTCCGGTTGAGGCCGATTCTTCTGAGCCCGTTTCTTTTGGCTTGGGCGAAGTTTTAGTTTCCGCCATGGGAGTCTTGTCGGAAGCCCGATCGGCTTTCGTTTTCGGTTTCGTGGCGTCCGCTAGTTTCCCTGAACCGAGCGCGCGCGTCGTCGACTTAACACCTTCGGTTTTGATCCCTGGCGGATTGAAGAAGTCTGAAAGATCGCCCGATGGAATTCGTTCCGGCTCTTGGGCTTGCAACAGGGCAGTGCCGACAAGCAACAGCCCTGCAGGCATCGCTCGCAATAACAACTTGGTCAACTTGGTATGCATGGGGCCTCGAAACTGAAACCAATCGGCGAGTCAGTCGCAGACTCGTGTGAATTTTTAATCACCCTCACTTTGGGAGGGCCGGAGCCTAAGCGACGGGGAGGGTG
>CAZORS010000233.1:0-7831 GCA_964582025.1 uncultured Pirellulaceae bacterium | reverse complement strand
AGAATCGTCAGATCAGTGTCAGCTCTCATATGATCAAAGTCCTCCCAGCCAGCTTCGATCGATTGTTTAAGCGACGCGAGTGCTTCGTTGATCCATGCCGTTCGCTGCTCGGATTGCTTTTCAGTGAGCTGCTGACCTTCGGCTGGCTCAATGGATGCTGCGGCTAGTGCAAACACGCAAGCGACATTGTACAGTTGGCTTTCGTTCGATTCATCTAGCCCTCGTAGCATCCGAGCAGCCTGAATTGCATCTGCAAACTCCTTCCGTATAGCGAACTGGATTCCACGGCTATCCAACAGAGCGGGCAACGATTCGACGGGCTGTTTGAGAAGCTCGTCCCAGTCACCCAAGGCAATTTCGGCCGTCTTAGCTTTGGCAACTTCACGTTCCATAATCGCCAAATCACGCTTGGACGCCTCAACACTCTGGCCCCCATCAACCATCGAACGTAAAACAGTCGCGCTCGCCTCAAAGGAGTCAGCAGACTGCGCATACTCCCTTTGGAGATAAAGCAATTCCCCGATTTTAAAATGGGAAACCATTAAGTCCCGCTGCGCTTCGGCGTTGTTGCTATCGGCAGCCGCCAAAGACTTTCGAATGGCAAGGCCACTTTTGTAAACTTCCAGTGCCGCCTGCATTTCGCCCAATTGCTTGCGTGCGTCTCCCATGTTGACCAAAGCAATGGACAAGTCCCGTTGTGCCTGTGAGTTGTTGATGTCCGCGGCAGCCAAAGACTCCCGAATGGCGAAGCTGTTTTTGTACGCATCCAACGCCGCCTGCGGTTTTCTCAGTTGCATTTGCACACGTCCTATTCTGTCAAATGAAATGGACAAATCGCGTTGTGTCTGCGCGTTGTTGCTATCGGCAGCAGCCAGAGACTTTCGAATGGCAAGGCTACTCATGTAAGCTTTCAAGGCTGGCTGCGTTTCGCCCAGTCGCATTCGCACATCGCCAGTTCTGTCGAATGAAATGGACAGGTCGCGTTGCGCTCTGACGTTATTCCGGTCCGCGAGAGCCAGTGACTTTCGGATTTTCAGACTGTTGTTGTGCGATTCAAGTGCCGCCTGCGTTTCGCCAAGCTTCATTTGCGCATTGCCAACGTTGTCGAATGAAACGGACAAGTCACGTTGTGCCTCTAAATTGTTTTTGTCCGCAGATGCGAGTGCTTGGCGAATCTTCAAACCGCCGTTGTATGCCTTCAAGGCAGCCTGTGGCTCGCCCAGCTGCATTCGAACGCCGCCTATTTTGTTAAATGAAACGGACAAGTCACGTTGCGCCTTTACGTTGTTGCTGTTCTCGGCGGCCAGAGACGCGCGAATCTTCAAACTGCTGTTGTACGCATCGAGGGCCGCTTGGGTGTCACCGAGTTGCATGCGAACGGCGCCCACCTTGTTGAATGAAATTGACAAATCTCGCTGTGCCTGAGTGTTGTCTTTGTCCGCAGCAGCCAACAACTGGCGAATTTCCAGACTGCTGTTGTGCGCCTGCAAAGCGGCCTGCGAGTCGCCCAATTGAATGCGCACATCTCCAATGCCATCGAGCGCGATCGACAAATCCCTTTGCGCTTTTGTGTCGTTTCTGTCCGCAGCGGCCAGCGACTGACGAATTTCCAGACTACGGCTATACGCCTTCAACGCTGCCTGCGAATCGCCCAGTTGCATCCGCACCGCAGCCATACCATCATGCGAAATGGATAAATTTCGTTGCGCTTGTACGTTATTTCTGTCTGCCGCAGCGAGGGGCTCGCGAACTTTCAAGCTGCCGCTGTAAGCCTCCAACGCCGCCTGCGTCTCGCCAAGTCGCATGCGCAATGCCCCCAACTTGTCGAAAGAAAGGGCCAAGTCTCGTTGCGATTCTCCGTCGTCCGGAAATTTCTCAGCGACATTTTTTGCCATTTGGTGCGCTCGCTCGAAAAACTGCTCAGCCAGACTGATTGCCGAAGACTGAACTTCGGTGCTGTGGACTGCTGCGTCGTTGTCAGTTTCTGTTGCGCCAAGTTCCATGACGAGACTACCGAGTTCGAAAAGCGCCGTGATGGTTTGATGATCCACAGAAGCCTGGTCAATGTACTTGGTCGATAACTGCTCAAGTTTCGCAAGGGAAGTTTTGAGTAACCGACGTCGAACCTCGCCACTGTCAGAAACCTTCGCCGGACCAGACTGAATGTCACTGATGACGGAGGTCAACGTTTCGAGGGCCAGTTGGCTTTGCTGTCGCGCCGATATCTCGTTGGCTCGAGCCTGTTCCCTTGACCGTTGCGCCTTCTCGTTGGCTGCCATCAGTTGTTGATTGCGCTGCTCCAGTTCGTTGGCACTTTTATTGGCTTGAACTGCAAACCATGTTGAAAAGGCGACTCCCGCGACCAAGACGGTTGCCAGTGAAAACAGCGAATAGAAAAGACCACGGTTTTTGGCGATCAATTTCTGCAGGCGATAGGCCCGTGAAGGTGGTCGGGCCGCCACTGCTTCGTCATTGAGAAAGCGGGAGATGTCACGAGCGAAATCGTTGGCTGTTTCGTAGCGACGCGCGCGATCTTTCTCTAAAGACTTCATCACGATCCAGTCCAGCTCACCCCGAAGAATCTTTCGAAGTCTCGCTGGTTCTATGCAACGCTGATCCGACAATCCACTGATCGCGTCACCGGAGGCACTCAATCGAGTGCTCGGTCGCGGCGGTTCGCTCTCCCGAATCTGTTCCAGAACTTTCAGTAACGCCTGCTCTTTCATCGCGTCATGGTCAATCGGTGTCGACCCCGTAAGGAGCTCGTATAGCATCACACCAAGCGAGTAAACATCCGTTCGAGCATCGACGTCCAACTGGTTCATCTCCGCTTGCTCGGGCGACATGTATTGAACCGTTCCGACGATTTGACCAAACTTCGTGAACATCGTCTTGTCTGTCAAAGCCATTTGGTGCCCGATCGCTTTGGCCAATCCAAAGTCAATCACTTTGGGGACCGGCACGCCGTCATAAAGCGCGATCAGAATGTTGGACGGTTTCAAGTCGCGGTGAATGATGCCTTTCGTGTGCGCGTGTTGGATGGCTTTGCAGACGGGCACAAAAAGTTCTAACCTTTCCTCGATCGAGAGTTTGTTTCGGTCACAGTACTCCGTCAGCGGAATGCCGTTTACAAGCTCCATCACAAAATAGGGAGTGCCTTCATCGGTGCCTGCGTCGAAGATGCGCGAGATATTTGCATGGTCCATCATCGCCAACGCTTGGCGTTCGGCTTCGAAGCGCGCGATGATCTGTTCGGTGTCGCGACCGGCTTTGATGACTTTGAGCGCGACCCGTCGCTTAATGGGCTCTGTCTGTTCGGCCATGTAGACCGACCCCATACCGCCTTCAGCAATCTTCTGCAGAATCTTGTAAGGACCAATCTGCTTGCGAACAGTATCACTAACGGTAACTTCAGTCGATTCAACGTCGTCCGAGGACAAGTCCGGGATTGAATCGTCTTGATTAGATTCATTACTCATGTTTTTTCTCGGCAGTCATTTCAGCGTTTACTTTTTTGGGCTGGTCAAAACAGTCTTAGCGGGCGTTTTCTGATTCATTTTGAATTTCCTGTTTGAGCCGTTTCCACTTTCTAAGTTGTGTCAAATCTTCATGTGACTCCGCAAACTTAATCAAACGATCAACAGCTAGAAGCATTTCAGTTTTCGCTGGAGACGACAGCTCTTTGGGATATTGCTGCATTCCGGACATCGCCTCTTCAAGATACTTTAAGGCTTCTTCATCGCGTCCAAGCCCAGCGAGTGATTCGCCTAAAGCGGACTGTGTTTGATAGGTTTCCCATTCAAGCGCCGAGTTGATTTTTGTGTTTTCGAGAGCAAGTCGCAGATGTTTTTCAGCTTCCTCGAATCGTTCTGAATCGTTGAGAATTTTCCCGAGCACCCACATTGTCGCCACAGTCCACGGATGCTCGATTCCAATTTTGGTGACCCGTCGCTCGATCACTTTTTCGAACAGCTCGATTGACTCGTCAACCTTTCCAGTTTGTTCGTAAGCTTGGGCGACGTTGTACATGAATTGAAGCAGCGCGGGGTCGTCCGCATCGGTGATTTGCTGCATTGCAATCAAGGTCTTTTCATAGATTGGCAACGCTTCCTTCAATCGCCCGGCGTGTTGCATCGCAACAGCTAGGTTATTCATGCTAATGATCGTCGCCCGGTCGTTTTTCCCAAGTTGACCTTCCTGTCTATCCAACACAAACTGAAACGTCGTCTCGGCATCATCCCAACGTTCTGCCGCGAGGTAGGCGATCGCAATTAGGCGGAGCGACTCCAAGGCTTCGTCGCTTTTCTCACCGAGCCGTTGTTCCCAGAAATCACGACAGCTTTCAAGCGTCTCGATGGCCTCGTCATTTTCCCCAGCGTAGTGCAATGCCTTACCGAACAACTGCCGAGCCTTCCACAATTCCTCGTCACTTGGATCAAGATCAGCCTCCAGTACGATCAAACTTTCGTGAGCCGTCCGTCGAGCGGCGGCGAATTCTCCAAGTCCGTGAAAGGAATTTGTCAGGGTATCAAATAGCATAGCGCGTCCACGTCCATCGAGCTCCGATTTCGCCAATTCCTTTTCAGCGTTTAGGAGCACCTGTCTGGCCTTCATTGCACTGGTGCCACCGCGACTTGGGTTCGTGCTCTTGAATGCTCCGGTCACAATCGAGAGCACGTCTGACAAACGTTTCGATTTTGTTTTCGCGTCATTGCGTTCGATAACCGCCTCGTTCTTTGCCAAGCGTTCCCGTTCAGCATTTTCAGAAGCGAACTTCGCGTTTTGAGAGGACTCCATCCAAAACCACGTCGTTGTGCAAATACCTACGAACATCGCAAAGGCCACCGCAGCCAAGGCTGCAAAAAGTCCGCGGTTCTTGCGGATCAATTTCTGTAGGCGATAGGTGCGCGAAGGTGGACGAGCCGTGACCGCGTCGTCGTTGAGGAAATTCGAAATGTCCTGTGCGAAATCATTCGGTGTTTCGTAGCGGCGTCTGCGGTCTTTCTCCAAAGACTTCATGACGATCCAATCCAATTCGCCACGAAGGATCTTCTGGAGGTGAGAAGGTTCAATTTTGCGTTGGTCGGAAACCCCGCTGATCGCGTCGCCGGAATCGCTTAAGCGGGTGCTCGGTCGCGGTGGTTCAATTTCCCGGATGAGTTCAAGAACTTTGAGCAGCGCTTGCTCCTTCATCGTTTGTTTTTCAAGCGGCGTTGAGCCAGTCAGCAACTCGTAGAGCATCACACCCAGCGAATAGACATCGGTTCGAGTATCGATGTCCAGTTGATTCATCTCCGCTTGTTCAGGAGACATATACTGCACCGTCCCGACGACCTGACCGAACTCGGTGAACATCGTCTTGTCAGTTAGTGCCAACTGGTGCTCGGTGGCTTTCGCCAGACCGAAGTCAATCACTTTGGGAACAGGAACTCCATCGTACAGCGCGACCAAGACATTGGACGGTTTCAGATCTCGGTGGATGATCCCTTTGGTATGCGCGTGTTGGATGGCTTTGCAAACAGGGACAAAAAGCTCCAGCCGTTCCCGAATGGAAAGCTTGTTGTTGTCACAATATTCGGTCAACGGAATGCCTTTGACCAGCTCCATCACAAAGTAAGGCAAACCGTCATCTGTCGTACCCGCGTCAAAGATGCGCGCGATGTTGGCGTGGTCCATCATCGCCAACGCCTGACGTTCGGCATCGAAACGTGCGATGATTTGCTCGGGATCGCAACCAGCTTTAACTAGCTTGAGAGCTACACGTCGTTTGATGGGCTTGTCTTGCTGGGCCATGTAGACCACGCCCATTCCGCCTTCGGCGATCTTCTGCAGGATCTTGTAAGGACCAATTTGCGTCCGGCCGGTTCCATTCGTTTCATGAGCGGTAGCTTCGTTCGATCCGAAGTTGTCGGACGACAAATTCGGAAGGGAGCCGTCGGAATCTTTATTGTTACTCATGTCAGTATCGATCAAACGCTTTGCAGAAACCGCTAAGGCCAATTGTATGTGAATGCTTGATTGATTGGATTCATTTAGAAAACGAAAGGATTTCCGTATCCTGCGCAACGTTTCAAAATATTTCGAAGCCCAACTTCAAACTGGATTGGCCGATCTAAGAATCGTGAAAATGTCGGTGAGCTGGGAAAAACCCCAGTTTTTTCGGCAACCAAATGTCTCGTGAAAGCATGTTCTCGCAGATTGTTGGCGCGAGGGGCCGCTTTTGTCGATACCCATCGATAGGTTACCTGTCCGTCAAAATCGTCAAACTTTATCAGGAGCGTGACTTTGCGTTCTCTATCGCGAATCTCCGCATTGTCAGTCAGTTGTTGCCTGATTTTCGCCAGCTATGCCGCAGCATTAGATGACAATGCTCTGCTGTCAATTTTCTCAGACAGCCAGACAACCGACCAAGGCAATTTCAGCTTTTCGACAACGACCGAAACCGACCTTTCGGGTTCGAACTGGGGGTTCCGCGTCGACGAAAGCCCCGTCTACCATGCGGCGCTCAAACACCAACAGGCTGGCAGTCCGACAAATCGACAGTGGGAGCTTCGTGTCGGAAAAGGTGGTCAGATCTATTCGATTCGAAGTGAAGTCGGAGAGATCGTTCCGCCTCAATCGTTGGGACGGCCCTTTGTCGATGAAGTATTCCAATCGATCTCGGTCGATACAAGTTTACGAGATCAAGGCGGCGAAGCTGCGTTTTATCATCAAGCGGGATACTACACCGACGGTGACAATGTTTCGCAACCGAGTTACGCTCCTCTTTTGGCCAGTGGAGCCGTTGATGCCAATTCCTATTCAACGTTGTCGCTTGCCGTTCAAGCCGACACGAACTCAAATCCACAACAACCCGGCGGACTGCTCAACTATCAGCGAACGCGCGACCTTGGCGATGGAGTCATCGAAATCACTCATTCGATTTACAACTTTGGCGAAAACACCGTCGACTTTCACAACCTGCCTTGGGGCGGAGTGCGAAAAACAGAATTCGACAACATGCTTGTGTCCAATCCAAATGGTGGCTTCACCGACAGGGCGATTCTCGGTTTTGGTGATTTCGAGAATCAAGTTGAGCTGGCTGAAAACACCGGTGGCTGGGCAGCGTTCACTGAGGGCACCAGCGCAGCTGATCGAGGCATCGCCTACGTTTTTGGAGACACCGACACGCACATCGGCGAGGATTGGCAAACCAACAGGAGTTCGTGGCGTTGGGGCGACGGCGGTGGAGACATCATCGGCATCCCAGTTCGAAACTTCAACGTCGGGACGTTCCGCCGTTTCATCAATGTGAACCCCGGCGACCTCTTTGAAAGCCGATACTTTGTGGTCCTTGGTGACGTCGATCACATTCAATCCACGATCGACGAGCGCGATCTAGTCGGCGATGCGCTTTACGACAAAGTTTCCATTCGCGAAGAGGACTCAGAGGTTTTGTCTTACAGAGTCGTTGACGACGGCGGATCGATCTCGGTTATGGAAACGGCGGTCGGGCAAGCTTCAGACTTTGGGACTTACGCCAAACCGGTTGCTGGATCGCAGCCAATGTTTCTGTTTGAGGACGCCTCAGGACGCCAGTTTTTAAGCGTCGATCCGTATGCGTTGAGCGAATTCCCCTACGACGGAGAAACGGTTTACAAAGGCTTGCTTGGATTCGTGTTGCCGTCTGACATCGCAATCGGCGACGGACCTTACGTCGATCTGAATTCGGTGCTTCCAGGAGACTACTACTTGGACACGAATCCGAATGTCACGATTTTCGCACTGCAGGGAACATCGGCCATTCCAGAAACGTCCCCGTTGGTCCTTCTAATTTTCGGCATCTTGCATT
>CAZORS010000232.1:0-7850 GCA_964582025.1 uncultured Pirellulaceae bacterium | reverse complement strand
TTTGTTTTCAGTGAAAATACAGACGCCCGAGATGGTTGTTTCATCGTTTGCATTTGCTCGCAAAGGAATAGATGAAATCTCCGTTAAGGATGCCAAGCCAAATGGCATTGGACGTGACATAAGGATGTTGCTGTTTCAATACGGATCATCACCGAAAGACTTTTTCGAGCAAATTAAGGCGGCAACGAATGCGGGACGTTCTCAATATGATATTCGAGTAAATGGAGATTTGCTTGAACTTGCAAGCTGGCCTTCGTCTTCGAGCCGCGAAAAATCTAGAAAGTGGATTTTTGACACGTCTCACGGAGGGCTCTTGGTGCAACATGAAAACAATCTGGTCTCAACGATGAACTTGATTGTAGAAATGAATCATGTTGAAGTTGAAGGTCGATGGTTGCCCAGCGAATTGGTGATCGAGAGGATAAATCGGAAAGCAAAAAAGATTGACTCGCGCGAAGAGCATGAGTTTTTTGAATTGAATTTGATCGATCGTGACGCGGTTGATCACAAGGAATATGAGATTCGTTCGCTGCCTGTAAAGGATGGAAATGTACGAATTAATGATGGAAGAAATGGTGTAATTCGCACCTATAAGTTCAAAGAACTGGAATGATACGACAAGGCGGAATTGGGGCGGATTTGAGTTTGTTTCTGCTATTCACCGGTTTGTCGTAAGGAAGCTCGCTGTTGATCGTCCAAGTGGTGACCACTTCCACTGCGATCACTTCTACTTTACGGCAGCATTTTTAGATCGGCTACATGAACTTGAAATCAGACGAAAAAGTCGACGAAACGACAACGAAGAAACCAACCAAACCGATGGGCTCGAAGCTGGTTATCGTCGCAATCTTGGCGATCATTGTCGGAGTTGCCTATTGGCAATTCGGCTCGCAATTGTCTCTGGAAAACCTCGCCCGACAAGAAGCCAATCTGCGAGGCTATCAGGCTCAGCATCCTTTACTGGTGCTTGGGATTGCGTTTGCGATCTACGTCGCCGTTACGGGAATGTCGCTTCCGGGCGCCGCCGCCTTGTCGCTAACGTACGCTTGGTATTTCGGGTTCGTCGAAGCGTTCATTCTGGTCAGCTTTGCCTCGACACTGGGAGCGACGGTCGCCTTTCTGTTAAGTCGCTATCTGTTCCGCGACGCAATCGTGAATCGCTTTGGCGATCGGCTCACAAAATTCAACGAGTCTCTCGAACGTGAAGGGCCGTTTTATCTGTTCACTCTGCGTTTGATTCCAGCCGTTCCATTCTTCGTCGTGAACGCGGTCATGGGGCTGACTCCGCTCAAGACGTGGAAGTTTTGGTGGATTAGCCAGATTGGAATGCTGCCCGGAACAGCGGTGTTCATGTACGCAGGTTCAAGCGTGCCTGACCTTGGGACGCTTGCCGAAAAAGGAGTCTACGCTGCGTTTTCACGGTCGCAAATGACACAAATCTTTGTCGCCTTTGTGCTGCTAGGGATATTTCCACTGATTGCTCGTTGGAGCATCAAGCTGTTCACGAAAAGCTCACAGGATCAGCCAACGGATCCAGCCTCAGGTGTTCAATCTTAGAGCTGGAACGTCCGCTTCGACCAAACACCGAAACAACGCACAAGGAAACCACGATGTCCGAGACTTTGATTCAACTACAGCCGCTCGATGAGCACAACCAAAAGCTGCAATCCAACGTCCATCCGCCAGCGTGGTCAAACCCTGATCCAAAATCAGACTATCACCTCGTCGTCATCGGAGCTGGCACTGCAGGCTTGGTGACCGCTGCGGGCGCTGCGGGGCTCGGGGCGCGAGTCGCTTTGATTGAGCGTGAGTTGATGGGCGGCGATTGCCTCAACGTGGGATGCGTTCCATCAAAAGGCTTAATAGGCGCCGCACGGATCGCAGCCACGGTTCGCGACGCAGCACCCTTCGGCGTCAACATTCCCGAAGGGGCCTCAGTCGACTTTGGAAAGGCGATGGCGCGGATGCGAAAGATTCGAGCCGACATCAGCCCTGTCGATTCGGCGCAGCGATTCGCTGACCTTGGCATTGATGTCTTCTTCGGACAAGGCAGCTTTGCCGACGACGGTGCGGTTTCGGTAACAACGTCGACTGGCGAAGTGACTCAGTTGAAATACAAAAAGGCCGTCATTGCTTCAGGCGCTCGCGCGGCAGCGCCTCCAATCAAGGGCCTCGATACAATCGACTATTTGACGAACGAGAATCTATTTTCGTTGACCGAGCTACCCAAACGTTTTGGAATTGTCGGCAGCGGTCCCATCGGAAGCGAGATGGCTCAATCGTTCGCTCGCTTTGGCAGTGAAGTGTTTCTATTTGAGCGATCCGACCACATTCTGTCTCGCGAAGATGGCGATGCCGCGGCGGTCGTTCAAACGCAGTTCGAAAAAGATGGTGTCAACCTCGTCTTGAACGCTAAAGACATGGAGCTTTCGCCGTCCGGAGAACAGATCAGTGTCAAGGTCGTGCAAAACGGCGTGGCCAATGAGGTCATCGTCGACCAATTGCTGATCGCCGTCGGTCGAGCTCCAAACATCGATGGTTTGAATCTTGATGTCGTGAATGTGAAGCACCATAAGAAGGGCATCGAAATCAACGACAACATGCAAACGACGAATCCAAAAATTTATGCCGCAGGTGACATTTGCTCGAAGTACCAGTTCACGCACGCCGCCGATTTTCAGGCTCGAATCGTCATTCAAAACGCACTGTTTGCGGTCGGCCCGTTTGGTAAAGCGAAAGCCAACGATTTGATCATTCCTTGGGCGACGTACACGTCTCCAGAAATTGCTCACGTCGGGATGTATCCAAGCGACGCCAAGGATGCCGGCATCGAAATCGACACTTATATCCAGCATTTGGAGCACGTCGATCGGGCAATCCTCGAAGGCGCCGATGAGGGTTTCGTCAAGATTCACACGAAAAAGGGAACGGATAAGATCGTGGGAGCAACGATCGTCGCCGAGAACGCGGGCGACTTAATTTCCGAGATCACGGTCGCGATGAAGAATAAAGTTGGCCTCGCCGGCATCGGTTCGACGATTCATCCGTACCCAACTCAAGCCGAAGCAATTCGAAAACTCGGCGACCAGTACAATAAGACGAAGCTAACGCCGTTCAGCGCCAAGGTGCTGAAATTTCTGATGAAGCTTAACGTTGGCGGTTAGGCTTACTTCACATTCGACCGCCAACGAACACAGGGAAACACCGTGAGCAAGGAAACTGAAAAAGATATCTAAGCGCTATTGTTCATCGGCAGTTGCGAGGAAAAATTTCGCTGGTCAGTAAAGTGCCAGTGGCGAGCAAGGATGATTTGTCTCTCGCTTACACGCCAGGCGTTGCCCGTCCGTGCGAGTTGATCGCGAAAGATCCCGAAGAGGCTCGTGAGCTAACGATCAAACGAAATACGATTGGAATCGTCAGCGATGGATCTGCAGTTTTGGGCTTGGGGAACATTGGACCGTTGGCCGCCATTCCGGTCATGGAGGGCAAGGCGTTATTGATGAAGGAGTTCGCCAACATCGACGCGTTTCCGATATGCTTGGACACTCAGGACGAGCAAGAGATCATCGAAACGGTTCGTCGTATTGCTCCCGTCTTCGGCGGCATCAATTTGGAAGACATTTCTGCACCGCGTTGTTTTGTGATCGAGCAAGCTCTGCAGGATCTGGGAATTCCTGTCTTTCATGATGACCAACATGGGACAGCGATCGTTTTGATGGCCGCGTTGTTGAACGCCGCGAAAGTCACTGGTCGCGAGCCAAGTTCTCTGCGTGTCGTTATCAACGGTGCCGGTGCGGCCGGAACTGCTATCGCAAAACTATTGCGCTGTGTTGAGCAGGATCCTAACGTTTGCATGCCGGTTGCTGATGTCGTGGTTTGCGATTCCAAAGGAGCGATACACAAAGGGCGGGATGATTTAAACGAATCTAAAAAGGAGATTCTCAGTTTCACCAACCGGGGGAATCGGACTGGATCGTTGCAGGAAGTCCTTGTTGGGTACGACGCTTTCATTGGTGTCAGCAAAGGCAATTTGTTGACGAAAGAAAACGTTCGAACGATGGCCGACAATGCGATCGTTCTGGCGATGGCAAATCCGATCCCTGAAATCATGCCGGACGAAGCAAGGGCTGGCGGGGCAGCCGTGGTCGGTACAGGCAGAAGCGACTTTCCCAACCAAGTCAATAATTTGCTTGCATTTCCCGGAATCTTTCGCGGAGCCCTCGACGCGAAAGCAACACGGATCACCGAAGCAATGAAAATTGCTGCAGCCCATGAGCTGGCTTATCTTGTTCGAGAGCCAACGGCTGATCGTATTCTTCCCGATCCGCTCGATCGAAGCATTGCACCTTGCGTAGCCGCCGCTGTTGGCCGCGCGTGGTGCGAAACTAAAGACGCCTGAGTGGTTGGTTGGGTGGCAAGCAATAACTAGTTTGCCACGTAAACCGCCATCGATTTTTGAGGCAACGTGTAGCTGCCGCTTTCAGGAAGTATTGGGCCGTCCAAATCAGGATAAATGTCCTTTGGGCTAGTCAACGAAGTATCCATGAACATTTGCCAGTTTCGCGAACGGGCGATTGCTGGAATCATGAATCGACACCCGGCAGAGCTTGAATTCAGCATCAGTAAAACGTCGCGTCCGAGTCCAGAAGGATCTTCTTGAGGAGTCGGAGCAGCCAACAAGCAGATGATTGGAAGATCGGACGAATGCCAATCAACGGCGGTTCCAATTGCACTGTACCAACTCACGTCCGACCAGCCATCTTTGCTGTTTGGAACGCCGGTCAAGAAAGTGCGTCTGCGAACGGTTGGCTGATTCTTGCGGAACTGAATTAACGCTCGCACGAAGCGAATCATCTCCGTGTTCTTTTCCTGCAACGCCCAGTTCAGCCACGAGATCTCATTGTCTTGGCAGTATGCGTTATTGTTGCCCTTCTGCGTGCGGCGGAATTCATCGCCGGCAACCAGCATTGGGACGCCCTGGCTAAGCATTAACGTTGACAACATGTTTTTGATTTGCTGAACTCTTAGCGCGTCGATGATTGGCTGATCGGTCGGTCCTTCGACGCCGAAGTTCTCGCTGAAGTTGTTGTTGTCGCCGTCGCGATTGTCCTCGCCATTGGCCAGATTGTGTTTCTCGCGGTAGCTGACCAAATCGTTCATCGTGAAGCCATCGTGCGACGTGATGAAGTTGATGCTCGCACATGGCGGACGGCCACCAGGCTGATACAGATCCGCAGATCCGGCCAATCGAGTCGCTAACGCGCCGCGCGTTCCACCATCGCCACGCCAATAGCGACGAGCATCATCACGATAGCGCCCGTTCCACTCGGCCCATCGGTCGTCGCCAAAAGAGCCGACTTGATATGCTCCAGCAGCGTCCCAGGCTTCCGCAATGATTTTCGTGTCGGCCAATAGCGGATCTTCGCCGATGGCTTCCACGAGCGGTGGGTTCGGCACAAGGTTTCCAGATCGATCGCGGCTAAGAATCGAAGCCAGATCAAAACGGAATCCGTCGATGTGATAGTTGTGCACCCAATGTCGCAAGCAATGGAAAATCATCTCTCGGACGATCGGATGGTTTCCGTTGACCGCGTTGCCGCAGCCAGAATAATTCTTGTAGTAGCGAGCGTCATTTTCCAGCATGTAGTAGACAGAATTCTCGAGCCCTTTAAAACTCAACACCGGACCTTTTTCGTTGCCCTCGCAGGTGTGATTGAAGACCACGTCTAGGATGACTTCAATGCCGGCTTCATGCAGAGCCTTGACCATCTGTTTGAATTCGATGACTTGGGCACCAGGTGTTTCGTCCCACGCGTATCCGCGGTGCGGTGCGAAGAAGGCCATCGAGTCGTAGCCCCAATAGTTTGGACGATCTTTTTTCTCTCCGTTGTAGTCGTGAATTGGAAACTCATGAATCGGCATCAGCTCGACTGCCGTCACGCCCAATGACTTGAGGTAAGGAATTTTCTCGATGACGCCAAGGTAGGAACCCGGATGCTTAACATTGCTCGATTCGTGATTCGTGAATCCGCGAACGTGCATCTCATAGATAACGGATTCCGAGATGTCGGTTTTTAAGTGTCGGTCGCCAGCCCAATCAAAATGGTCATCGACAACAACGCACTTTGGTGGACGCAGGATGCCATCGGTAGACGGTTGGAAGTGGCCAGCTAGGGCTTTGGCGTACGGGTCGATCAATCGAGCGTTCGCATCGAATCTCATTCCACGCGCAGGATCGTGAGGACCGGAAGCTTGGAAGTGATATAGCTGACCAGGTTGCAGACCGGGAACGAAGATGCTCCAGATGTCTCCCCATCGATTCTGATTCGGGTCGAAGTTCAGGATCTCAGACGGTTCGGTATCGTCGACATCGTTATAAAGCAGCAAACGCATTTCGGTTGCGTTTCGGCTAAAAACGACGAACTGCACACCTGAATCGCCAACGACGGCGCCATAGGGCAGCATGTGAGTGAACTGAAGCTCGGGTTGAGTGTGTCTCATATGCATTAACATTCGTCGATTTCCTCTAACTTTACAATCCCGCTAACTCAAAGCGGAACAGACGCTCATAAACCCAAACCTACCCGGCGGATCGGGGCCTTGACGTCAGGATCCCAATAAATGTTCGTGTTTGAGGCTGAACGTCTTGAGAGAAACGGGCTGACCAAGCCGAGCCATTTTTCCGGAAACGGCTCACCAGTTGGCAGTGACGACCGAGTCGTTACAGCTTCTGCCGGAGTGCAGGGAGAATTACCGTTAGTCGCTGGCAACGGGGACGAGGAAATTTGAGCTAGTTTTCTGCCAGCCCCGTTCCGTTTGATCGAGGATCGGCGACAATACGAATCCGGAATGTGGAACGCGGAATTTGGAATATTCAGCAACCCATTTCACATTCCACATTCCACATTCCCAATTGGACCCATGACCGGCGTTTCTTACAAAGATTCGGGCGTTGACCTGGACGTTTACAACGACGCGATGAAGCGGCTTCCAAAGCTGATGCATCGAACATTCTCTCCACGTGTTAAACAGCTCGATGGAGGATTCGCAGGCCTGTTTCAGTTGGACTTCGATTGCAACCTTTTCAAACGCAATTACGAAAAACCGATTTTGGTTTCCGGTGCCGATGGTGTTGGCACGAAATTGAAAGTCGCCCAGAAGCTTGGTCGACACGATACGATCGGAATCGACTTGGTTGCGATGTGCGTCAACGATACGATCTGCGTTGGCGCCGAGCCATTGTTTTTCCTTGACTACATTGCAATGTCGCACGACGATCCAGTTTTGCTCGAGCAGTTAGTCAAAGGCATCAGCGACGGATGCGTCGAATCTGATTCAGCGTTGCTTGGCGGCGAGACCGCGATCATGCCGGATCACTACCAACCGGGTGACTACGAGCTGGCAGGTTTCTGCGTCGGCGTTGTTGAAAAGAGCCAACTGATCGATGGAAAGTCAGTCGCTCCCGATGATGTTGTGATTGGAATCGCTTCCAACGGAGTGCATGCCAACGGTTTTAGTCTTGTGCGAAGGATCGTTTTCGATCATGCAAAGTTGGACGTTGATAGTCCCTTCGAACCACAGCCAGAGAAAACGATTGGCGACGTGCTGATGGAGCCGACTTTAATTTACACTGCAGCGGTTCGCAAAGTTTTGAATCACTATCGAGTCAAACAAGTCGTCCACGGGATTGCTCATATTACCGGCGGCGGTCTTGCCGAGAACATGGAGCGAATCCTTCCTCCCGGCATCTCGATCGACATCGACGCCAACGCGTGGACTGCGGCTCCGGTTTTCGATTGGCTTCAAAAACTTGGCAACGTTGACCGCGACGAGATGTTTCGCGTATTCAA
>CAZORS010000231.1:0-7930 GCA_964582025.1 uncultured Pirellulaceae bacterium | reverse complement strand
GGAACAGCAACTGACGGAACAGCAACTGACGGAACAGCGACTGACGGAACAGCGACTGACGGCACAGCAACTGACGGAACCGACACCGATGGTGAAGAAACCGACGGTACGGACACTGACGGCGACGACACGGATGGAGACGACGATGGAGGTGGAGCTGACACTGGCGGCGGTACAGACACCGGCGGCGATACAGACACAGGTGGTGATGACGGAGGCTCACATCATTCCTGTGACGCCCTTGACGCAGTAAATGACGAGGATTGGTTCTTCGGCGACGATCTGACTGACGGGGGAACAAGGAATATCAAGGTTCTTCAGAATGACTGCTGGTGGGGAAGTCACTTCACCCACGACACAGTTTTCAATCCTACGGGTGATTCTGGCCATAAGTTTTCGGTAGTGAACCACCCCAGTCCTGATTATGACTTAGGTAACTGGTACGCCAAAGCAACTGGAAGCGGATCCTATCCGCTGGGTTACTTTACATTTGACCTTTCCTTCTCTGCCGTGGTCAATCTTCTTGACCTTGCCTATACGAGGTACACAGGAACGATGACACTTAGTCCTTACGGAGGAGAGTCTTTATCCTTCGACGTGGTCTTCAATTCGATCACAAACCGCAATTTCCAAAGTGAATATTTCCTTGATACGACCAGTGGTGTTGTTAAAACCGTTCAGTCAGAAAAAGGTGGCGAGCACCTATTGCTGGTTAGTTTTGACACCTATCACGCCGATGGATCTCCAAACGATGACGGCTCGGGCGGATCTGATGGCTCAGGTGGCTACTATTTAAACGGAGATATCATCTCGGTTGGCTTCGATATGGCGATTACTTCGGATCCAAGTTTCGGAACTGCGACCATTCAGTCCGATTATAGCATCGAGTACGTGCCTAACCCTGACACAACAGAAGACAAAGATGAATTTGAATACACGTTGTGCACGCTGCTCGGTCACGAGGATTCAGCAATCGTAACTATTGAGGCTGTGCAGTGGGTCGATTTGGATATTGATTCACAGAACGACATCGATATTGACGACGAAGATGATAAGGTTGAAGAGGAAGAGGCCAAACGAATTTTCCAGAATATTGACGACGATGACAAAGATGGATTCGCAGATGCTTCGGAAGGTATTGGCGAGTTGACTTCTGCAGAAGACGATTTTGCTAAATCCGAGTTGAAAGTAAACATTCCTGCGGAAGAATTTGAGAAGCTGGATAACAACGTTGAGGCGTGGGTGTTCGTTCCTGCTGGAACTGCGATCTGGAAAAACACTTCCAAAGACAGCCTCGAACTTGAAAATCTCATGGTGACTGGCGGAACGATTTACCGATTTCCAATTGATTCCGCCGGAAGCAAGACCTTCACGTTCTATGTAGAAGGCCTTTCTACTGGTGCCTATCAGTTAAGCGTGACACTTAAGCATGGGGTCCCTGACAACGGAAACAAGAGTGTTGTAGATCCGGATGGTAAGGCTGCTGCGGATGCATATAAACTTAGTGTTGAGGGACTGGTTTACCCTTCAAAAAATGAGATATCCAACGCGGATTGGCAAGATAAACCAACATCTGAATGGCACGGCATTGATGTTAAATCAATGTGGCATGTGACAAAGTCACTTGAGAAGTACATTACGGAACCTGACAAACAAGGGCGACTAATCACTCCATTTGCTCGCTATACGCATGGTGGTGTCAAAGCTGAGAACAATGATGGGCGAGAGGATTCGATCAGTACTCATGATCTAATCAGTACGGGCAAAGAATTTAGAATCGACTTTAAGTTTGATTTCGACCGAGCGAGATCTGGTCCTAACGGGCTTGTTCGGATTGTCCCAGAAAGTAGTCCAGACGAAGCACTCGTGCTTCAAGGCGGAACTTGGAGAAATAAAGTCAGTGCAGTCGCCAACAGCGGAATCAAATTTGCGGACAGTTTTGAAGCTGCGATTATTGATGTTGATGCATGGGTGGCTCTAGGAGGGGGAGTACTGGATGCTAATGCCGTACCGGCTGGAGGAGTGACCGTTGCCGCGAATGGAAAAGTGACCGTAGCTGGAGGTCCCCCGCCGTATGAGGTCGAGCCGTTGAATAGGCTTATGAATGGTGTCAAGTACGGTGGTGAGTTCGAACTTATAAACGATAATCCAGCTAGGCCTGCTGATCCTCAAACGGCTGCCAATTATTTGGCCACCCTGACCGCCAACCTCGTTCGAAGCAAGCCGGTCGGAAACACGATGACAATTCGCGGAATCGAAAAAGGGCCGGGTGTTTATAGTATTATCATTTATCTGGACGGTAGTCGCAGTTATGAAGCAAGTGACCAAACAATCGGCGATGTCAACAAATTCCTGATCCAGTCGCATTGGGGTAGTGGTGTCGAGTTTTACGATATTGAATACAAGGAAATTCCATGATCTGTTTTTCCTGCTTGTGTGTTGTGTGTTTAGAGATTTGCTTGGGCTTCACCGAATTTGGTGTTGTCAGTTCAGGGAAAGATTTAGAGTATCGGCACTTGAGGTCCGTTGAATGGCTGGTTGACAATAGTGACACGATTGTGATCGCCAAGTACAAAGATGATGGAGATGAATCTGCCGAAATCATCCACGTATTTAAGGGAGAGAGTGCAACAATTGCATTCCCGCTCTCGCTCCATCAATCTGGATCGACGAAAGTACTTAGTCCTTCTTCGAATGGGCTTAATCGCGTCTTGTTCATTCGTGGTAGATCTCAACTTCTTGGGCAAGTCGATATCCTCAGAGTTTCGACTAACCAACCGGTAGGCTGGGCGTACAAGATGGTTTATGGCGTAACGCAGTTTGGAGACGCAATCCTGACAGAGGGTGAGCTGTTCACGGCGATTCAGAAACGTATTGAGAATCCGGCAGAAGGCAAAGAGTTGGGAAATCTTCGAACGGCATTCCGCCATGAAGGTGAATTGAAGGGGGCGTTCGTTGGTGGCCCGCCTGGTTTCTTTTTAAACCACGATGACTGGTCCTTCATGCTTGAAGTACCCTATAACGAAGAGCGAAGGGACCATTTTGTTGATCTCGCATTGGAGGCAACTCATCCTCAAGACGTAATATGGGCGATTGATGAGCTCCGATATTTCAATGACGGTGGCAAGGCTAAAGAAACAATTGAGAAAATTGCCAAAGACAAATCGAGAACGCTGATTCCTGTAATTAGTTGGGAAACTTCAAAGCCCACGACACTTTTGGATGTCCGCCAATACGCTTGGAGGGCGTTACACGGCTCCAATGCCAAACTTGAGGACTAAAAGATTTCACTTCTTTGCAACATCCTTATTTTGCTCTGGCTTTTTCTCGCCCTCGCTTGGAATCTTCCAAGTGAATTCTTCGCCAAACGCTGTGTTTCCAAATTCAAAACGGCCATCCTTTGGACAGGGCTTTGGCATAGTTGGTCGATGTTTGCCCCTACGCCCGTTCAAGTCGAAAAGCGATGGTTTGTCCGATTGTCAATGAAGGATGGCAGCACGGAATCGCACGACCTTTTCCGCATCCATGAAGCCAGCAAATGGAAGGCATTTGTTTGGGTTCGCGAAAGAAAATTCCAGTCAGTTCTTTCTCAAAAATCGAGCAAGAGCCAACGTGCTGCCATTTGCAAATACGTAAGAAGAACTATCGCCAAAGACCCGGAGCAGGTCGCGAAGAGTGAATTGTTTTATCGGAAACGAAAGATAAAAGCGTTTGAAAACAACGAAGACCATGAAATTGAAGAAAAGTCCGTTTGGCAAGTTACGTTCTGAAAGCTGGATGTACGATGGTTGAATGCATTGTCTGTTGGCTACACTAATTCGCGTTTGATTCGTTTTGATATCTGTTGAGCAAATCTTTGACTTCTGGAATTGGTTTTTCCATGAACCAGAGTCGCTTTTTCCACTGGCTGTTTTTCGGGCTGCGTTTGGCGTATTGATTCTGCTCAAAGCACTTCTGCTAATTCCAGTTGTGCCTCGCCATCTGGCTACTGACGCGGTGGTGGACTTCGCTCGCTTCGAGAAGTTCGTCGGTCGGCGTCGCCTGAACCTGCTCAATGTGTTGCCCGCAACCACTGCTTCGGTGTATTTGCTAATTGGGCTGACATGCGTCGCTGGTGTTTGTATCGCAATAGGTTTCTGGACAAGGGTTGCGTCCATTGTGGCCTTTCTGGCGATTGCTTCACTGCACCATCGCAATTCGTCGATTTTTCACGGTGGCGACACCGTGATTCGAATCATGTGCTTCTTGATGATCTTTTCGCCATCTAGCGCTGGCTGGTCGCTTGATGCGTGGCTTGCCGGAAAATGGGAGTCGGCAGGTGACCCGTGGTGTTTGCGCTTAATGCAGATTCAAGTTTCCATCATTTACGCCAGAACCGTTTTTTGGAAGTTGCGAGGGACGCGGTGGCGCAATGGGACTGCTGCCTTTTACCCAATCAATTGTGATGCGTATACTCGTTTCAGATTACCGGAAAAATTAATGTCGCCCCTGTTCATCAAGATTGCAACGTGGGGGACGCTGGTTGTTGAGTCTTCACTAGGGTCGATTATCTGGATCGAAGAATGCCGTTTTTGGGTCGTGCTGGCCGGTGTGCTCCTTCATCTTCAATTGGAGTACATAATGAACCTCCAGCTATTTGGCTGGACGATGATCGCCTGTTTGTTGCTGTTTTTGTGATGCTGGATCCTTCCTCGCAGCGGATGTGCTAACCGAAATTCGGCACCAATCAGAAACTCAACTTGTCCAGTTCTCCTCGATAATTCTGATCGGCTGGCCATCAGAATTCGAGGAACTTGTGGCTCATTTGCTGAAACAAGGCGAAGTGTGATTCAGATTCTTGATTGATCGCATCCACGATGTTTAAATGGTGGGGAATTTTAAACCTCCCAAGTGAACACACCATGATTTTTAGATCACCCCGATATTTACTTTTTGCACTGCTTATCTTCGCCTGCAGCTTTACTCAAGAATTGGTTGCTCAAACCTATTATGTGGCGACCAATGGAGTAAACACGCGTACCAGAGCCCAAGCACAAAACCGAAACACTCCCTATCGCTCGATTCAAACAGCACTCAATCGGGCTGAATCTGGTTCGACGATTGTTGTGCTCGACGGAACGTATTGGGGACAGTTCAACTTTGTTCGTTCGAATGTAACGCTACGAGCCGAACGCAAAGAAGGTGCCTTCATCGTTGGATCTATCTTCGCAAATGATTTGTCGTTTATACGCGTCGACGGATTTGAAGTTTCTAATCGTCGCCCTGATGCTCCACGAAGCAAAGGCATTGCGATGAATCGCTGCCACAACGTAGTCGTTCGCGATTGTCGCGTTCACGATTGTCGTGGCGGTGGAATCGCAATTGATCAAAGCGATCAGATTCTATGTGAGTGGAACATCGTTTATCGAAATGCGTTCTGGGATCCCGATCAACACAGCGGAATTAGTATCTACCAGCCTCAGCGTCGTACGACCGATAAGCCGGGATACGATGTCATCGTTCGGAACAACACAAGTTTCTCCAATGAGAACAGAGTTAACAACGTTCTCTTCGGTCGTCCAACTGACGGCAACGGCATCGTCGTGGATGATACTCAAAACTTGACTGCTCCAACTGGCAACAATCAGCTTTACTCAGGTACGATCCTTGTTGAAAACAATTTGTGTTTCAACAACGGCGGACAGGGAGTTCACTGCTACCAGTCGGAGAACGTTACGATTCGCAACAATACCTTGTCTCGCAACATGCGAAGCTTTGATTTTGGCGGTGAAGTTTCAGTTGTTCGAGGAAACAACGTGTTGGTCTACAACAACATCCTGTCTGCGAATGATAATCGTGACGCTGCCCTAAAGTTTGAAGGCGGATTCGTTTGGTTTAACTTTAATCTGATTCACAACGGCTTCACACCGGGTGTGAACAACGGGCGAAACACAATTTTTTCTCCGCCTGGATTTGATCCAAATGGATTTTTTGACTTGGGAGCCAACAGCCCGGGTGTTGATGCAGGCCTGAACCAATCTGGAAGATTCGGCCTAGACGTTGACGGGAAATTCCGGTCTAGCGGAAACGGCATCGATATCGGCGCGAAAGAATTCGCGTTCTGAAGATGCGATTTGGGAGCGAAAAAAATAAAGGTGGCATGGATGAAGCGTCCGTGCCACCTTTTTTATGCACTGCGCAGATTCAACTATGCAGATGTGCTGTGCGTGTCGAGCAAAGCTTGAAGCTCATCTTTTTCCTTGTAGCCTTGAAGTCTTTCTACGACTTCGCCGCCCTTGAAAACAAGGATCGTTGGAACTGCGGCGATGCCATATTTGACAGCCAGTTCCATGTTTTGAGTAACGTCGATTTTTCCAACTTTGGATTTTCCTTCGTTCTCAGTTGCCAATTCGTCGATGACTGGACCCAGTCGTTTGCAAGGTCCTCAGCTTTCTGAGTAAAAATCAACCATTACGATTGAGTCCGAGCTGAGTACATCAGCATCGAAACCGTCAGTATTAAATTCTGCCGCCATTTTGTCTCCTGGTAGCTAAGTGTGTGACTTGCGACAAGTCGTAGTAATCTATTTACTGAGACGCTTGGAAGCCAGAATTCATACTGGCTTTTTTGCGTTTCCAACTGTCACGATTTTACGATTTTCCCGGCCAATGAACAGAGACAATCCAATCCACGTGATCGCGATTGGAATCATGATCCACGAAAGCGTGGTCATCGCCATACCGAGAGTCTCTCGGGCGGCCTTGTAGACACCTCCGATTGCCGAATCTCCTCCTCTTCTGACTACCGTGTCGATGAAGCTTTTGGCCTTATAGCGGTCCTCACGTTTGACTGCAGTGAAAAGAACCTCTCGGGCCGGGTTGCTGATGCCGTATTCGGCTGACCGTCCAATGACCGAAACGACCGCCAAAACGGCGATGGAAGGAGACAACGCCAGCGATGTGATGCCGATCACATAAGCAATCGGTAGCATTGCTAGCGTCCAACCCAATCCGCCTTTTCGCATCAGCCAGCCGACGATCACGCATTGAAACAACAGGGTGACGATAGAAACTGCAAAGTTGATGTTGGCGAAGTATTCTGTGCTCGCTTCCTTGGATGCCGCTTTCTGAAGTTTGGCTCTGGTTGCTTTAAGTTGCTTGTCCGTCAACGAATCTCGATTTTGAATATGGGATTCATCAAATTCAATATCTGCGAATGCGGCGCCAACGATCTCGGCTTGTTGAAAGTAAACCGTCGTTCCGCACGTTGCCAAAAATAATCCAAACAGGCAGATTGCAAATAAATAGGTCGACTTGAATACGGCGGTGAAGCCAGCGAAAGGGTTGCCGCCCGTCGCTTTGCCGCTATCGCGTTTCCTCTCAGTTGGATCAGATAGTTTCTTGAACGATCGTTCCATTGAAAAGTAAACCACCAATGCGATCAGCAACAGTCCGGCCGGAATCAGTAACAAGTTGGCGACTCCCAACTGGCCAACCAGCCGTCCCGCGACTTGGGATCCAACAAGCCCACCGATCGTGCCTCCGCCCGACATCACGCCGAAGATTCTGCGACCCTGATCCGTCGAAAGCATATCGCCCGCGATGCTCCAGAAGAACGAAACGATGAACAGTCCGTAGACGCTAATCCAAACGAAGAATGCTCTGGCTACCCAGATTTGTGCTGAATCCGGCAGTCCGGTCATCGCCAGCCAGAACGAAATCAGGCAGGTCACGAAGATCAAATAGATACACGGAACGAGGATCTTCCGATGAAACTTGCCGACCAGAATCGAATATAGCGGGATCGCGATGAGCATCACGACAAACGTGGCCCAGAACAGCCAAGACAAATTCTCAATTCCGTAGGTCGAACCGATTTGCTCCCTAATGGGTCGCAACACGTAGTAGCTGAACAGGATCAGGAAAAACCAAACCGCTCCGTGCCAGAGTAT
>CAZORS010000230.1:0-7962 GCA_964582025.1 uncultured Pirellulaceae bacterium | reverse complement strand
CTCTGTCGAGTCGTCGAAGAGGTCATCAAAGCTGGGGCGACGACAGTCAACATTCCCGATACGGTTGGCTACGCGACCCCCAACCACATGCACGACGTTATTTCTTCTCTCGTAAATCGTGTCCCAAACATTGACGAGGCCGTCATTTCGGTTCACTGCCATGACGATTTGGGAATGGCCGTCGCCAACAGTCTCGCTGCTGTTCAAGCCGGGGCAGGGCAGATCGAATGCACGATCAACGGAATCGGAGAACGAGCTGGCAATACATCGCTCGAAGAAGTCGTCATGGCGATGCGAACTCGAAACGATTTTTACAACTGCGACACTCGAGTGGATTCGAAGCGTCTGGTTCCTGCCAGTCGTTTGATTTCGGCAGTGACTGGAATGCACGTCCAACGCAACAAGGCAATCGTTGGCCGAAATGCATTTGCTCACGAAGCCGGAATTCATCAAGACGGAATGCTGAAGGAACGTTCAACTTACGAAATCATGCGTCCTGAAGATGTTGGATTCGCGGCAACGGATCTGGTGCTAGGTAAGCACAGTGGACGGGCGGCTCTGGCTGATCGTGCGAAACAATTGGGTTTCCACCTGACCGGTGAACAGCTTCAACAAGTATTTCTGAAATTCAAAAAGCTCGCCGATCGCAAAAAGGAAATCTTTGATGGTGACATCGTTGCTTTGGTGCAAAATGAAATCCTTTCCAATACGACCGAGCGGGAATGGAGATTGGTAACCTACACCGTTGAACTCACGTATAAATCCACTCCGAAGATTTCCCTGACTCTAAAACATGGCGAAGAAGAAAAGTCCGTCGAAGTTTGCGATGGCTCGGGAGTCGTTGATGCTGCGTTCCTAGCCGTTCAACAAATCACGGGCGTTCAGTTGGACTGCAAGGAATTCCAGATTCAAAGCTCGACTCTGGGACGGGACGCCAACGGCGAAGTCACCATTGAAACCGAGAGCAAGGGCGAAGTTTATCGTGGACGCGCCGTTTCGATGGACTGCGTCGAAGCTTCGATCAAAGCGATTCTCAACGCCACGAATCGAATTATTGCGTCTACCAAGACGGGCGTTTAATCGTTGGTGGGGCAGGTTCCAACCTGCCAAACTTATCCAAATGGCAGGTTACAAACCTGCTCCACTGAAAATGAAACTCCGAATCGGACTGATTGGCTTGGGCGATCAATGGGAGTCGCGTCATGCGCCGGCTCTTCGTGCTCTATCGGATCGATTTGAAGTGACTGCGGTTTGTTGCGAAGTTTTCACTAAAGCAAAACGTGTTGCGGAAAAGTTCAATGCCGTTCCGATTCCAAGTTTTCGAAGCTTGATTCGACGCGAAGACATCGACGCGATTCTGTACCTTTCGCCGCAATGGTACGGATCGCTGCCAATTCTCGAAGCTTGTGAACACGGGAAAGCCGTTTACAGTTCGTCTGCTTTGGACGTGACTCCCGGACAGGCTCTGGACATCCGAACTCGGATCGAAGGATCTGGAATCGCTTACATGGCTGAGCTTCCTCGTCGACACTCGGCAGCAACGATTCGATTGAAAGAATTGATCGCGACGAGGTTGGGAAAGCCCCATCTTTTATTTTGTCATCAACGGATGCCAGCCGAAAGCCAAGCCGATTGGCGGCGTCGCGGACAACATTGCCCCTTGGTTTGGCGCAACCTGATGGAGTTGGTCGATTGGTGTCGTTACCTTGTTGATGCGGACCCAGTCTCGGTGCTGAGCTCCATCCACGATCGACACGATTCGCAGAAAGATCTGTTTTATCAAATGGTCAATCTTGAGTTTGCGAAGACAGAAGACAATAAGATGCGACCGATGGCACAGCTCAGCGTCGGACATTACATTCCGCAACGTTGGGCTGATGCACTTTCGTTTCGTCGTCCGCCGTCGGTTCAAGTTTGCTGCGAAAATGGAATTGCCTTCATTGACTTGCCATCAAATCTAGTTTGGTTCGACGACGCCGGACAACATAACGAGTCGCTTGAATCTGAGCGCGCCGTCGGCGAACAAATGCTCGACCGTTTTTATCGGGCGGTCACGAGTCTGATTCGACGCACGACGGATCCGGATGATGCGTACAGCGCGATGCAGGTCGTGGTGAAGGCGCACGAAAGTGCCAGAACAGGAAACCGGGAAAAGATCGAGTGGTGATTAGCCGAAGAGTGGTCGAATCAAATACCACGCCAACACGCCGAACGAAAAACAGACGCCCATCGTCAACAACGTTTCGCGGTTTTGGGAAACAGGTTTTTTTTCTTCACTTCGATTCGCGATACTAAAAACGCCACGTTTGCCGAACATAATTTACCAAAATGAGACTCATCGGAGAGAGCCTTCATTAAAGTTGCCGGCCAGCAAATTGCAAACGAACCGACATAGCGTTCGAGAGGGCTATTAAAAGAGGTTCGGCGGGAGCCCCACCCGCCCGAAAACCACACAATGCGGTTCGAAACTACAAAAATGCTCTGGGCTGCCGAACATTGCAGGACGAACAAACCGTGTACTTGTCCCGAATCAAAAATCCGACCCAGAAAAACACACAAGTCGTAACAAGCAGCAGGACACATGTGATCCAGCCTGCTGTTGATACTTCTGACTTCCAGATCGGCGGCTGCCTCGTTTGGCAGTAGGGACACGAATACGAACCCGCAGCCTGCCCCTGGTAGATCGGAGGGATTGCGTTGCTTGACGGAATCGAATCGACAACTTGAGGCAATGTCTTTGGCGTTACCGAGGCAGCCTGCTCTTCCACCGGATCACCCACCCATTGGCGAGTCTCCTCGGTTGCCGCCGGCGAACTATCGGAACTAACGGAAGATCGTGGCTCCGCGGCGCCTTGTTCGATGAGCGTAAAACGGTGCTTGCATTGCGGGCAAGCGATGTCGAAACCGATCTTTTCATCGCTGGTTTGCATTACCGCTTGGCAACGCGGACATGAGAATCGTACTTTTGCCATTTAGCAAAACCAAAAAAGAAAAGTGAGGCTCGGGAAGTCCTGAGTTTAGTTATTCGTCGAATTGTTCACAATCTTGGATTCAATGTCGCTCGATTCTCCGAATCGATAGCGGGCCGGGGAGAGAACGCACTATCCTTTAAAGTCGAGGAAATTGACTAGCTTATTGCATTCGCACGCTTTCAGTTCGGAGAACTGAGCGACAATACACTGAGCGACAATTCACGAAGGCAGAATGTTCAAACCACGCTTAATCGGACGAGCATCGCGAGGCTTTCCAACAGCGGCCGCAATCAAATCGTAGCCCTGTGAAGCAACAATCTCACACTCGACGATCTGCCCCGCTTTCAGCTCGTGCTCTGTCTGAGTTACAAAAGTCACGCCGTCAACGTCCGGAGCGTCGCAAGATCCGCGGCCGATCCATGCTCCGTCCTGACCATCGACTGGCTGGTCGAGGATGATATCCACGACGCGGCCAACTTGTGATTGATTGTACTCGAACATGATCTCTTGCTGGACTTGCATCAAGCGAGCTCGGCGATCTTCTTTGACCGCGTCATCCATGTGTCCTTCAATTTTCGCCGCCGGAGTATCAGGCTCGAACGAATAGGTGAACACGCCCATCCGTTCAAAGCGATGTCGTTTGACGAACTCGACAAGCGTTTGAAACTGCTCTTCCGTTTCGCCAGGAAAGCCTGTGATGAATGTTGTCCGCAGTACAAGGTCCGGCAACATCGCCCGCATCATCTCGATCTGCTCATTCATTTGAGCTTGATTCACGCGACGTGACATTCGCTTCAACATCACATCGTCCGCGTGCTGAAGCGGCATGTCAATGTAGGGCACGATCTTGTCACATGCCGCTATCGTCTTCAACAATTTCTCGTCGATGTACATCGGGTAGAAGTACATCAGCCGAATCCAATCGATTCCTTCGACTTCATTCAGCTTTTCAAGCAGCTCCGCCAACCGAGGTTCGCCGTACAGATCCATTCCGTAGTACGTCGTATCTTGAGCCACGATGATTAGTTCGCGAACACCATTTTCGGCAAGCTGTTCAGCCTCTTGGATGATGTTTTCCATTGGCTTGGTCGCGTGCTTTCCCCGCATTTTTGGAATGGCACAAAAAGTACAGAGACGATCACAACCTTCGGAGATTTTTAAATAAGCAAAGTGCCGAGGCGTAATCTGAAGACGGTCCATGTCTGGCAGCGCGCGAATCGGAGCCGGCTGAAACACGATCCGTTGCTCGGCAAGGTCTCCAACGAGCCGGTCAGCGATCTTTGTGATTTCTTCGCGACCGAAAACGCCGACCAAAGAATCGATCTCGGGGCGGTCTTCGAGCAGCTGCTCTTTCTGCCGTTCAGCCAGGCACCCGGAAACGATAACACCTTTCGTTTTACCTTCTTTTTTAAGTTCCAACATCTCATCGATGGCGGCAAACGATTCCGTTCGAGCGTTCTCGATGAAGCCGCATGTGTTGACGATGACAAAATCACTGCCGACGGGATCGGCAACCATTTCGTATCCATCAAGCTTCAACAAGCCCATCATCCGTTCGCTATCGACAGTGTTCTTCGCGCATCCGAGGCTGATGAAGGAGTAGCTTCCTTTGAAGTCTTTGGATGCAGGGACGGATTGAAAATCAGTGGACAAGGTTCTGGCCCGAAAAAATAGTGTGCTTTCGAGTCCGAATCGTAAACGAACCGATCACGTTGAGGGAGGGCGAAAATCGTCAGAAACGCCGCATTTAATGCACGAATTGGCGACAATACCGAAAGGCGTTCACTACGAACATCAGGCAATTAGGAAAAGAACGAAACGGCCACATCAATGACGTCATCTTCAACGATCAAAATAGCAACATCACCAAAAACGATCTGATCCCCGGCCCCTGGCACATGAACCGCATCCTGTCGAATGATCGCCGCTACCAAACATCGATCCGGTAATCCGATTTCTGCCAACGAGCCAGCCGTTGCAGCCGACCCCTCTGCGACTTCCACCTCCAAAACGCTGATCAAGCCGCCTGGCAATTTAGCTCGTGAAAGCAGATTACCCTCATTGAGAAAAGCGCTGATCTGTTTCGACATCGCAGCCCGTTCACTTACGGCAACATCAATTCCAATCCGCTCAATGATTCGGCCATAGTCCGGACGGCCAATCACCGCCAGAACTTTCTTGGCTCCGACATCCTTCGCACCGACGCTCAACATCATGTTGGACTCGTCATCTCCCGTACTGGCAACGAAAAAGTCTGCCGATTCAACACGCTCTTCTTCAAGGACTTCGCGAACAGTCGCATCGTCATTCACCACAGCCGTGTTTTCCAAAAGGCCCGCCAAAACTTGACACCTCTCTTTGTCGTTTTCAATCAGCATCACCTTAAAGGCCTCACGTTCGAGCATTCGCGCAAGATGCAATCCCGTTTCTCCGCCGCCGGCAATCACAACGCGTTTAGGCGGCGTTTTTTCTATATTGAAGAGCTTACGAATCGCCGTGGTGTCTTCTGGCCGTGAGAAAACGGTGACTCGATCGCCGACTTCCAACGTATCTTCCGCCGACGCGATCCACATTCGATTGGCTCGCTGAATCGTCCCCAATCGAACATTGGCCGGAAAACTGACTTCGCGGACCACGCTTTGGGTAACCCTTCCAGGCTGCCCAATAATCAGCTCTTGAACTTCGAGGCCTCCCCGAGCAAACTGTTCCACCACGACGGAGCCCGGATTACGAATACAACGAGCCAGTTCCATGGCGGTCAGATGCTCAAGTGATAGCAGTCGATCGATGCCGAAATGTTGCTGATAATCGAACGTACTCAAATCGCGAAACACAGGCCCGTAAACTCTGGCCACCGAACGGCGGGCTCCCATTTTTCTAGCCATACTGGCAGCGACGATATTGACTTCATCCACGCCAGTGACTGCCAGACAAAGGTCCGCGGCAACCATTCCGGCTTGGAACAGCACACTGGACTGTGATGCCGACCCGGTGATCGCTCGAACGTCATATCTTTCATTGATTGCGTTGACTCTGTCTGGGTCGCGATCGACGACCGTCACGCTGTGGTGCGAACTGCAAAGCTGTTCAGCAATCGAAGAGCCAACGGTTCCGGCTCCTAATATGACAATGTTCACGTGTTATTCGCTTTATAGGGGCGTTTGCGTTGGCAAAGTTTGCGGATTATTACGGAAGAAACTATGGAATCAGTTTTGTCGCAAATCGCGATTCTTCGTTTACGTCCGCTTTTGTCTGTAAGTCTGATTTTGTAGGTCGATACCGATGTCCTGTCGGTTTTCATTTTCCGGGTCGATTGGACAGTAATGCTTATCTGCATCTTTTCACTTCGGAGTGCCCCGATGTCCGTCAACCGACCGCAAACCTTCAGCATCGTTATAGCGATTTTAACGCTTTTCGCTGCCGCTGCATGGGGGCAACAAGAGGCCGGGACTGCCGTCAATGGTTCGAATCTAGGTGCCGAATCGTTGGTCAATGAAGATGGCTTTCTCAAAGGAGTCATTTCGAACCCAACTGGTATATCGGTAGCGGATTTGAAAGACGAAATCCTAGAAAACTCTTCTTCCGCTCCGCCAGCACCACCAAGCGATGCCGACGATTCGCTGTTTGGATCTAGCTCTAAGAGCTTGGTCGACAGCGACGGATATTTTCTTTCGGCTTCAAACGGCGAGTTATGGAAAGACGCATCTCCGCTTCAGAGCGTGGAACTTCCTGCGATTCCAGAGTCTGCGACCGAGACGCCTGTCATGACCGAGCAACCATCGCAGTTGCAAGTCGCCCGAAATTCCAAGCTGCGACTTCGAGTCGGCTTTGACGTTTTAAGCCTCCAACGAGGTCGTGCCGAGAACACGATTTTCGCTACCGATGACAACGGAAAAACTTGGGCATTCAGTGACTTTGATTTCACCGAAGGCGATGCTCGTTACTTCGTCCAATTCATGGGAGACGATCTGTCAGGTTTCGAACTAACGTTCTACGACTTTGACACACTTTCATCGACGATCGAGGCGACTGGGGAAGACGTTGTCCCGTTCTTCTTTCAAGCCAACCCTGCCACAATCACCAACAACTACGACTTCGTTTACCGATCTCGGTTGAAGAACGTAGAAGTCAATTCGTGGTTGCGACATAACGAATTTCAACGGTCAGGCTACGGCGTTCGCCACATTAACCTTGACGAAACATTTGACGTGCTGACCAATGGAAGCCTGCGTTCCGGCTTGTTTTCCCGAACGGACAATGATCTTTGGGGACTGACACGAATGTGGGAACGACGTCGTCCATTGATGAACCGCTTGACCGTCATAGGCGGCGCAGACGTTGGACTGTATCTGAACCGAGTCAAAATCGATGTCGATACGTTGAATGTTGATGATTCTAGCGAAGGCAAAAATCTCGCATCGACGCTTGGCTTCAACCTCGGTCTCGAATACCAAGCCGCAAATCACGTCACATTGCGATTCGGATACGAAGGTCTTGGCTTGCTTGGTGTGGGGCTTGCTTCAACCCAGAGTCTCGACCAGGACATCCTGAATGGGCTCAACGATCCAGAAATCGGCAGCATCTATTTCGGTGGTTTCCACTTTGGCGCCATCGCAACGTTTTAAGCTATCCTCGCTACCGGAATTCAATGGAAGCCTTCCAACTCCACCCACGCTTGGAAAAAGACAGCTTTTTGGTTCAGCGTTTTGAAACGTATCAAATTCGTCTGATCAATGATTGTCGCTGGCCATGGCTGCTGATCATTCCATTGCAAAATGGCCTGAGCGAACTGCATGATCTAACGATCGAAGATCAGGAACTGTTCGCCCTTGTCACTAACGAATGCGCATTGGCGCTGATGGACCTGACGAATTGCAAAAAGATCAATTCTGGCGTCCTGGGAAACGTTGTCCCGCAGCTTCACATTCACGTAATCGCCAGAAACGAAGGCGATCCGAATTGGCCCAATCCGGTCTGGGGATTTGAGACT
>CAZORS010000229.1:0-8108 GCA_964582025.1 uncultured Pirellulaceae bacterium | reverse complement strand
TCGGGGAATTGAAGCGGGGCGATCCCGACTACCCCGTGATTCTTGATGCTGGTGTGGGTACGGCAAGCGATGCCGCTATAGCAATGCAATTGGGTTTTGACGCTGTATTGCTAAATAGTGCAGTCGCTCATGCGGAAAATCCGATAAAAATGTCGAGCGCTATGAGGCTGGCAGTTACTGCTGGACTATTGGCTTTTGAGGCAGGTCGAATGGTCAAATCCACCTACGGATCGGCCAGTAGCCCTGAACTAGGGGTGATTTCAACCCGCAATTCACTGGACTCTTAGTTGTTCCTTTTATTGCGATAGTTTGGATTCCTCCTTGGGATGGTCGGTGATAGGAATATTTCCCTTTTTGCCTTATCCACCTTGCCAATTTTCTTGACCCAGAAGTAATTGCCAGCTATAAATGAGGACTAATTCGGCGGACTCTCAGAGGATCGCCGCTAACAGATTTGTAATGCAACTTGAGTTTTTGGTGTTATCAATGATTAAAAAACGGAACAAATTTCAGCTCGGACTGATGCTTGTTGCTCTTCCTTTTGTAGCAACTGCAGCAGCTTCGGCTCACCAGTGGATCTCATCCACTTCTCCAATTTCGGCGCCTGAGGCGATCACGTCGTCACGGATTTCTGCAGATCGAGTTCACAACATTGCACTCAATCGCAGCGGTGGAATTGAAGGTCGCATCACGACACTAAAAAATGCTGCTGGCGAAGGCTTGGCAGACTTGAAAGTGTTCTTTGTTCGCAACGGCGAAATCGCACAGGAAACGGTTACTGACGCATCAGGGACTTTCCGTATCGATAACGTTGCAGAAGGTGCATACTCTTTCGTTGCAACCGGTGAAGGCGGATTCGCTGCTTACGGTGTCAACGTTGTTGCTCACAACGGCAACTCTCAAATCAACGCAATGGAAGCAGCGGCGGTTTCTCCTCGCTTCTCTGTTGTGAAAGAAATTCTTGAGAACAATCTTCCTCAGCAAATCGCTGCTGAGATCCTTGAAGGTTCATCAAACATCACTGATGAGCTTGTTGGTGCAAACCGCATCAAGCTTCAAGATGGCAATTTGGTCGGAAGCATCGTTCCACTGTTTGGCGAGATCGCTGCAGTTGAAGGAACTAACGTTCACATCATCAAGAATGACAAGCAAGTTGCTCAAGTTCAGGCTGACGTAAACGGTGCGTTCTCAGTCGCTGACCTCGAGCCTGGTGTATACGATTTCGTTGCAGCTGGTCCTACAGGAATCGCAGCTGTCAGCTTCCAAGCAATTGATGAAGAAGGTGAAATCACAGCAGAATCAGTAGTTGATTCTGATGAGATCCCAGTCGCAATCGAGCCAGCGACTTTTGCTTCTCCCGAGCCGATCGCTATTCAGCCAGCAACTGCTGCTGCAGCCCTTCCTTTCCAAGACATGGTTAGTGCTGACATTCCTTACGACGCTGCTTCATCTTTGAACGTGTGCACAACATGCTCAAACGACGCTGGTTTCGTTGGACAGCAAGCTGATTACGCTGGTGAAGTTGTCTACGACAATGGTTACGACGCAGGTGCTCCAATTGAGTACGCTTCTGACGCAGTTAGCTGTGGCGGAGCGTGTGGAGCTTCTTGTGGTGCTACTGGCGACTTCAGTGGATTCAGTAGCTGCAACACATGCGGCGGCGGCAGAGGAGGCTTTGGAGGAGGAGGCATCGGCGGTGGTGGACGTTTGTTCGCTGGCGGGGCTAGCGGACTTCGTCGTCTTGCTCTTCTCGGTGGTATCGCAGGAGCTGTAGTAGCAATCGCAGTTGATGACGATGCGAGCCCAAGCTCACCAAACTAGTCGAAAGTCGACACCAAGTTAGTTACAAAATTAAGCTGCCTCATTCTTGAGGCAGCTTTTTTTGCGCGCCTTAAGAAGCTGACCAAGTAGCCTTCTAACAGTAGATGAGAGTCAAGGTCGATGGAGCTTTGTGCGGAGGAGGTTTTGATCGCGAAGAACAAACACGAACCAACCATCCAGCTTAGTTCGGCCTTAGGTAGCCCCGCAAGAATTCAGATCGCACGACATAGCCGCAACAGGCCAATCAGCCGCAAATCGTTAACGAGTTTCGGCGACGCGAAATAAACTTTTTCACTAACGCCCCGAAATCGCTTCTTAAACTGAGCGTGGCCCACCAAGTTGTAGCAATAGCGATTGAACAATCTGGATCGAAATAAGTAGCGAAAGCTATGATGCAGAAACCAGTTCCTGCGGAACTGGGCATTCTCTATTTCGGCCAGCGGAGACAAACCCAAATAAAGGTGAGTCAGCCCCTCAAGTCGGAACACGTCAATCGCGAACCGCGTGATACCAATCTCTGCAACTGAAGGAGCCGAATTGGCTCGTCGCTTGAATGACGTCACGTAGCCTTTGGTCTGACCTTTGTTCATGATCGGATCAAAAAAGACAAATGCGACCTTGTGGCCACTAGCGTCGTGTAAAAAAAATCGCCGAATTGGAACCGCTGCTTTAGATTCCACTCCCCACTCATTAGGCTGCAACGGACGATTGAGGAATGCAACTTCGCGGGATCGAATTATGCGAGTCTGGCGCCATTGTTTAGAGATTTCTATCGCTGATTCTCGAGCTACTGACTCGTCTTGCTCCTCGACGACTACGTAGTTTCTCTTGGCCAACCAGTTGGATGCGTGGCGGAAATGCTCTTTATGCTTTCCAGAGAAATCGTACGAACCAAGGTCGATGCGAGTGTCGACCCCCATCTCGTTTGTGTAAAAGCCCCGCGACTCCAAAAGGGCCGCAGTTGCCGCACCAACCTGATAGAAACCAGCGTTTGGAAATTTGTCGAGAAAATGGTCGATCAACCGATTCCGAATTCCCGGCGAACACAATGGATCGCCGAGCACATACACGTAACCCCATTTGCGAGCGAAGGCAATTAGTCCGGTTTCGTCGCCAAAGTACTCCAGTCCGTCTTGCACGGCGATCGACCAAGCCAATGAAAAATCTCCCCAGCGCATCGCGAGGGCTCTTCGAGTTTCCGAAGTGGGCGTAAAGCAAGCGAACTCAGTAGCGCGGTCGAGCATGATGCGGTGAAATATGGCGTAGGGTCCATTTCATTGTCGCATCGCCTACCACGACTTTCCATGCTCAATTCGAGGGAGAACTCCCGTTCTTGCTGAAAGGCGGGAAAACAGAATCCTCGTAAAACGTGCTCGCTTTTACACCGACTCAGGCACGTTTCAACATTTTGAGTGGCACGTAAAACTTGGCATATCGTTCTCCGTCAGTGTATGGCGTACCGGCCGGATCTTTCACCAAAACGGTGGCTCGTTTGGTGATCCGGTTAACAGTACCCAGATATCGATCCCCTTTGATTCGGAATGTCACCGAATCTCCACACCTAATCCCCATCTGCTTTCGAGCAATGTCCCTCGGCGTCAGCAACTGATGATTGGATTCCCGATGGCCAAAATAGTTGCGAACCCAATTGCGGAATCGCTTCGCCTGACAGTTCGAATCATCTGTCGCCAAAAGCTCAACCAGATGAATGACTTCGTGTTCCATAATTCGTTGCAGTGCCTCCAACCTCGTGTGGCAAACAACTCCTCCGACCTTGGCTTGCGACTCAATCTGAAAAGTTCCAAACAGAGGCGTTGTCGCGATGGCGATTTCAAACTCAGTGTCTCGACGTGGGCCGGGACTGGTCATCGTCGTCGTTCCGCCGGCTGTCGTCATACGAGTCGAAAGCCGAAAGGTAAGCGGCTTATTGAAATTAGTTTCTACATATCGAGTTATCACTCCGCCAAAGAACAGCTCATCAGTGACTTGAAAAAGAGTGCCAAGATCCGCAGCCGAAATGACATCAAAGTTCGCGGAATTTACGTTGGATGAATTCAGCAGCATGTGCTCGAAAATTTCTCGCTGCATCGCGCCTCGTATTGAAGGCGCATAGTTTCGGCCATGAACTAAATTTAGAAGCTCTGATTGTGCTTTGGTTCGCTTCGACATGACGGCATCATTATCGCAGAGATCGATGAAGGCAATCAAGCGACGTGTCGCCGCAACTCGATTGATCCGTTTCGTATTGCAACGGAACTTTCTCGCAAAGCATGAAGAACACATAACATTCGCTCATGAAAAACACCCTAGATGTTGAATGCGTTTGCTATCACTTTTTTCATTTAGGTTCTTCTCGAGCGTGTCCAGACAACGGAATCCCGAGAATTCCCGTTCCAAAAGTGCGCTCGTGTTCTGCAGGACAAAGCACAACATTTTGTGTTGACACCAAACTCAACAACTATATATTGGGGCCGTGACGTGGCGAGAAGTTAAGAATTGACAACATGAACACGGATTCTCGCAGTCATTTTCAAAGATTTCCTTGAATTTGACGCGTCGATCCCAAGAGATCGCACACAACATGTGGTGCACCATCTCTTCGCATCGACCACGACTTGAACAATAACGTTCGCTTATGCCACTTGGTGTATTTTTTCGAATTCGTTCGGAGACTGGACCAGACGTGTCACAGCGAACACGGACATTGTTCAAAGGTAATTGGGACAGCCCAACTTAAGCAAGGATGCGATCTCCTTTAGCCCGCCGTTTTGAACGGGTCTTACGGATGCACCTCCCTGCTTGATGTTGATGATTGTCATGGACTGTTTGGCTCATCCGTCAAACGAACAATTCTAAGGGAGTTCAAAGGAATGTCTGACACACTCAACACTCAAAGCGGAACTGTAGACAATGCAGTTGTAGTTATGAACGTCACAAAACGTGATGGACGACAAGTTTCGTTTGATGAGCGTTTGATTACTCAAGCGTTGGAGAAAGCGTTTTGCGCCGACCTCAATCTAAAAAGCGTAACGGATCTTTCACAGGATCAACTGGATACGATTCGTGAGATCACTCGTAATGTCATTGAAAATGCAAAGCCATTTTCGTTGACGAACGAAGGCATCAGCGTCGAGAAAATTCAGGATGTCGTCGAAGCCGAGCTAATGCGTAACCAGCATTTCTCAGTTGCTCGCCGCTACATCCTGTACCGTGCTGAGCACAACAAGATTCGACAGCTGCGTGCCGAAGAGCGAATGGAAAGCGAAGAAGCGTTTCCATCGATGATGGTCAATCGCAATGGCACACTGGAAAACCTCAACTTTCCTCGTCTGCGTGCCCAAATTGCCGCAGCTTGCGAAGGACTTGAGGATACCTGTTCGGCCGAAGAGTTGTTTCTTGAAGTTCAAAAGCAGTTCTTCAACGGAATCACACCGAAAGAGATCGCTCGCAGTATGGTTTTGGCTGCTCGTGCTCGGATCGAGAACGATCCCGACTACGACACGGTCGCCAGCCGCCTCGTTCTGAACATCATCTACCGTGAATCGCTTGGCAAGTCGAGCGCTACGCAGGATGTAGCCGAGCGTTACCGGGAACAGTTTAGTGGTTACGTCGCTGAAGGCATTGCAGCCGAACGACTTTCACCGGTACTTGGCGATTTCGATCTGGATCGACTGGCGTCAGTCATCGCTCCAGAGCGTGATGCACTTTTCCCATACCTCGGTTTGCAAACGATTTACGACCGGTATCTGCTGCACATCGAAGGTCGTCGCTTCGAGTCACCCCAGTATTTCTGGATGCGTGTCGCGATGGGATTGGCGATCAATGAAGAGAACAAGAACGATCGTGCGATCGAGTTCTACAACATCCTTTCGAACTTTCGGTTCACTTCAGCGACTCCAACGCTGTTTAACGCCGGAACGTTGCATCCTCAGCTGAGCTCTTGTTACCTCAGCACTGTTTCGGATGACCTTGACAGCATCTTCAAGCAGATCGGGGACAACGCTCGTCTTTCGAAGTGGGCTGGCGGTCTTGGAAATGACTGGACCAACATTCGTGCGACGAACTCGCACATCAAAGGCACCAACGGTCAGAGCCAAGGGGTCATTCCATTCCTGAAAGTCGTCAGCGACACAGCCGTTGCGGTTAATCAAGGTGGCAAGCGGAAGGGTGCCGTTTGTTCGTACCTTGAAAGCTGGCACTTGGATATCGAAGAGTTCCTTGACCTTCGAAAGAACACTGGTGATGAGCGTCGTCGTACTCACGACATGCACACCGCGAACTGGATTCCAGATTTGTTCATGCGTCGCGTTCACGAAGGTGCCAACTGGACGCTTTTCAGTCCGGATGAAGTTCCTGATTTGCACGACCTTTACGGCAAGGCTTTCGAAGAACGTTACACCTACTATGAGCAGCAAGCGGCGGATGGAAAGATGCGTCTTTCCCGTGAAATCCCGGCTCAAGATCTTTGGCGAAAAATGCTAACTCGCGTTTTCGAAACAGGTCACCCGTGGATCACGTTCAAAGATCCGTCAAACATCCGTTCGCCTCAGGATCACTGCGGCGTTGTTCACAGCAGCAACCTTTGCACGGAAATTTTGCTAAACACTTCGGCTGACGAAACTGCGGTTTGCAATCTCGGCTCGATCAACATGCTCAACCATATCACTGATGGTGAGCTTGATCTGGAGAAGCTTGAAGAGACGATCAATACTTCCGTCCGCATGCTGGACAACGTGATCGACATCAACTTCTATCCAACGGAAGAAGCCAAAAACGCAAACCATCGCCACCGTCCGGTTGGGCTTGGATTGATGGGTTTCCAAGACGCTCTTTCTGCTTGCGGAATTAGTTACGCCAGCGACCAAGGAGTCGAGTTCGCGGATCGTAGCATGGAAGCTATCTCTTGGTTTGCTCTGATGGCATCGAGCCGTTTGGCGGAAGAGCGTGGAACTTATTCGTCTTACGAAGGTTCGAAATGGGACCGCGGTTTGCTGCCGATCGACACCGTTGCGATCCTTGAAGAGGAACGTGGCATGGCGATCGACATGGACAAATCGTCCACGATGGATTGGGATGCGGTTCGAGCTCAAATCAAGAAGCACGGCATTCGCAACAGCAACGTGATGGCGATTGCTCCGACCGCAACGATCTCCACGATTGTTGGCGTGACACAATCGATCGAGCCAACTTACAAGCACCTGTTCGTGAAGAGTAATCTCTCCGGCGAGTTTGTTCAGCTGAATGGGAAGTTGGTTAGCGAACTGAAAAAGCGTGATCTCTGGTGCGATGATTTGCTCGAGGCGATCAAGTACTACGATGGTTCAGTCGGTGAAATCCCGGGTCTTCCAGAAGACATCAAAGGTCGTTTCGCAACGGCATTTGAAATTGATCCGAAGTGGTTGATTAAAGCTGCCAGCCGTCGCCAAAAATGGATCGACATGGGCCAGTCGCTGAACCTGTACCTTGGACAGCCAAGCGGTAAACGACTGGACGAAATGTACAAGTACGCTTGGGTCGCTGGCCTGAAAACGACTTACTATCTCCGTTCTTTGGGTGCGACGCAGGTTGAGAAATCAACAGTCGACATCAACAAGTTCGGAGTGCAACCTCGCTGGATGAAGAACGCAAGTGCGTCTTCTGAAATCGGCGTCGAACGACAGCCTGAAGTTCAGGCTTGCAGCATCGATGATCCTGATTGCGAAGCTTGTCAATAAACTAACCGAAACCTGTGATTGAACCGTGACTTTGGTCGCGGTTCTTCGCGGGACCTTTTGCCAAACTAACCGACTGAAACTGGTTGAAAATCAGTCTCGCGAACGGTTAAAACTTTACTCGTCACATTATCAAAATTGCATGGAGTCGCAATCAATGGCTACGGACATTCGAGAAACATCTACTGAATCGGCGAAGGAAAAACGCGTCGATGCAAGTGAAAAGCGTTTGATCAACTGTCACCAAGTTGATGTAAACCAACTTATGCCGCTCAAATATAAATGGGCTTGGGAACACTACGACAACGGCTGTGCCAATCACTGGATGCCAACCGAAGTCGCGATGAACAAGGACATCGAAATTTGGAAATCCGACGTTCTCACACCAGCTGAACGTCACGTGATCATGCGGAACCTCGGTTTCTTTTCGACGGCGGAAAGCCTTGTGGGAAACAATCTTGTTCTCGCGATCTTCAAACATATCACTAACGCAGAATGTCGTCAGTACCTTCTTCGTCAGGCGTTTGAAGAAGCAGTACACTCGCACACGTTCCTCTACGTGGTTGAAAGCTTGGG
>CAZORS010000228.1:1626-8124 GCA_964582025.1 uncultured Pirellulaceae bacterium | reverse complement strand
TAGCCCGACAGACGGCTCAAAAATTCTTTTCCGCACCCTTTTATCCAAAACGATCCGTTCTCTTCTCGGACGATTGCTAGTGGACTGTTACCAAAAGGTAGCAACCCCATTGCAATGATTGAAACCGCGAGACACCCCAACATCACAATTGGATCTCCGCCGAAGACTGCCGCGACAAACATTCCAATTAGTCCACCAACTGCGAAAAGCAGTTTGGCGACAAACAGCATCGTGCGTTTCGCTTTGTTCGACGAAGAAACGCCAAAAAATAATTCGCAGCTGGATCGGGACGTGAAGTACGAAAAAATCATCTTCAGCCCACGTCCTTTGGTGCCCTTAGTCCACTGAATTCGCCGTTTTGAATATTGAGGCTCTGTCAGTTCTTGGTTCGTTTTGACGCAAAATGGCGGAAGCTTCGCGCCGGAACGCACGACAAGCAATTTGCCGTCGACATGGAAAGATTTGTTGGAACGACTAACATTTTGGTTCATTGGCACACTTGAATTCATGAGGGATCTGTATAACGAATTGCGATCTATCTGGACGTGTTTCAGCTTCGCAATGTGGTTGTGTGACTTTGCAACGAAAGAACGTGCGTTGAACTTTGTCGTTCGGCGCGATTTGCTTAAGTAACCCCGCTATTTCAAACGCTCAATTGTTTTGCTATCCACGATCTCTGAGGTTAGTCTCGCTCCGCCCACCCATGAATACCCCCGCAACAACGATGATGTCTTGTTCGATGGAAAAGTACATCACGGCGCTAAAACGTTTAAGTGGAATTGGGCGATATCCGGTTTGGTCGATGGCGTATGAGGTCGGATTTGTTCGTGCAACATTCACCGCTGCGAAGAATTCGGATTCGAATTCATGTCCAAGCCCGATCTGTTTGTCATCTAGCCATTCGATTGTCGTTTCAAGATCTTCATAAACCTCTTCAACGAACCTATAGCTTTTCACGGCGTTCCTTCAGCTTTTGACGAAGTTGATCTTCCGTTAAGGCTGATTCTGGATTTTTTCGATACTTCTGCATGCGCTGGTCAAGTTCTCCCTGCTGGGAGTCAGTAAGCGACGACACATTCTCGGAACCCAGTCGGTTCCAGATTTGGTGCACGATTTGCAACTGTTCTTCGATTGGAAGCCGCGCGATGGCTGAAACTGTTTGTTCAATACTCATATCAATCCTCCGATACCATTGTAGCAGTTCCGGGAAAGCTGGAAATCGGCGTTTGACCACGATAATCCAGTGCGTGGAAGCAGATCTGTACAACGAATTGCGATTTGTGGGGCGTGTTTCAGCTTCGCAATGTGGTTGTGTGACTGCGCACCGATAGATCGTGCGTCGAATTTTGTCGCTCGGCGTGTCTTGCCTGTTATGCCGTTGCTCCAAAGGCTTCTGACGGATTGGCTACTTCAATTAATCCCATGAAAGGGCTCTCAAATCGAATGAAATTTACTTGCAAATGGTCGATGCACTGTTCAACGAACATTAGAATAAAAATCACCCTCGAGGCGAGTTTTAAATCAGGAAGCAACCATGAACAACTTTTTCATCGCGAACAGTCACTTTCGAGTTGGACTCTGGCTGGCCTGCATGATCTGTCTGAGTTCAATCATCGTTCTGGCTCCAGCTTCATCCGTTGAGGCTCAACGTCGTAAATCTGCGTTCGACAAAGATAAAAACAAGACGGAAGATAAAGCGACAGACTCAAACAAAAAGTCAGCCAAAACATCGACTCGGCCAAACGCTCGACCGCGTCCCGGAGTCAAACAAAATCAGAAAAAAGACGATTTCGCCCCTCAGAACATTTCGCTGACCGTCAAGGGAGAGGGCATTCAACTCGCGGCGACGTGGTTCCCACCAATTCTCGAAGACGACAAGAAGAAAAAGAAATCCGCAAACAAAAGCGGTGCAGATAAAGAAGACGCGGAACCGGGAAAATCAATCGCTCCGTTCATCTTGGTGCATGATTGGTCTCGAAGTCGAACTGACTTGTTAATGCTGGGACGGTACCTGCAATCTCAGGGGCACGCCGTGATCGTCCCCGATCTTCGCGGACATGGCCAGAGCCTGATTGTTACTGGAGCCACCAAACCGCTCGATCACACCAAATTCAAGAAAGCAGAAAAAGCGTCAGCGGTCGGAGACATCGATCAGTGCAAACGTTTCCTTCAGGAAAAAAACAATGAAGGCATCGTCAATATCGACTTGTTGAACATCGTGGCCGTTGGAGATTCTTCGCACTTGGCGATCGCGTGGGCCTTAGCCGATTGGACTTGGGAACCCGTCGCGGGAATCAAACAAGGCAAGGACGTGAAGTCGCTGATCCTGTTTTCACCGACCGGAAAATTCGCAGGGAGTTCATTGAAGAAGCTGGTGAAAGATCCGATGATCTCCGGTCGCTCCACGACACCACTTCCAATGCTCGTCATCTGGGGTGGTCAGTCGGAAGCCGCCGAAGGCTGCAATTCGTGGCTCAAGCTACTGCGAAAGTTTCGTCCAGAAGCCCCTGAAGGTGACGACTTGGCATCCCGATGGTTCAAGCAAAACCTTTTTCACTTTCAGGCACCGACAGGCATGAAAGGTTACGAACTTGCCGGCAACCCAAGTGCTCAACAGATCTGGGCGTTTGCCAACGATTTTGTTTCGCAGAAAGTCGTCGCTTACAAGGACCAGTTTCCGTGGCAGCTTCGTGGCACTAAAGAAGTTTTGAAAGCTCGCGAGCAAGAAGAAGAGTAAATCGCTATCGATTGCGGCTTGCTCGAGCCCGATCCAGCAACGATGCGGAACGCGAGCCGGAAGCCGATTCCTTATCGGATGATGTTGATTTGAATTTGCCTGTGAAATTCAGGCCATTCGATGGCTGAGATTGTTTCGCGCGACAGGCAAGACAATCGCATTCAGGTACTTCAACCTTTGCATTTGCGATTTGCGTTGCATCGACTGTGGTGTTGCCGATCAAACCTGCGACGTTTGCTTTGGTTTTGAGCAGAGAGCTATTCTTCGCCGACTTGAGAGCTGATTGAGAGGGAGCGTTCACCAATGTCACTGCGCCGCCTTCAGCAGCACACGCAGCGCAACCACAGGACTCCTTCAATCGTGGACTCGCTTTGGCAGTCTTGCTGCCGCAGCATCCTCCGTCACAAATCCGCTGCGCGATTCGTTGCCAGTCTCGTTTCCACTGCGTAACGTCCCAAAACGTACGATGCAGTCGATCGCTGTGTGCGGTCTTCCAACAAATGTACGGCGAGTTCCGTTTGCACTCTTCGCCGTCGCAATTGTAGTAGGCTCCTGCGTGGCCGGTCTGCAAAGTGAACAAACGACTTCGAGTCGTTGGATCGTCAGGCGCGTACTGAATCTGATTGTTCAGGCCATAGTCTGTTCGAACTTGACGCACTTCGCTTCGCAACTGAGCAACACTGTCAGCTGCCGAAACGGAAAGACTTGCCAGAGCCAGACCGGCGATCAGCAGGATACGAATTGACGATTGAGCAAGAATCAGTTTCATAGCTGGAACCAAAGAAAATTCGCGAAAGGACAATGTTCTTCCTCTGACATCGACGTTCGCAATCCGTGAAATCCGGTTTTCCCATACTGCTAACAGAGTTTGGCGACCAAGATTACTTTACGTAACCGTCAGGGTCGCTCAGGCGGTAGCTTGCCACGGCCAGCGACTCGTCGCGAAAATGACTCGATTGATTCCGCACAGCTTTTCCAGTCGGAGGAGCTTCAAATCGATATCACTGATTGGCCAACGAATTAAAAAACGCTCCCGGCTGAAAACAACCAGAAGCGTTTCGCTGACTCAAATTGTCGCAATCAGATTACTCATCTGAAGCCCGGAACCAAGGTGTCAAAGCAGCCTCGTAGTTGCAAACTTCAGACTCACTGAAGTACAAATCGATCTCGCGTGCCGAAGCTTCGGCTCCGTCGGATGCGTGAACAAGATTCATCTGGCGGCTGCTGCTGAAGTCGCCGCGGATCGTGCCCGGAGCTGCCTGGAGCCCGTTTGTCGCACCCAACATTTCCCGAACGACGCGGATTACATCCAGCCCCTGAACAACCATGGCGACAACCGGAGCTCCCGTGATGAACTCCTCCAAACCGGGATACCAAGGCTTTTCGCAGTGCTCGGCGTAGTGCTGTTTGGCCAGTTCTGGGGTGATCTGGATGAGTTTCATTGCGACAATATCGATGGCTTTATCTTCAAAACGCGAGATGATCGTGCCGATAAGACGTCGCTGGACACAGTCGGGCTTGAGCAATACTAGGGATCGTTCCATTGGGATTTCGACCTGAAAATAGGGTTTGATGAGTTGGAGATTTAAACTTGGGAGGCGGATTCTATCAGAGAAATCCCCCTTTCGAAATTGGTTGCTTTTTGGGAAAATATCGACTCGATGAGCCAGCATCGGCGGGTCAACGCGGCTTGTAACTACTACTACTACTACTACTACTACTTTGGGGACATCTCGCAAAAGCCGCTAACTCTGAATTTGTCGCTGTACCAACTTCCCACGATCGCCGAATGCATTCTTAGAGTACCATTCAATTCATAATTATTTAGCTGCCGGTCTGCGCTCCGCAGCCAAAGAGCAGAACCCCTTTTTTATGGCCTAATCGCCAACACGATCAATGATTCTTCCTACAGATCAATTTCCGCCAACGCAAAAGCCATCCGAATCCGTTTCAGGCGTCACCGTTCGCCTTGCGGGTGACTCTGGCGACGGAATGCAATTGCTTGGAACTCAGCTGACCAACACGTCTGCCCTTTCGGGTAACGATGTCGCCACGTTCCCTGACTTCCCAGCCGAAATTCGTGCTCCGCGCGGAACGCGAGCCGGTGTCAGCGGTTTCCAAGTTCAGTTTTCAGCCGAAGAAATTTTCACGCCTGGCGATGGGCTTGATGCACTCGTTTGCATGAACCCGGCCGCGCTGATCACGAACCTTGCCGATCTCAAAAAGTCCGGCATCTTGATCGTTAACTCGGACAGCTTTGAAGCCAAAGACCTCAAGCTTGCGAAGCTCGACGAGAGTCCGTTGGAAGATGGCACGACGGATCCGTATCGCACGATCCATGTCCCGATGACGAAGCTCACACGCGGAGCCGTTGAGTCAACTGGACTGTCGACCAAGTTTGCCGACCGTTGCAAGAACTTCTTTGCGATGGGTTTGGTGTTCTGGCTTTACGGCCGCGACGTGGAACCGACGCTTCGATTCATCGACAATAAATTCGGCAAGAAAGCTCCTGAAGTTGCCGAAGCGAACCGACTGGCATTGAAAGCTGGTTGGAATTACGGCGAAACCACAGAAGATTTTGCTTCGACGTTTCAGGTTTCCGCAGCCGAACTCAAAAAAGGCAACTACAAGAACGTGATGGGCAACCAAGCGTTGGCTTGGGGTTTGATCTCCGCGGCAAAACTCAGCGACAAGGATCTGTTCCTTGGCTCTTATCCAATCACGCCGGCCAGCGACATTTTGCACGAGCTTTCCAAGCACAAGAATTTCGGTGTTCGCACTTTCCAGGCAGAGGACGAAATCGCAGCCGTTTGTTCGGCGATCGGAGCTGCCTTCGGTGGATCGATGGCCGTCACGACCAGCAGTGGACCTGGAATCGCGCTTAAGGGCGAAGGCATGGGACTCGGCTTGATGCTGGAGTTGCCGATGATCATCATCGACGTGCAGCGCGGCGGACCAAGCACCGGATTGCCAACGAAGACCGAACAGTCCGACTTGCTGATGGCGATGTACGGTCGCAACGGAGAATCTCCGCTGCCAGTTGTTGCGGCTCAAAGTCCTGCTGACTGTTTCCGCACGGCGATCGAAGCGTGGCAAATCGCGACTCGTTACATGATTCCTGTCATGATTCTTTCGGACGGTTATATCGCCAACGGAGCCGAGCCATGGCGGATTCCAGAAGTTGATTCGCTGCCAAAGATTCCTGTTTCGCATCCTGCAGGCCGAAAACAAAATGGTGAGCCATTCCTTCCGTATAAGCGAGATGAAAATTTAGCTCGACCATGGGCGATCCCGGGCACCGAAGGCCTAATGCATCGCGTTGGTGGACTCGAAAAAGAAGACGGTACCGGAAACGTCAGCTACGACCCGGACAACCACCAGCACATGGTTGAAACGCGAGCCAACAAGGTCGCCAAGGCAGCTGAATTTTTGGATCCACTTGAAGTCGACGGTCCGGATTCGGGAACGCTGGTGCTCAGCTGGGGCGGAACTTATGGATCTTGTCGCACCGCTGTCAAAGCCTGTCAAGAAAACGGAAAGTCTGTTGCTCACGCCCACCTACGATGGATCAACCCGTTCCCAAGTAACCTTGGCGAAGTGCTAACGCGTTACGACAACGTGCTGATTCCAGAACTCAACACCGGTCAACTTCGCTTGATCATCCGAGATAAGTACCTGATCGACGCCAAGGGTTTCAACAAAATCAAAGGCAAGCCGTTTTCGGTAACCGAATTGATCGAAGCAATCGAAGCAATCTGCTA
>CAZORS010000228.1:0-1526 GCA_964582025.1 uncultured Pirellulaceae bacterium | reverse complement strand
AACATCATGTCTACTGAACTTCCTGTTCTCAAAGCTAAAGATTTCGAATCCGATCAAGACGTACGCTGGTGCCCTGGCTGCGGCGACTATTCGATTCTCGCCCAGATGAAAAAAGTTCTGGCCGACATCGGAGCCAAAAAGGAATCGACCGTTTTCGTTTCCGGCATCGGTTGCTCCAGCCGTTTCCCGTACTACATGGACACCTATGGAATGCATAGCATTCATGGTCGTGCTCCGGCGTTTGCAACGGGCCTTAAGTCAACTCGCCCGGAACTTGACGTGTGGGTCATCACCGGCGACGGCGATGCACTTTCGATTGGCGGCAATCACTTGGTTCATGTCATCCGCCGAAACCTCGACATCAACATCGTGCTGTTCAACAACAGCATCTACGGTCTTACGAAGGGTCAATACTCTCCGACTTCCAAGATCGGAAAGGTCACCAAGAGTACGCCTCGCGGTTCGATCGATCATCCATTGAATCCTCTTTCGATCGCCATCGCAGCTGAAGGAACGTTCGTCGCTCGTTCGGTTGACACCAACATCAAGCACCTTTGCGAGACGTTCAAACGTGCTCACGCACACAAGGGAACTTCTTTCGTCGAGGTCTATCAAAACTGCAACGTGTTCAACGACGGCATTTGGGATTACGCGAAAGACAAGAAGACCAAAGACCAAACGACGGTCGTTCTCGAACACGGCAAGCCACTCGTTTATGACAACGGTACCAAGGGCATTCGCCTCAACGGATTCCAGCCGGAGATTGTTGAACTCGATGGAAACGTCGCTGTCGACGACTTGCTGTTCCACAACGAAACAGAAGCACAGCCACACTTGGCGAACGTTTTGGCTCGCATGCGGCACCCTGAATTCCCCGAGCCGATCGGAGTTTTCCGTGCGGTTGAGCGTCCGACTTACGACGAAGGAATCAACCAACAAGTGGAAGATGCTCAAGCCGAACAGGGAGTCGGAGATTTGGCCAAACTGTACGCTGCCGGCGACACTTGGACGGTTTAGCGAGTGCCGATCTATCTCGATAACGCAGCCACCAGTTTTCCGAAACCGGAATCGGTTTACGCTGCGATCGATCGAACGAATCGAAAGCTTGCCGTTGCCACGGGACGCGGGCGATACCAACGAGCAAATGACGCCGATCGTTTGGTGAATCAAGCTCGCCGAGCGGTGGCACATTTAATCGGCGCCGAAACGCACCAGATCTCATTTGCGTTCAGCGGCTCCGATGCGCTTTCAACGGCGATCCTCGGCTACCTGAAACCCGGCGATCATGCGATTGCCTCCGCGGCAGACCATACTTCGGTGCTCAGGCCGCTTTGGCATCTAGAACAGAATAAGCAAGTCGAACTGACTGTGGTCGATTGCAATGAAAACGGACTCGTCAATGCAAACGAAATCAAATCGGCGATCAATTCCAACACGAAGATGGTCTGCCTGACGCACGCCAGCAACGTCACTGGAGTCATTCAACCTACCGAAGCGATCGGGGAAATCTGCAAAGCAAACGAGAT
>CAZORS010000227.1:0-8180 GCA_964582025.1 uncultured Pirellulaceae bacterium | reverse complement strand
AACGTGCGGACCGATGCAAGACTACCTAAAGGCAGTTACTACGAACAACATGCAACATCTCAATTGGACAATTCTTTTGCTCGCTTGCCTCATTGCTGGTTGCAACACTTCCGCGCCGTCAGTTCCAGCGGTCGTCGAAGGTGATTCGATGGCTCCGACGGTTTGTGGTGCTTGCCTCGCAGCGACTTGCGACGAATGCGGATTCGACTTCAAAACGGAATTCATCGCCAAGCCCGATGCTGGTTTGACGTGTCCCAACTGTGGCTACGACGAACTGAAAGCTGGCGATATGAAGTTGGTTGAGTCACCCGAAGTTAGTTTGGAACCATTCAAAGGGTTTCCGCGACGTTGGGACATTGTTGGCTTCAATTTGCCGGCAGAATCGGAAAAAGAAACCGGCGTCAAACGAATCGTGGGACTGCCACACGAAACGATCGAATTCCGAGACGGTGATTTGTATTCGCGAGACAAAATTTTGCGAAAGCCGTGGGAGTTGCAGAAGGAAGTTCGCGTTCCCGTTTTCGATTCGCAATGCAATGCGATCGCTCCATTCGACAACCCAAGCCGTTTTCGCTTTGACAAAGAGGACTCTGGATGGGAAGTCAGAGGGAAAGAAATCCGTTTCGCTTCAGTTGGCGATTCACTCGATTGGTTGGACTACGTGCATTGGCGAAACTGTCAGCGAGTCGGCAATCGGAACGATGAGTTTCCGATCGAGGACAGTTACGGATTCAATCAGAAGTTAGTCCGCGAAATGAATTCAACCGACGACCTGATGGTGGAGCTCGACGTCGATTTTGAAGTCGACTCCCAAATGCGGTTTTTGTTTCGACGAAACCGTGCGGAATTTTGTTTCACGATATCGAGAACGGAAACTGAAATTTCTGTTTCATGCCAGAAGGAAGGGCAGCGGAAGCCTTTGGTGCTGGTTTCGAAATTGGAAACGGATTTACCAGCAGCGACGATAGAATTTTCCAGTTTCGATCGCTCCATCCAGCTTCGGCTTAACGGAACGAACGTGTTTGAACTTCGGGAGGATGAATCTGCGAACGTGGTCTCTACTGAAAGTTTGTTCCCGGCGAATTCAAAGTCCGTTTTTCGGATCGGCGGCGAAGAAGGTGTCTTTCGGATAAACCGTCTTCAAATCTGGCGAGATCTGCATTACCTCGCATCGCCAGCCGGTTTTGAGGCTCCAAAGAATTTGAAACTGACCGCTGGGGACGATGAGTACATTCTTTTAGGAGACAACTCACCGAAATCGCTCGATAGCAGGACTTGGCGAAATCCCGGAATTCCTCGGTCAGATCTGATCGGCAAGCTGAATTCGACTCCGCCAGCGGAGTGATTCGCGTGGTGGAAAATGGCGACAATCGCTAGAATCTGTGTGCTCCCTGTGATCAAAATCCTCCGTATCCAACGACACTCTGAAACTAGCCATGGCCAAGAAGCGACGCGCTTTTCCAGTTCAAAATTCTCCAGCTCCGCGCGGAGGGAGGGTTCCCGATTCGGTTGTGATTGACGCCGACGAACCGAGCTTTGGAGTTTTCGGCTATTTCCGTAATCCCGGAGTTCGCGAAACGATTGAGTCGATCATCATCGCGGTCTTGTTGGCGTTCATGTTCAAAACTTTCGAAGCGGAAGCGTTCGTGATTCCGACGGGATCAATGGCGCCTTCGTTGCAGGGTGAACACATGGATCTTGATTGTGAACACTGTGGGTATCGATATTTAGTCGGTGCGAGCCAGCAGAACGTCGCCGGTTTCATGGACGAGACTCTCTGCCCGATTTGCAACTATCGAACGGTCATGAATGGTCAGGAAGGTGGCAGCTATAAAAAAGGCAACCCGCGTCGCTCCGAGACGAATCCCGAACACTTTTCCAACAGCGGCGATCGGATTTTGGTGAACAAGTTCATCTACGACTTTCACGAACCGGAGAGGTTTGATGTAATCGTCTTTAAGTATCCAAACAATGGAAAGCAGAACTACATCAAGCGGCTGATCGGTTTGCCGGGAGAAAGTATTCTGATTGAAAACGGCGACATCTACGTGATGGAGCAAGACGGCAACGGCGGTTGGGACAAAGAAATCGCACGCAAGCCTTCGAAGAAAGTGAAACAGGTTTTGGTGGACGTTGACGACACCAAATTCATCGGCCCAAAACTAAAGGAAGTAAACTGGCCCAGCCGTTGGCAGCAGTGGGATGGTGGAACCGCGTGGAATCGAAACGCAACCGAAGATACGTTCTTAATCGAGCCTTCGGATTCGGAGCAGTGGTTGCGATATCGGCACTTTGTTCCGACGCAGTGGTATGTGATTCTCAACGGGACCTGTCCACCAGAGTTCGCCGGAGAGATGGACGAGCTTCCTGCGGGCAGATTGATTGATGATTCGATGTCGTACAACAACGGTAAGTATCGTCGGAGAGATCATGCAACCGGTTTTGGGCAACATTGGGTCGGAGATTTGGGCGTTCATGTTTTCGGCGATATTACTTCTTCAACAGGAGAACTGCTGGTCGAAGTCGTCGAAGGTGGAGCTCATTTCACTTGCAGCATTGATGTGGCGACTGGAACTGCGACGCTTCGGTGTGCTGATCCCGATGTGGAGTTTGTTAACGAATCTGGATCGGTCGTTGAAGCTCCGGTTGCTCAGACTTCGCTTGGCTCTGGCAGCAACGACGTCTTGATGGTCAACGCCGACGATCAGATTCATCTCTGGGTAAACGGATCGTTAGCTAGTTTTGACGCGTCGACTTTTCGTCGGTCCGGCGTGCCGATGCCGAGCTATTCTCCTGAAGATCCCGGCGATGCAGAGCCCGTTGGTGTTGGCGGCCGGAATCTTGGAATGATGGTGACACGGTTAAAAGTCGTTCGAGATATCTACTATTCTTCAGTCAAGGGAGATGAGGCCGGTTGGAATGAGTCCGGTATTCGTCCCGCTGAAATTCACGAAATCATGAAATCGCCGGAGGAGTGGGACAGCGAAAAGGGAACGGCTTACTTTGAGAGGAAACGCAAGCAGACCGAACCAATGTTCACGTTGGAGTTTGGAGAAGGAAATGATCGTGACAAGGATCAGTTCTTTCCCATGGGGGACAATAGTACGCAAAGCTTGGATGCGAGATTGTGGCCGGGGCCGAACCGTTACGTCGAACGCGACATGCTGATCGGGAGAGCGATTTACGTCTACTGGCCACACACGCTTAACAAACCGATTCCGTTCTTTCCGAACTTCGGAAAAATGAAATTCATTCGATAAGGAAAGTAGGTCAGCTGTTTCAGGCTGACACACAGAACAACGCAAGTCTGGGACAGACTCGCCTACTAAATTCACGGAAGAGAATCATGACAGAAACCAGAGAGCCGATCCTTTCTGCTGAAGGGCTCGTGAAATCGTACGGTCGCCGCCGCGTTGTCGACGGCGTCGTGTTGGATGTGATGCCAGGCGAAATCGTCGGGCTGCTTGGTCCTAACGGTGCCGGCAAAACGACGACGTTTCGCATGATCTGCGGACAAGTCAAACCGGATCGAGGACGAGTGTTCCTGGGGTCAGTTGAGGTGACTCGTTGGCCGATGTATCTTCGTTCGCGGCAGGGCGGCATGGGCTATTTGCCACAAAAGTCCAGCGTGTTTGCTAAGCTTTCTTGCGAGAAGAATTTGCGCGGCATGATGCAGCTTCTAGGTTTTTCACGCCGCCAGCAAAAAGCTCGTACCGATGAGCTACTTGAACGATTCGACATCACACACATTCGCAAATCGAAAGCTGGCAACCTTTCTGGTGGTGAACGACGTCGCTTGGAGATCGCTCGCTGTTTGGTCGCCAATCCGAAGATCATTATGCTCGACGAGCCGTTTGCGGGAATTGATCCGGTCACGGTGCAGAGCATTCAGGTCGTGATTCGTGAGCTTGCCGACGATGGGATTGCGATTTTGATCACGGACCATGCAGCACGTGAGATTCTGCAGATCACCGATCGAACTTATGTCGTTAGCGCGGGTCAGATTTTGTGCAGCGGCTCGGCGGATGATATCGTGCGCCACGAAGTGGTGCGTCAAAAGTATCTCGGTGAGATCGACATTGATTCGATTGGAGCCAGCAAACGAGAACCTGTCGGAGCGACAACCGTTCGATTCGATCAGCCTAGTGGACAATCCCCAAGCGGATCAAAGATTGTGTTCTCCAAGCCGCGGACGAAGAAATTAAACCGCGTTCCGTCACCGTTTAAGTCAGACGATTTGTAAGTTTGGAAATCGATATGAAGCGACCTCGTTTTCAATATGGATTGCGATTCTTTCTTGTTGCGGTTGTCGTTGCAGCAATCGCTCTGATCTTCATTTGGGAAAAGGCCAATCCGCCACTTCGTAGCAACACCAACCTACTTGGCCCATTAACTTCTGGCGACATTGATTCATTGAACGAGCTAACGATTTCGCCCGCTGAGGCGATGCTTTCAATTACTCGCGATTGCAAGAGCAATGGTCAATTGCGAAAACAGATTGCGTCTGACATGTTGTGGGAATGCGTCGAGATTGAGCCAATGGAAACTGTGCTCATGCAGCCACGAAACTATCCTTTGATTGGAGAAGCCTTCATCCGATCGCGGGACTTCCGTTGCAAACTCGAAGGCATCGATCCTAAAAGTGGTGAAACCGCAAATGCCATCGTGATCGTCAACCGAAATCATTTTCACGCCGGCGATATCGACTGAGGACCGTTGGGGGTAGGCACCGCAGCTGAAAATCACAACCCGAAGCGAGAGTTTTGAAGTTGCACACTTCAGTCCCAGCGGGACGACAGGTACTAGCCCAGCATGCAAGTGCTGGGTTAGTGACTCAGAAAATTCAGTTAGTCCTGAAGGGACGACATGTCCTGCGACTCGGCTCATGTCGTCACTTCAGGACTAAATGATTGATTCGGGCCGATTTCTCCGGACTTGCGTCCGAGGCTAAAGCATTCCGTCACTTCGTGACTAAAAATCACTGCAACTTCAAAACTTACCCTTCGCGTCGTGATCTCAACTAAGTGGACTGCAAAAACATTTGGAAACTTTTGAATACTTCTGGAACTATCGCGACCCGTTGCTCGTATTAGTTCTGGGGAAGAGGGACTCCCCCCGCAATCATCTATTCGCTCCCTCGTTTAAATCAGTTTTGGTTATGGGAGATGACGATGCGAACTGACCGTCTGGCCGCTGCGTTGGCCGTTTTTGCGATTGCTTCAATTGTGTTCGTTGGCTGTGACGCCGGGAAAACGGGTGTCGCGAGCAAACAATATCAAGCAACCGATTCAGCCCCCGCACTGATGATTGCCTCTACCGAAGACTCGGGAATGGAATTCAATACCGAATCGTACGATGTGATCACTGAGAACGAATTCGTAAACTCGCTCGCAAATCCGAAGTCGACTTTCTCGATCGATGTCGATACGGCGTCCTACAGCAACGTTCGGCGCATGATCGCAGATTCAAAAATGCCGCCCGCTGGTGCCGTGCGAATTGAAGAACTTATCAACTACTTCGACTATCAATATCCCGGCCCGAAGAATAATGATCATCCGTTTTCTGTGCACACGGATCTTGGCAAGTGTCCGTGGAATGAGGCGAATCAATTGGTTCGAATTGGACTCAAGGGCAAAACGTTTCCAAAGAACAAACGTCCCGACTGCAACCTCGTTTTTCTGCTTGACGTCTCAGGTTCCATGCAGTCACTGAACAAGCTTCCCTTGGTTAAAGAAGCGATGCGTATGCTGGTAGAAAATCTCGATCGTAGAGACCAAATTGCGATCGTCGTCTACGCAGGTTCTTCAGGTGTAGTCTTGCCGTCGACGTCAGCATCAGAGCCCGACGTAATCTTCAAGGCGATGGATCGGCTGAAAGCCGGTGGTTCAACGAACGGAGGCGAGGGGATCAAGCTTGCCTATCAAATCGCTGCAAAGAACTTCATCGAAGACGGCGTCAATCGTGTCGTTCTGTGCACCGACGGAGATTTCAATGTTGGCGTCTCGAATCGAAGTTCGCTGGTGGATTTGATTACCGAGAAAGCCAAATCTGGGATTTCGCTCAGCGTACTTGGTTTTGGAAGTGGCAATTTGAAAGACGACACGATGGAATCGTTGGCCGATCGTGGCAACGGGAACTACGCGTATATCGACTCAAAGCTTGAAGCTCGCAAAGCCCTTATCGATCAAATCAACGGGACGCTGATCACGATCGCGAAAGATGTAAAAATTCAAGTCGATTTTAATCCGGCTCGAATCGATTCGTATCGTTTGATCGGCTACGAAAATCGCATGTTGAAGAACGAAGACTTTGCTGACGACCAAAAGGATGCGGGAGAAATCGGTGCCGGACACACAGTAACGGCTCTTTACGAAGTTGTTCCAGCGGGAGGCAAATCGTTGGCTCGAACCGATTCGGGTTCGGAGTTTGTGGAAACGAAGCTCAAAGCGGATGCCGTCAATTCAGATGTCGTGCTGAAGGTGAACTTGCGATACAAGCTTCCCGACGAAACGGAGAGCAAATCATTCAATGTGGCACTCAATCGCAGTGCATCGGATTCAGTCGAAATGCCCAGCGATGACTTCCAATTCGCAGCGACCGTGGCGGCGTACGGAATGTTGCTCCGCGATTCAAAATTTAAAGGCGACGCCAAGTGGAATTGGGTCGTCAAGTCGGCGAACGAAAGTTTGGGCGAAGATAAGAACGGATATCGCAGCGAGTTCGTCAAGCTGGCCAGGCAGGCATCGTTGTTGAAGTAGGTTTAGGACTTCTTACGATTTGTCGTGACCGAGACCGGCGGCATCAACTCCCCAGGAGCATGCTCTAGCCGGCCTTCTTCGCGAGCCGCAACGATGCTCATACGGATTCGATTGTTTGGGTTCTCGACCAGTCGAACGAGCTTCACTTCTTTGAATCCGAGCCAATTCAATAGGGCTTGTATGCATTCCGGGCCGTTAGGGAACCATGACATTTCGTAGACCCCTGACATGACACGCGTTGTACTTTCTCGCGACATCGACATGCCAGTCGGGTTGCCAGGAACCGATGTTCCGGCAGTACTGATGAAGAGTACGTCTTTCGTCAGGTCGGCAGCGATCTTCAAACCGGTGATTGGGTCGGGCAGGTGATAGAAAATTCCGCTGAAGTAAGTGAAATCAAACGGTTGCAATTCCTGCTTCGGCAAATCGTACAGATCCATGACGTCAAATTTGATGTTGTCCACCGGCGCCGTCTTGCGATGTTCAATCGCAAACTTGGCTTGATTGATCCAGTGCTCGCGAACATCAAAGCCGACAACATTGGTGGCTCCGAATTCCCGAGCAAGAAAACAGTATCCTCCTCCGTTGCAGGCACAGTCTAGGAAAGTTTTTCCTTCGAGCATCGAATCCGAATAGACGCCTTTGACGAGATTGGTGAACTGTTTACGTGGCGAGATCAATGTAACGCCATCGTTTTCGCCTTTAGGAAGTGTTCCCGTAGGAGAGAACACTTTGCCTGTGTGAACTTCGTCGTTCAGTTCAATATCGTGGTGCCATGGTCCGAGCCTGCGGATGCTTTCGATGAGTGCATTGTTGTCCAAGGCTGATCCTTTGTAAGTTTTGTTTCGGGTAATGCAATACTATAGAATAATCGGCATGACAGACTCTGCCTACAACCCACGCAGCGGCCTATCGCCAAGCTATCGGCAACGTGTGATGAAGTGGCTCAAGCGGGCGTTGCGATCTCTTTGCGTCGGTTACGCGGTGCTGATTGCGTTGTTGATGCTGATGGAGACTTCGATGATCTATCCCGCGCCCAAGTTTCCGGCCGGGAATTGGCAGCCGGGGTTTTCGTTTGAGGATATGGAGTTTGCTTCTGCCGATGGCGTCAAGATCCACGGTTGGTTGCTGCGGAATCGAGACCAACTGGAGTCGCCAAGATATTTTTTATATTGTCACGGCAACGGAGAAAATGTCTCGCATGCGGGATCTTGGGCGGGCTTGGAAATCGTGACGGAGCTCGGGGGACACGTTTTGGTGTTCGACTATCGAGGCTACGGAAAGAGCGAAGGCTCGCCACATGAAGCGGGAATTAAGCTTGATGCCGAACGTGCGTTGGCAGTGTTGTGCGATAAGTTCGACATCGAACCAACAGAGGTAATTTTGATTGGGCAGTCACTGGGCGGAGGCGTCGCGGCTCAT
>CAZORS010000226.1:0-8248 GCA_964582025.1 uncultured Pirellulaceae bacterium | reverse complement strand
CGATGCGGAACTTCAGCATCAAGTCGACGCTGGAATTTCATGGCTTGTTGAGCAACAGAATGAAGACGGTGGGTTTGGTGATACTTCATTAAGCCATTCGAATATTTCGACGACGATGTTGGCAGTGGCTTCGTTTCATGCGTGCGGTAAAGCGGAGCAATTTGACGCCGAGATCTCGCGAGCTCAAACTTACATCGATGGCAAAGGTGGGATCGAAGGATTGAAGGCTCGTTATGGGAACGACAAAACCTTCGCCGTCCCGATTTTGGCTCACTGTGCGATGGCAGGAATTGTGCCGTGGCGAGAAGTTTCCGCCCTGCCCTTCGAGGCGGCTTGCGTGCCGCAACGGTTTTATAATCTGATGCAATTGCCAGTTGTTAGCTACGCCATTCCAGCGCTGGTTGCGATTGGTCAAGCGAAATTTGTGAACGATCCGCCATGGGATCCGATTCGAAAAACGATTCGGAGGCTGAGCGTTGAGCCGTCGTTGAGAGTGCTGCAACGGATGCAACCAGAGAGTGGCGGGTTTTTGGAGGCGGTTCCGCTGACGAGTTTCGTTGCGATGTCGTTGGTGAAGTGTGGAAGGCATGAACACCCAGTCGTTGAAGCAGGGATCCGGTTTTTGCGGGAGTCGTATCGTAACGACATGCAAACGATTGGAGCTGGAAGCCACAACCACGAAGCCGGCACTTGGCCGATCGATACGAATCTGGCGACGTGGGGCACAACGCTGACGGTCAATGCCTTCGCCAATGACGAGGAGTCCTTTCAGCAGCGGCTTCGCGAAAATAAAAATGCTTGGACCCAGTGCACCGATTGGATTCTCCAATGCCAAACCAAAACGAAGCATCCTTTTACGGGAGCACAGCCGGGAGGTTGGGGCTGGACGGATCTTTCTGGTTCAGTTCCCGACGCGGACGATACGCCCGGAGCGTTGCTGGCTCTAAAGTCACTTTCCCTCAATGCATCGCATTGGAGCGATCCCGAAGACGTGCAGGAAGTTCAGCTCAGGATTGCCACGGCCGCCAAATCGGGTGTTCAGTGGCTGTTGGATTTGCAAAATCGTGATTCTGGTTGGCCAACATTCTGTAAGGGTTGGGGAAAGCTTCCGTTTGATCGAAGTGGATCCGACATCACAGCGCATTCGATGCGAGGCCTGATTGCGTGGCAGGATGAGTTTTCTGATCCGAAAGTTAAGGGGCAAATCCAAAACGCAATCGATCGTGGATTTCGCTATTTGCAACGACAACAGAGGTCTGATGGTAGCTGGTTGCCGTTGTGGTTTGGCAATCAGGACACAGAAGACGAAATAAATCCTTGGTACGGTACCGCAAAAGTGCTGTTGGCGTACCGAGATGCGAATTTGTTCGATACCGAGCAGGCTAAAATTGGTTTAGAATGGATTGCAGGAAGTCAGAATGGAGATGGCGGTTGGGGCGGCGGTAAATCGTTGAACTGGTCGCAGCTGCGTCGGGCTTTTGTGGTGAGTGAATCTGAAGTCGGCGACCATCAGCTAAAGCGGCTGGGAACCAGTTCGGTGGAAGAGACGGCTCTTTGTACTGAAACATTGCTCCTTGCGATCCAATGCAGTTCCATTGATGAACTGATGCGGAAGCGACTGGAGTCACATGCTCGACGCGGAGTCGAATGGTTGCTCCGTGCGGTTGAGCTCGACTGTATTGCAATTCACTGGCCGATCGGATTTTATTTTGCGAAACTTTGGTACTACGAAAAAATGTATCCGCTGGTTTTTGCCGCCAGCACATTGACGAAAGCTCTTAACATTGACTGGTCGCAAGATGCGGCCCGACCACGACCCAACCGAATTGCCACGACACAACAAAATTAACTTCACGAACGAGACAAACCTGGTGGCTCCCGAAGAATCATCTGTAGTAGAGAAGAAACCACGTCGATCACGCAGGCGTAAGACTGCGCATCTGAAAATGGTGCCCGACAGCAAAGCGATGCGTGAGCACCTGCGTAGCCGTTGTCGCGAAATTGCGGCGACGCTCGATCGTAGCAACCCGCCGTCGAAAGATGAGCTGGAAGCTTTGTCGCGAAAGATCCTGCTGGACGAAGATCAGCCGGAAGGATTTCTTGGCTGGATGATGGTTGTGTTCTCCAGCGCGTTCTGGGAAGACCAAATCAAAGGCATTCCGCACTCACGTCGTTTGTTCCTGTTGCCTCACTGTTTGAAGCACGCCGAAGGTTGCCCAGCCGACTACGACGAATTTGGATTGGCGTGCAAGACATGTGGCGCGTGCAGCATCGCCGACTTTCGTGGAGCGGCGGAAGAACTCGGATACAAAGTTCTGGTTGCCGAAGGTTCGCCGATCGTTTTGAAGATCATTGTTAGCGGTCACGTGGATGCGATCGTTGGTGTAGCGTGCTTGAACGTTTTGGAAAAAGCGATCGACAAAATCATGCTGGCCGGCATTCCTTGCATGGCCGTTCCGCTGCTATCGAGCGACTGTCGCAACACTTCAGTCGATGAAGACTGGGTTGAGCAGATGGTTCGTGTTCCGCACGAAGACGTTGAAAATCAGACTAACAGCTACATTCACTTGATGCGTAAAGCGTCGACGCTGTTTGAAACCGATACACTTGAGTCGCTTGTTCCTCGCGTTCGTGGCGGCAAGTCACTTGCGGAGTCGAATGGCCAAGGAGTTGCGGGGCTGGACCCTTTGGCGGCAACCGAAGCGATCGCTTACGATTTCCTTTCAGCTGGAGGAAAGTACTCGCGGCCATTCATCACTTTGGCGACTTACGATGCGGTCTCCGGCGGAGCGGCAACCAAATCCGATGGAGATAGAGTCATCGAAGATTGGGATGACTCGATTTTTCACACGGCGATGTCGATTGAGACATTTCACAAAGCGTCGTTGGTTCACGACGACATCGAAGACGCGGATTCGTTCCGTTACGGCGATGACACGTTGCATCAAAAGTATGGCGTTCCTACGGCGATCAATGTCGGTGACTATATGGTTGGCATGGGTTATCGCTTAGTCAGTCGCAATCGGAAATCGCTCGGTGCTGAAACCGCAGCCGACATTTTGGATACGCTTGCTGATGCCCATCAACGGCTCTCCGAAGGTCAAGGCACGGAGCTGATTTGGCGTGACGCGAAAGATAAATGCCTCAAGCCAATTGATGCGTTGCGAATTTATGCGTTGAAGACGGCTCCTGCGTTTGAAGCCGCCTTCATGAGTGGCCTTCGTCTAGCAGGTCCGACGGAAGACTACGCGGAACCAGTTCGAGCATTTGCTCGGAACCTTGGCGTTGCTTTCCAGATCCTGAACGACCTAAAAGACTGGGAGCACGACGACGATAACAAACGATCCCTCGGTGCGGATCTACTCGGTGGACGCCCGACGATTTTGCTGGCCTTGGCCCTTGAAGGATTGAAGGACGATCAGCGTGAGGAATTGGTTTCACTGCTGGCTGACGATTGCGATAAACCAGCGGAGACTCGATTGTTGCGGGCTCGACATTTGTTCTTTGAAGCCGGTGTTTTCGAGAAAGCTTATCGCCTAGTTGAGAAACATCAGCAAAAAGCTGAGGAAATCGCAGATTCGATCGAACCGGATGAGCTTCGTCGGTTGTTCTACTATCTTGTTGATACAGTTTTGGATCGAACGACCGAAGTCAAGCCGACGATTGACATTACTCATTTGAGTTTCGAAGAAGTTTTGCCGATTGTGAATCGGTAGACAAAGGTGGCATAGGCTTCCAGCCTGTGGTCATGCTGCCGAATTTTTCACAGGTTTGAATCCTACGCCACCCTTGCCGGCGGCCAGTATCAACAGCACCTACAGTTTGCCGCCATCGTGAATCCGACTGAATTGCCACAAGTTGAACTCGACGAGCTTGTCGGATTGTTTTTTCCTCAGTCTCCTTTGGCTGTCGGGGCTTTTCACGAGGTCGATGCCGCTGAATTGCCCGCCGATGCCAATTCGCTGCTCAATCACTGCGAACACATGACGGTCACGATCGAGGACTTTCATGGCAGCGAAGTGGATGTCACGGTTTTAGAGGAACAGGATTCCGAGACCCATTATTCGCGTAAAATTCTACTGACGCGAAAGTCAGACGGCGGCGTCGTTCAATTCGGAATCGTCCGGCTCGACATGTCGACGTTGCCTCAAGTTGTTCAGGATCAGATTCGCGAACGAAAAATCCCGCTCGGTCGGATCCTGATTAGCCACGACGTGATGCGTGCCGTTCGACTGGCGAAGCTGTATCGCTTCGAAGCCGGTGAAGAACTTGCGTCACACTTTGGCGTTAGTGCTGGAACCAACGTTTTCGGCCGCACCGCGTGGATGTATTGCAACGGCAAGCCCGCGATCGAGTTGCTCGAGATTGTGAACTTAAAGGTGGTATAGGCTTCTCGCGTGTGATCTATCTGTCCACAGGCTGGAAGCGCTGGAAGCCTGTGCCACGTTTGCTACTTCAGTTCCTTGATGAAAATGTTCCGGAACCGATAAGTCTGTCCCTTTTCGCCGTGGTGTTGGATTCCGATGAATCCTTCGGCATCGGTGTCGTCTTCTATCTCAGTTACGACAACACCGTTGAGTTCGATCTTGATCTGATTGCCGCTGCAATGAATCTTGTATCGGTTCCAGCCTGTTCGCTTCAATGCGTTGCGAATCTCTGGTTTCGCGAAATGGGCTTGGGACTCTTCTTCATATTCAAGAAACTTCTTTTCCTTGGAACGTCCTTTTTTACTCGGCCACACCCAGCCACGGCGGCCTTCATCGTAGAGCCCTGCCGACCAGCGACGATCTGACCCATCGCATTCAGCTTGGTAGCCGTAAACCTTATTCGGCTCAACGTGACATCGGAACATTACGCCAGAGTTTGCTTGGCCTTCCGGAAGATTGATTTCAACGAACAAGACAAAGTCAGAGTACTTCTTTTCCGTGACGAGGAAAAATTTCTTGTCGGCAGTCAAATGAATTTCCCGGTTCACGACTTTTGCTTCACCGAAATCGTAAGGGTTTCGCCATCCGTCGGTATTTCTGTTGTTGAACAACGGTTCGAAGCCCTGTTTCTTCATCCGAGTCATCATCGGCGAGGGCTTGGCAAGTGTGAATCGGTCGGCAGTTGTCAGGGGCCAGTCATCGGTTCGGAAAATCGAAGCCGGGAGTCCTCCTGAATTCACAAGATTCGCGCCTTCTGGATTAGCAGCCCACGCGTAGCGAGCGGCGACCGGTTGAGTAACGTCCGCACTGCTGAGACGAATTGAGTCATTGGAAATAATGGTCGCGTCGGCCCAATGCCACTTTTGATCTGCACCGGCAATCTCAAACCGCTTCAGTTCGCCTTCGTCTCGCGACTTTAATCTTGCACCAACATGTTCCATCGTGACAACGATATGGTCATCCGAAACGCGATGATTCTTGTAGAGCGGGCCTGAAAAGACTTCGAGATCTTTGTTGTAGTGTTTCTTTAATGCCAGCAATGCAAGGCGATGCCCGACATCGAATTTGTTTTTGGGGTGAATGTCGTTGGCCGCGCCGATATCGTTGATGATTGCGACGCCGCAGTTTGGGACAGTCTGGGCCACTCGCGTCTGGAAATATTGAAGCTCGGCCCATTCGCTGGCAACGCCTGGTTCGGTCGTTGGCTTTTTGAAGTTTGCCAGCTGCACAATGTAAAATGGCAAATCGCTGTTCCACTTTGATCGCCAATCTTCAATTAAAGCGGTAAGTAAACTTTCGTATTGAGCTGCACGACCAGCGTTCGATTCGCCTTGATACCAAATCGCACCGGCGATCGCGTACTTTGTCCACGGAGCCACCTTCTGGTTGTAGATTGCAGCCGGGAAACGCGAATTGCGCTTTGGCAATCCCTGCAGCCGCGGTTTGCGAGGAAGCTTTGGCTTCTTTCCAGCTTCTGTTTTGGCAACGATTTCGTCGCGTTTCTTTTTCCATTTCTCTAACGCCGAATCGAATTTCGCCTTTGCGGTTTCTTGATCGTAGTTCGCAGCCTTGTCGTCCCATTCATCAAGCAGTGGCTTCGCGTTGTCGACCGTTTCAAGTTTCTCGCGACTGGTGAATGCTTCAACGGGCATGCCGCCCCACGACGTATCAATCAGTCCGATGGGGACCTGAAGTTCCGTATGTAGTTTGTTGCCGAAGTGAAATCCTACCGCGGAAAAATCTCGCGCCGACAGTGGCGTGGCGAGTTTCCACGTTCCTTTGCAATCTGTTTGAACTGTTTCAGCAGTTTCCGATGCAGTTTTGAAAATCCGAACCAACGGAAGGTTCGCGTCATCAGCCGCCGCGTCTCCAGTTCGAGCAAGCGTCCAAGCCATGTTGGACTGCCCCGAACACATCCAGACTTCTCCGACGAGAATGTCGCTGATTGCGATCGTCTCAGTGTCGCTACAAGTCACAGTCAACGTCCCCGGCTTGGAAGAAATTTTCAACGGTTCAAGCGTTACACTCCAGTTCCCGCTTTCATCCGCAACTGCTTCAACGGACTGCTCAGCGAAGTTGAATGAAACTGTTACTTTGGTGCCGGGCTTTGCCGTGCCCCAAACGTCAGTGGGTTTACCGTGTTGTAGAACCATGTGGTCCGCAATCGGAGCAGCAAGCTTTAGTGCATGGGTGTCTTGCTGAGCATTGAGCTGAGCTTGTGCAAATAGACAAAGTGCCGTTAAGGCGAGAAGGAAGATGCGGTGTTTCATCGAACTGCCATCGGATGGTCAAAAGGTGAACATGAGTAGGAAGATTCATGTTAACCGAAACAAGCGTTCTATGTGATCAACTGAAAACACTATCCAAACGAATAGGCAAACCGACTGATGTCACTCTGGTATGTTTGCGAGATCAGGCCGCTTGTGTGATCGTCATAGGCCGATCGGTAGTCTTCTTTTTGCGTCGTGTTGAGTCGCGGAAGACGAAAAGGAATGCCAATCCGTTGGCAGGCGTATTTGAAATCGCTTGCCAAGTTCTCGAATCGCCCCACGAAATCGACAACGGATTTCCCTTCGTGCATCACAAACGACTCTTGCAGTTGAAAACGCCCGTCGCAACGCCAGCGAACGTACTCGGAGAAGTCCTTCAGTGCCGAGACTTCAACATGGTTTTCGTGTGAGTCATTTTTACGAATGTAGCGATAGTGTGACAGCTCCCAGTCCCAAGGGTTTCTGACGAAAGCAAAACTGAACATGCGATCAAATCGTGGGCGACCAATTTCCGCAATCAAGTCTGAGACTTTGAAATGGTCGCCCTTACTTGGAGGACCGAACTGTGGAACGCCGATTCGTTTGAAAACGAAATTCGCGCTCTCGTGCCAGGTCGGCATTGCATAGCGTCGGACGGCTCGCTTGATGCTGGTGCCGGCGGTCTTGAAGATGTGAACAAAGACAAATTGTCGAGTTGTAGAGACGATCATGCGTTGCGGAATATCATTTCACAGCAATCGGGTCAAGGGAAATGCTCTTCGGCGAAGGTCCGGCAGAGGGCTGTTCCTGATTCGCTTCCCCGGAGATTTCCGCTCGAAACTGTATCGCTGAAGCAAGTCGCTGGCGGATCGAAGGATGCAAACCACGGCGACGATTGGCTTGTGCTGGGTAGATGACTGCCATTTTCTGAAGTGCCGATTCGACAGAATCGCTGGCTCCAGTTTCGGAAAGCGTTTCGATCGCGAACTGGTCCGCTTCAAACTCCATGCTGCGAAATACGGTCTTCGAAACGATCAACAAGTAAATCAGAAATCCGAATGCGGGCAAGAATTGAGCAGCAGATCCAAACGCGTTGCTGAGCAGGGCGCTTCGTTCAATCATTGCGTGCAAACCAATTCCAAGCCACTGGTCGATCGCGAGGATAATCAGCGGCACGAGTACCATCGCGATGCGGCGGATCGTATGCAGATGACGAATGTGTCCGATTTCGTGAAGCAGGATTGCGTCGACTTCATCGTTGTCAAACTTATTCAGTAACAGATCGCTAATGATGACGATTTCCGTTCCCGGAACGATGCCTACAGCGGCTGCGTTGACAATCGAGTCGCCAGTCTTCCAAACGCGTACTTTTCGTGGTCGCAATCCTGCCAGGTGAAACAAGCTTTCAATTCGATTTCTTTGTTTTGCGTCTTCGATTCGTTTCGTCGACCAAACGAGCAGCATCATTTGTGGATAAAGCAGAATCGATGCCGCGACTGCCAGCCCCGCGATGCACCAGAGCACAATTTGTCCTGTCGACGAAAGTTGAACTGTGAGCGCGAGATTGAGGCA
>CAZORS010000225.1:0-8317 GCA_964582025.1 uncultured Pirellulaceae bacterium | reverse complement strand
AAGCCAGCCAGCAAAATTCGGAAAATAGAATTTACAGAAACAAAGTTACGCTACCCTCGCGACAACTTTACCTGTTAAGGGAAGTGTCTCTATGCGCTACTAATGCGAGCCGCTTCGCAGCATTTCACGATTGAAATTTCATGGGGCCATTAGGGTTAATGTATTTAATTAATGAATGCATTAGTGGACTGTTATCTATTTGTTCAATGGTGGTTTATTACGTAAAGTTAATTAGTCGTTGATCGAGTGCGAATTCAGCTTCAGTCGGTTGTTGGACTCAGCATCGACTTTGAAGTGAATAACCGATGGCCGATCCGGTTGATCGTTCGTTCGCAAAACGGTTCGCACGAGTGAATTCAATTCCTTTCAGGAGGTTTAGCTATGCGTGTGACATGCAAAAACGGTGTTCGACCTATTCAGATTGCTACGCTTACGATCTTTGCGATGGTGCTATGTCTTCTGGAATCGCCCGCCTCTGCTCACGAATGGACTTTGGACGGACAGCAGGTGGAAGCGAAAGCAATTGACTTCAATGGATCGCATGTCCTTTTGGAGGGTCGTAGTGGCAAACGAAAAACGGTTGCCATTAACGAACTCAACGCCGGAGATCTGCAGTACCTCACGAATCTGCTATCCATTCGCAACGCGGAGATTCAAAAGAGACTGGAATCCCAGCAGTTAGAGCAGCAGCGAATCCAAGTACTCGCGCAGTTTGTCGATGTGTGGACTGTTTCTATGGTGGCACCCAATGGCGAACAGGCGTGGCGGAACTACTTTGCTAATGACAGTATTACAGCCAAGCGGCTTGCCTATCGCGAATTTCCAAACGCGCGAATTGTTTCACTTCGAAAACTCAGTAGCAGGAACAGGGTGATCGGGGGCGGAAACGGCATCATCAGTCCGGTCGGTATCGTCAGCCCCGTCGGTATCAGACGATAGGCTTCAGGGCTCAACTGCTGGCCCCAGCTTACTCAAGCTGATCAGTGGCTGTCCATTAACAAATAGGAAGGAAAAACCTTCCAGATTAGATCGTGATTGCTGCATTATCTACGTCTCGTGTCAACGGTTTATTAATTGGAGACACGAGTCACAAACTCAACTGGAGAAGAACAATGACGACGCAATACAAGTTTGGAATCATTGACAAGCTATCAACGTTAAACGATCTCGATCGCTATCAAGTTGAGAATATCGCGTGGTTGCGACTGGCAAGCGTCGAAAAGCAAGTTCGAAGAGCTTACTTCAAGATTACTCCTGAACCTAACTCGGAATTCGACCGCCAGTATCGAGCGGAATGGGCTGTTGAACTAAAGAGTGGTCAGGTTGTGAAAACGCTACTTTCAAAGGCTACCATTGGTGCTGCCGTTATCCGCTCCGCTGAACAAATGGGCGACAAAGTTGCTCGCAGAGTCGCGTTCGAAGGCACTTGGGCGTTTCGAGTTTTGAACTCCGCACAAGAAGCCTGCTCACGGATACTTGCGAACCGCGAGGCGAAGCAAACCGGCGGCTGTCGTCAAACCGTGGCATAAGCGGTTTTCGGAACAGTTTTTTCTTTACAGCAAACTGATAGGTGAAGCGATGAAAATTGAAATAAACAATCAAACGAACTTGCTGGGTGAAAACGCCCAGTCGACTACCATCGCCAAAATCGAGGCCGCGTTTTCAAAGTATCTTAGGAGGATCAAGTCGGTTGTTTTGACGGCGAGAGACTTGAATGGTCCTCGGGGCGGAATCGACAAGCAGTGTCAGATTCTGGTAAATGTCAATGGAATCGGAGAAGTGGTCACTACCGTTGAGCATGAGTCACTGTCGCAGGCGATAAATTCGGCAATCAAAAGTGCTCAAAGGACAGTTAACCGTAAAGTGCGGAAGGCCACGGGCAGGAAGTCTCGTCGTTGAACTGTGGCAGAAGTCTCAAAGTTGTAAGCTCGTCCGATTCAATCGAAGTAAGGATGCCACCAAATGAAAAAACCAACATTTAGTACCTGTGTCTCCAACGTGCTCGTCATCGGCAGTGGCGGTGCAGGCTTGCGAGCTGCGATTGAAGCCAAGCATTCTGGCGTTGAGGTGACCGTCATTGGGAAACGACCTCGCGAAGACGTCCATACGGTTCTGGCTGCTGGAGGAATCAATGCAGCTTTGGGCAACGTGGATCCAGAAGATTCTTGGCAGCAGCATTTTGCTGACACCATGATCGAAGGCTACTCACTGTCTGAGCCGCGGATGGTCGAGTTGATGGCGAAAGAAGCGCCAGAACTCGTCCAAGAAATCGACTCGTGGGGGGCGAACTTTCAGAAGCTTGAAAACGGAAAGCTCGACCAACGATTCTTTGGGGCACACACCTACCGTCGAACGTGTTATTCAGGAGACTACACGGGCCGCTCGATCCTGTTTGCTCTACTTAAGAAAGCAGACGAACTGAACATTCCGATCGAGGACTCTCAGTACGTAACAGAGTTGCTGATCCAAGACGGAATTTGTTTCGGTGCGATGGCGTTCAATATCAGGAATGGAGAACGCACGGTCTTTTTGGCCGACTCCGTCATTCTTGCGGCTGGCGGTCACACTCGAATCTGGCGAAAAAGTTCTTCGCGGCGAAACGAAAACACTGGAGACGGTTTCTATTTGGGTTTAAAAGCCGGCTGCGAATTGACGGATATGGAACTGGTACAGTTTCACCCAACCGGAATGGTGATTCCTGACCAGCTGGCGGGAACGTTGGTGACAGAGGCTGTTCGAGGCGAAGGCGGACGGCTCACCAACGGCGACGGCGAACGCTTCATGGACAAGTACGATCCGGAGCGGATGGAATTGTCGACGCGGGATCGCGTCGCGATGGCCAACTACACGGAAATTGTCGAGGGCAGAGCGACTCCCAATGGTGGCGTCTACCTCGACATTAGCCATCAAACCAAAGACTTCATCATCGAGAAACTACCTCGCATGTATCGCCAGTTTCTCGATACGCTGATGATTGACATCTCAAAACAGCCAATGGAAGTTGCACCAACCGCACACTATTCAATGGGCGGCATCGTTGTCGATCCAGACGACCATTTCACCGGCGTCGAAGGGCTGTTCGCGGCCGGTGAGGTCGCTGGTGGACTCCACGGCGCAAATCGACTCGGCGGGAACTCGCTTGCTGAAATTTTGATCTTTGGCAAACGGGCAGGAGATCATGCTGCGAAGCGTTCGCTTGCGATGGACGTTCAGTATCGGTCTCGAAAAGTCGTCAACGCGGCCAACGAGAAAATTTCTTCGTTCATCAAACCGGGCAGTGAAGTCGCAAGGCCACTGCAAAGAGCACTACGCAATATCATGTGGGAGCATTGTGGCGTCGTCCGAACCGAGGAGAAACTCGAAACGGGCTTGAAACGGATCACAGCTCTCAAAGACTCCGCACACAATCTTGACGTTCGGCCGGACTCCGAGGGCTATGAAGATCTGGCACTCGCGTTCGACCTCGAGGCATCGATCCTTTCTGCCGGAGCCACCATTCTGGGAGCGATCGCCAGAAAAGAAAGTCGTGGCTCGCACCAGCGTTCGGACTTTCCGGAAATTGATACTGAATTCGATTGCACGTTTCGTATCTCGCTCGACGCAAACCAGAAACTGCAAACGCAACGACATGAATTACTGCCACTCACTGAAGAGCTACGCAAGTGTATCGATAGAACGAAAGAAATTGATACCGATGGCAAGCTTTTGGAATAGACAAGCATCATCGAATGAATGGACAACTAGAGATTAGGCGCTCCAAGAACGGGAAGCGGTTGCGTTGGCCGATGTGGCTAAACGTTACCGGAATCTCGGTCGTTGTCGCGTTGATCGCTGCCTTGTCTGTTTGGACGGTTTATCAATCGGAATCGACACTGCGTGACAATCTCGAGGCGAAACTGAAGACGATTTTACGAATTGAAACGGAAGCAGTTCAACAATGGGCTAAAGCTGAACGCCAGCTCGCCAGTTTTCTCGCGGCAGATCGAGAGCTTGCCGAGACGCTTTTGCCCCCGAACATTGCTTCAGGGAGTGGCGGCGAGTTTCTGCAAAGCTATCTTGAAGAAGCTTCGCAGAAGATGCAGAACAGAAACTGCCTTTTGATGTCGGTTGACGGACGGGTTATTACCGGTTCGAGCGAAGAGTGGCTTGCTGAAAGGAGTAGAGCGATTGAGTCGGCCTTTCGAAAAACGTCAATTGAAGAAAAACGCCACGGGGTTCCCAAGACTCTACTGGTCGAGCACGGCGACAACGCAAATGGGTTTACGTTGCTGATCACAACGCCGATCGTTCATTCTGTTGAAGGAACGGTTGGATTCTTTGCTGTCGCCTATGATGCGAGATCTGAATTGACGGAGGTGCTCGCATCCAGTCGCGCCGGTAAGACTGGCGAAACGCTTGCCGTCAACGAAGCCGGATTCATCGTATCGAAAAGCCGCTTTGATTTCGGAGCAGATCAAATTCGGATTCGGGCTGACGCCAAAAGCAACGCGAGCCCGGTCAATACTTCGGCGAAAGCCGCTCAGCTAACAAATCGTACGGATCAACGCGGCGTAGAAATCGTTTCTGTTTCGAAATGGCTGCCTGACCTTGAAATACAACTGGTGACCAAAATGGATCGTGATGAAGCACTCGCCCCGACGATTCAGATTCGCAAATTCATGTGGATGCTATGTGGCTTGCTGGCGCTAACAACGCTGGCCGCCATGACCTACCGTTGGCATATCTATCGCCTAAGGACACTCGCAAGGCAGTCTGATTTGAATCAAAAGCAACTTGGTGCCTACGAACTGGAAGAGAAAGTTGGCGAAGGCGGCATGGGGGTGGTTTACCGCGCGAAACATGCTTTGCTGCGTCGGCCAACGGCAGTCAAGATTCTACCTCCGGAGAAAAGCAGCAAGGCTTCAATCGAGAGATTTGAACGCGAAGTAAAATATACGAGCCAACTAAAGCACCCAAACACAATTTCCATTTACGACTACGGGCGGACAGAAAACGGGCTGTTTTACTACGCGATGGAACTGCTTGATGGAGTGAATCTTGAGCAGTTGATTCGTCATGAGTGTTCTTTGTCAGATGGCCGAGTTATCAAAATGCTCCAACAGGTTTGTGAATCGCTGCGGGAGGCTCATGCAAACGGGTTGATCCATCGGGACATCAAGCCAGCCAATATTATGCTGTGCGACCGCGGCGGAGCGGTCGACACCATCAAGGTGTTGGATTTTGGGATGGTCCGTGACCGCTCCGGTAGATTTGGCGGTCGCAACGATAGCTTGTCGGGAACGCCGGCTTACATGGCTCCCGAGTGTTTTGAGGCTCCCTCAGAAGTTGATGCTCGGATCGACATTTTCGCGGTGGGAGCCGTTGGCTTCTTTCTTCTTACTGGCTCACCGATGTTGCAGGCAAGCAACCTCAACGAATTGCGCCGCGAGCATCATAGCAATTTGGGTTCATCCACATTCGAACGGCTTCGGTCGTTCGCAGAAAAAAACAAAAAGCCAATGGATAGCTCGTTGACGCATTTGATTTCTCGATGTGTTTCTTTAGATCGCGAGGATCGTTTCGGATCAATCGAAGAAGTGCTGTGCGAACTATCGGCCTGCAACCCCACAGTCATATGGGAGCCGAAGGACGCAGAGCAATGGTGGCAACGGAGAGCGGAAAGCATTGATGATCCTCAATCGCCTTCTATTGCTGGCCCCGGGAAATCCTCTGCTCTCAACGAGACCATCGTGTTCGAACATCCCGAATCCAAACGGTCACCTAAATCCAATGGCATAGATTAATTGAATGAATTATCCGGTGTTTATCTAACTTAACTGTCAGTTGAATGTGCGGTTAAGTGTTTGGGGAAGAATCGAATTTGGCGTTGTCCATAAGACGTCAGTGACTCTTGAAACTTTTTGGAGGTTGAGATGAACGTTCTTTTGAATGATCCACAGGGCATTTTGAGTGAAGGCCAAAAACGTTTTGCTGAAGACCGCCTGTATTTCTCATTGGCTAGATTCGGGCATAAAGTAAATCATGCGTCCCTGCGGCTTTCGTTGGACGACAAATGCGAGTTCGTGACTTGCGAGGTCGACGTTAGCGTTGAAGGCGTTGGGCGAATTTCAACATCGAAGACCAGCATTTCTTCACAAGACGCTCTCAGTTTAGCCGCAGACGCAATTGAGCCGAAGGTTGCGAGGCAAATCGATTGGCGAATGTGGGTTAACGCCGAAACGTTGGCTACGTGGATGCAGTCGGCTCGTCAGCCATTGAATTGGTTGTTTGGTTTGGACCGCTCAGTTGCACGATGGCCGACAGAGACTGTCAGCGTGCCGCTCAACCGTGTCCACCAAATGAGGCGACCAGCTCAACGGGCCCCATTGCGGATCGCGTCAAGTCGTGCGGGCACTTTTGCACGTTGATCGAGATCATCAAAAAAATTGTGCGCGACTCCGAGTTGAGAATCTAAGTGAAGCGACTCGGAGACGCGCTGCTGAGCTCGCTGTTGACCAGCATTGGGCTGAAACTTTACTACGAACAAGGGTAGGCTAACTCAATCAAACGGGTGCAATCGTGGATACAGAAGCGAGGAAGCTTGGTGACCAAATTCTAGATAAGATTCGCAGCGAGATTGAGTCACATACGAACAACCAACTGGAACGGCTTGAGTTGAAATGTATCGACGGCGAGATCTCAATTTTTGCTTCTGCAGGTTGCTACTACGACGTTCAGATGGTTTTGGTGGCGATGCAACATTTTGTGATTGAGAAACCGAAGGAAATCAAAATCAACATCGAGCTTAGTGTTGAAGGCCATTCAATCAAGTTATCAGGATCGGACCTGTCCCAGTGACATTCTTAAAATCAAATTGGAAGAATCGTGGAACGACGGTCATCTGCGTCAAATAGATAGAAGAGGAATTAATTGAGTGCAGCGTTATCATTTGTCCTAGGGCTAGCCCTATTGCTAGTCGGAGGCGAGTTTGTGGTTCGCGGGGCCGTGGATTTTGCCGAACGCTTGGGGATGAGCAAACTTTTGGTGGGGCTCACGGTCGTGGCGTTTGGCACGAGCGCACCGGAACTGGCGATCTGTCTTGATGCGATGGCTATGGAGAAGCCCGATATCGCGCTGGGTAACATCGTGGGCAGCAACATCACAAACATTCTGCTGATTCTTGGCCTCACCGCCGCATTTTTTCCGATCGTCATCCATCGGCAAATCGTGCAGCGTGAAGTTCCAATCATGATTGGTGTCTCTGTATTGTTTTTGATACTGTGCATCGACGGAGTTCTCGGGATTGTCGACGGAATAATCTTGATCGCCGTAATGGCCGCTTTTCTATTTTGGCAAATAAGGTCTGAGCAAAAATCAAATGAAGTTCGAATTGACACGGTCGAATCAGATTCGGAAGGCAATGAGAAGGTTGAAACTCAAGTAAAAAAAATCAACTGGATCAGCTTCGTTGTTGTTCTCGCTGGAGTGGCCTGTCTCTGGTTTGGCGCAGGTTGGATGGTCATTGGTGCATCCGGATTGGCAACGAGTTTCGGCGTCAGCAAACTTGTCGTTGGTCTTACCGTTGTGGCTGTTGGGAGCTCTGCCCCCGAAATCGTCACGGCTCTATTGGCAGCGAAACGTGGGTTTCCCGAGATGGCCGTTGGCAGTGTCGTTGGTAGCAACATCTTCAACCTGTTGCTCGTTGGCGGAGCAACAATCCTGTTTTCGCCAAACATTGAAATCCCGGAAGCAGCATTTCAGTTCGACATCCCGATCATGTTGGTGAGCTCTATTGCATGCTTGCCAATTTTTGCGGCTGGTCATCGGATCGACCGCTGGGAAGGCATTCTGTTTTTGGTTTGTTTCGTTGCATTCATTGCATTGTTATTTGTGAAACCAGCTTCCGACCCAACGTTTCCAACTTGGGCTCAGTTGGTTTGGCCTTTCGTGACGCCACTGATTCTCGCCACATGCCTCGCGTTGGTGATGCACAAGTATTGGAGGTTCAGTGTCTCCGCATAAAGTCAGCAGACTTGGTTCTATGTTGTCTTCATCTGTGCCAAGACACTTTTTCTGATTTTCAGTTTCGGCGTCGATCCGCAAAGCACTTATATTCGTTAAACATCCACCGTTCATTTGGTCGAAGTGTTCAGTGAGTCCGTCACCTTTGTATAGTTTGAGACAAGCGAGATGCTTCATTGACACCTGAATCGCTGACACCATTCGCGACTGAATTCTGGATCGACGCCGGGGTCGCGTTGCTTTGTGGAACGATGTTCGGCATCGAACGCACCTTGCGTGGAAAGCAAATCGGGCTGATCGTTTGCGTGTTGGTCGT